>CAZMSE010000004.1:0-136860 GCA_964568865.1 uncultured Saprospiraceae bacterium
GCCGCAAAGAAAAATATTGAAATTGTTGCCTAAGTGTACTTCGTGGGACGGATACTCAACATCCTGATTTCCGTTCCCCTGAAATCGAGCAAACCCTATTTCTTAACCCTTCAAACTAACCAAACATGACTACCGTAATTGTGCTGGCGCTTCTTGCCATGTTTTTCTATGCCCTTTTCAACCAATCCACAGCGATCAAGAACTGGAATACCCTCATCCCAAATATGCAACAAGACACCACTGAATTCTATGATCTAGTTGATGACATTCTTGTTGAACGAAAACTACCAGGGATCAAAACAAGTAGACAAACCTTCAATGGAGGCGGCATGTTATCATCCAGTCGTCTCTATCTTGAAGTCCGTCGTGGAGATTACACTTTTCATATTTGTGCAGCACCTTGGGGTACTGGCTTCTTTGTCTCATGGTGGACTAGGGAAAGTGATCATATACTAAGGGGCTTACCCTTCATTGGTAAACTATTTGAGGTTACAGTAAACCCAAGCACATATTACAAACTAGACACCGATGCTATGTTTCGTGCAAGTGTGCATCAAGCTGTAGTTTCTGCAATTGATAAGCTGACGGGGGTAAAAGGAATACGAGGATTAACAGAACTTGAACGCACTGCAGATTTGCGAATGTTGCCCAAATAGATAAACGATGAATTTCTCTTTAGCTCAATATCTCACTGTTCAGTTCTACGCCTGGGAGCACAGAGGACGTGGCTGGAAGGTATTTGCGGAACCTGTCCAACTTGAGCCAGAATTCATTCCATTTTTTGGACATAGACCACCTCAAAAGAAAGGACAGATTGATGATGGTAAACGGCCAATTTTCTTTTCGCAGATACAGGAAGCATTAGGACTGTTCAAAAAACCGGAGTCCGGTCTATATGGAGAAGATATGTTCAATCAATTGGAAGAACTTTATCCAATCAAAGCTTACAAATATGAAAACTCAAATCCAGTAACAGAACTGCAAATCAATTTTGATAAAGACACTAAAATATCTTTCGATAATATTGAGCAACTGATATTAATGCTTTCGACAAGCGAAGGAATTGTTGGATTTGAGATATTAGGATCGAAAGACAGAATCTCCATTCAATTTGTTTGCACTGGTCAGAATGTCAATTCTTTTAAATCACAAGTTGCAGCTTACATCCCAGGTGCTGTTATCAATGAACAACAAAATCATCTGAGTCGGTTAATTGATTTTAATCAATCTGTTTGGGTTAACGATTTAGGATTGCGAGACGAATTCACAAGGCCCCTGCGTATTTGGAACAAATTCGATCCTGATCCGCTTGCTGGATGCATAGCAGTCCTGGAATCAATCAAAAATGACGAATTTGGGCTACTTCAAGTCCTTTTTGAGCCAGCAGTCAATCCGTGGGCTGAAAGCGTGCATAGGGCCATTTCGGACGGCAAAGGAGGGCCTTTCTTTGCCGATGCTCCAGAAATGTTGCCTCTGGCAAAAGAGAAGATATCAAGTCCATTATTTGCCACAGTAATTCGGTGTATTGGACAAGCTTCAGCTGATGAGAGAGCACAAATGATTTCAGAGCAAATCGCTCAGAGTTTGTTTGCATTCAACCGTAGCGGAAGTAATACGCTCATTCAGCTTGGTGGCGCTTTAAGCTGCGATGCTGATGATATTATCAATCGTCAATCAAAAAGGATTGGAATGCTTTTAAACAGCAATGAACTTGCTTCTATAGTTCATATTCCTGATCGTTCGGTAATATCACCTAAACTTAGAGCCTATTCAGGTAAAACAAAACAAGCACCAACGGATGTAGCAGGACGAACTTTTGAATTAGGCATCAATACGCACTTAGGACAAGAATTGACCGTCACTCTCTCTAATCAACATCGTCTCCGGCACATGCATGTTATAGGAGCTACCGGCACTGGTAAATCTTCATTATTACTCAAATTAATTGTTCAGGATGTTTATCAAGATAGAGGAATAGCGGTTCTTGATCCACATGGTGATTTGATTGATGAGATCATAAAGAATATACCGGACGAGAGATTAAAGGATGTGATTTTAGTTGATCCTTCTGATAGTGAATATCCAATTGGTCTTAATCTTCTCTCAGCCAATTCCGATGCTGAGAAGATAATCCTATCATCCGATCTCGTTGCTCTATTCAGACGCTTTGCAACCTCATGGGGTGATCAAATGACTTCGGTACTATCTAATGCCATAAATGCGATATTGGAGAGTGATAACGGAGGTACATTGATTGATTTAAAAAGATTCTTAGTTGAATCCAGCTTTAGAAACAAGTTCCTCGGAACAGTAACCGATCCAAATATTATCTATTATTGGAAGAATGAATTTCAGTTACTTCGTGCAAACACAGTGGCTCCAATCCTAACTCGTCTTGATACTTTCCTTCGTCCTAGAATTGTCCGAAATTTGATGGCGCAAAAGGAAGGACTTGATTTTAGCGATATACTCGAAAACAAAAAGATATTGCTCGTAAAGCTGGCTCAAGGTTTAATTGGCGAAGAAAACAGCTATCTTTTAGGCACGCTTTTTGTTGCCAAGCTACATCAGGCGGCCCAGCAACGCCAAAATATCCCACCCGAACAACGTAAACCTTTCTATTTCTACATTGATGAGTTTCAGAATTTCATTACCCCCTCAATGTCTGCTATTCTTGCAGGAGCGAGGAAATATGGCTTAGGTTTAATACTTGCTCATCAAGACCTTGACCAATTAGCACATAGGGATGCAGAACTCGCCAACTCTGTTTTATCAAATCCAGCCATTAGAGTATGTTTCAGATGTGGAGACAAAGACGCTTCCAAATTGGAGAGCGGATTTTCATATTTTGATTCAACTGATTTGCAAAGCTTGTCCGTTGGTCAATCCATTGTTCGTGTCGGGCAGAAAGATCATGATTTTAATTTATCATTTACCCAACTCGCCAAAGTGGATACTGCAATTGCTGAAAGGAAACAAAGAACGGTGCTCGATCATTGTCGCTCCACCTATGCTTTGCATCAAAGTGAGGTTGAAGACCTTCTTAGAGAATCTTTGCAAGTAGATATGCCTGTTGTGGCAAAAGTCATAGTCCCCAAACCAGTTAAGGAAATAAGCATAATACCAGACCCACCAAAAGAAGTGGTAGCACCAATTGATTCCGTTTCAAAAATTGATTTAACAAGCGAAGCGAAAAAGTTTGTAGAGAAGGAAACAGAACGAGAAAAGCAGCGTGAACATAGAAGTATTCAGGAGTATATCAAGCGTGTTGCAGAAGCTAGGAACTTTAAAGCGGTATTGGAGGAGCCGATAAATGACTATACAGGAAAGGTTGATGTCAGTTTACATCGAGACGACCTAAGAATTGCTTGTGAAATTTCAGTTACCAACACGATTCAATATGAAGTCCAGAATATCCAAAAATGTTTGTCCTTTAATTTTTCATTAGTTTTTATGATTTCCAATGACCCAAAACATCTTAATGATATTCGTACTTTAGCTGTGGCGGAAATTAATCAAGCTTTTCATAATCGAATATATTTTGTGTCAAAGGACGAATTTGTTAATCAGCTTGATATTTTACTTGCTCAAAAATCGCAATCGGTGGAAACAAGGGCGAAGGGGTATAGAGTTAAATTGAACTATGGCAGTTCAAATGATTCTACTGGACAGCAAAATATTTTAAAAGATATTCTTGTATCTTCAATACGTAAAAAGAAATGATTTTATTAAAATACCATTCTGATTTGCTCATCTTTGATAAAAATGAAATTAATTATTACTCGTCTAAATAGAATTCGAAATGTCTGGAGCGACTATATTTGGAAATATAAATATTGCCAGAAAAAGGTAAATTTTACAGAAGAAACAAAAACAAACTACATTGGTGATTTATTATTTTATCTTGAAGATACTCTAAATATTATTTCTAAAATTAAACCTGCTCGTAATTTTCAGAGCGGTATATTTCAGATAATTGGGATTTTGCAGATAATTTATGCACAACAGGATTTGATAGATGAGTTACTTTACATTTATAAACTGCCGCAAAGTAATGCCAATGATAAGAAGCCTAATAGGGACATAAGGAATGAATTGATTGGACATCCCATAAGAAGAACAAGTGCCAATGAATTAATTTCAACCATTTTTTTTGACAGAATATTTACACCAGGAATGATCCATTATCATTTATATGCTAAAGAGTTTGATTTTAAATCAAAAGAAATCAAGTATCCCTATAAGGTGGCAATAGAAAATCATAAACGATTTTTAGAAAAGTATACTAATATTCTCTGGGTTAAAAACGAAAAAATTCTTACTTGTTTAAAGAACCAGCTAAAAGGATTAAGTAGCATAATTAACAAAGATATTGATTTTTTAGCCCTAATTAAGGTTGTTGAACACCGATATGCGAAATTTTCCGAATCAAATTATTTATTTGAAAAAGACATTTTGATTAACTGCTATAGCAGAAGAAATGAACACCCCCGCTATAAAAATGTGATTGCGCTCTATAAGTATGAATTAAAATTTTCGGTTCCAGAAGCAATTTACCATATAAACCACTTGCTTGAAATTTCACCCAATGATTTGAACACAATTCCTGAAATACAAAAAAATTATACTGAAGATATTTCGTACGAATTTAGCAAATTATTTACTCCGCATGATATTTATGATACCAATTACTTTAAGAAAAAATTTAAATCAGAGGAAGATATTATTACAGAACTTGATAATATGAGTTTTTATGGAAGCTACAATAAATTGGAGTATTATTCCTCTTATGAACTCCTAAAGGTTCTTTTTATGGAAAAAAATATTAAAACTTAAGTGTCCTAAAAAATATAAATTGAAATAATTGAATTTCCCTTATTTTCGCAAAAGTATAATTAGTAAAACTAAAATTGAACCAATGAAAAAATTAAAAATTCATGCAGACCAAATTAATTGTCCGCGTTGTGGAACAATAATTCCTAAAGGACAATCCAAATGTCCAAATCCTAATTGTCCATCGAATAAACCTCTTCATGATAAACATTTAGTAGAAATTAAAGACACCTTGCAGCTTATTGAATAATTTATTTAATCAATTCGTAATACCCTAGAAACATAATTCCACAGAGTAATCTCAACTAGCATGGAAAATATTACTGAAATATTAAAAAAAATAAAAGCTGATGCCGCTTTTGGTAAAAAGAAACATTTTAATGCGGCTGAAAGGAAGCAGTTTTACCATTATTGGATTGGAGTTCCATTGGTCGTCGTAAATTTAATAATGGGTACAACTCTTTTTATCACTTTAACGGAAAATGCTCAAGGATGGGTAAAATATATTCCTGTTGTATTAGCCTTTGTTGCTGCTTTACTTGGTGGCCTTCAGACTTATTTTAATTATAACAAAAAAGTTGAAGGACATTTAAGAACTGGAAATGATTATTTAGCGGTTATGAAAAAATGTGGCAGATTACAAGGATATATTTCCGAAAATTTAATCGTAAGGGAAAAGATTATAGATTTAATTGAAGAATTAGGGGAAGAAATGTCAAGAATTAACAAGTCAGCTGAATCCTATACTACATCAAAAAAAGATTATGTAAAAGCAAAGCAAGGTATCGATTCAGGGGAAGAAGCGTATTCGGAAACGGAACTAAAAATTTAATGGCAAGCTCTATTGACACATATCTTAAAGATTTATCGTATTCTTTTTATTTAAAAAAGGACTCATTTGAAGTATCAAGAATAAAGGCTTCTTTAGATACTCTATTAAGCAATATTGATAAAGAACTTGGACATTTGATCAGTGAAAGATTTGTTTTTGGATCCTATGATAGGGACACAATTCTTCCACGAAATATAGATAGTCAATCTGACATAGATGTGATGGTAATATTTAATCATACAGATTACGAAAGATCACCAGAAACTTATAGAGCTTGGTTGAAGAATTTTGCCGATAAATATTACAAAAGTCGTTATGGTTCGGAAGTTATAAAGTCTTTTCCAACCGTAACAATTAAGCTTAATAATATTCATTACGATTTGGTTCCTGCAAAAGAGGAAAGTGGTTGGTTAAGTTCAACAATTTATATTCCTGATAAAGATTATGGATGGCAACCCACCGATCCAGAAGATGTAAAATCTAAATTAATCGAAGCAAACACCGAATACAACCAAATTGTTAAACCGATAATTAGATTACTGAAGGCCTGGAATTCTGCAAATAACTATCCTTATGATTCTTACGAATTGGAACTTTTAATAACTGGAATGAATTTCAATGGTGATAATATTCAAAGTGGTTTTTTCTATGCAGTTAGGCAACTTTCAACTTCTTGGCTCGATTCCCAATGGACAAAAGATAAAATAAATAGTCTTAAATATAACATTGAAAAAGCAGAAGAAAGTTTGCAAGATTACAATATTAATAAAGCAAAACAATGGTTACATCGAGTTTTACCTGGAGGATGAAAATTTCAAGAGAATAATTAGAAAACAAAAATTCCTTGGTATTTAATTTAATTCTTGCGATAAGTACAAATGTCAATTAAGTACTTTTCAATTTTTATTCTGGTCTTATCTTGAATATTTATATTTCCCGATTCGATGCGAGTAATAGTTTCCGTATCGCATCCAATGATTTTTGCAAGCTGTTTTTGCGTTTTTCCATTGACGAGCCTTGCATGATACAACTGCTTTCCTAAAGTTGGATTGACTTGACAGAACGGAATATAACCTAAAAAATCAATGATGGCTTTTGCGTATTTTGCTGGTGGTGGCTTTCTTCCATACTCCCAATCAATAACAGTATCAATGCCTACTTTGAAAAGCTTAGCCACTGTACGCTTTGTTAGACCCCGCTTTAAACGTTCAATTTGAAGGCACTCCATGAGTTTAGCTAGTTCCGCAGGGATTGAGGCTCTAACCACTCTTTGCCTCAATTTTATGGGCTTTTTGGCCCTCAAGACGCACTCCGCAACTATGCAATGAATCCTCCGGGCTGAGGATTTACGAAGAAACGATAATTGCATCTTCCTACACATACGGGCTCAATGATCTGACTTGAATCGTTATTGATAAAGCTTAATGGGATCAATGAAGGAGGAGCTCCACCACTGGTATTAAGGGTAAAATCGCAAATATCCCCTGAACAACCATCTACCCAAAGGTAATAAGTCTTACAGGCTTTTAAATGCGCACTAATGACTTCAACGCTTCCTGGCGGAATACAGGGTATGGACCGACAGGCGACTTCTTCGCTGCAATTACAATCACCCCAAAGTCCAAATTCCAAACCTTGTAAAATTACACAACTCCCGATGGTTAAGGTGATGGTCACCGTGCCACCCTGACTTACAAAAGCCCACCAGCCGGTGTTGTGTCCAACGCCACCCTGAGAGCAGAGGGGCAAACAAGGACTGGGAATGGTACTGTTGTTCTGGCAAGCATATCCGTTCAACTCATCCAGCGAACAAAGGACATTGGCTACTTCACATAACTCTGCCATAGGAGGTGTGCACTGCGAATTCAAATCCTGATGGAGAAATGCCAAGATGAAGAAGGCGAAATAAGTAAGTCTCATATTGATGGATTATTTAATTTAAGAAATAAGATTGTAAACACTAACCAGTGGAGTCTTTCAAATCCTGGGAATGGCGTCAACAAAGTCCTTCTGTGTTGATTTTGAGTATATAGGTTTGTATGAAAAACCCACAGGCCAAGAGGCTCTATGCGGCAATCAGTCTGTTCAGTATTTACTGGAATTGAAATCAACCAATTGATTAAAAATGACATTATTCAGAGGTTGGCTATTATTAATAAGATCCACTTGAACGATAAAATGTTTTCTTGATTCAAGGAAAAATTTCATTCACCGAACCATATGGATATATTTATTTCAGTACGACGCGACTCTTTGCATCATTCATTTTACAACACCTGTCTTAAAATTACGTTACTCTATATATAAATCTGTTAAATTTCAAAAAAATAAATGTTTTTTACCGGTATTTAACTAAAATTCATATTATTTCAATAGCAGTGATGTCCAATGAATCCATTCATGGGCTTAATTAGCAATAAGATGGAGGTATTGGACGATCACCAATTATCAAGCGTTCAGATTTTCATAGTTCGGTTTATTGAATTTATTTATTTTCATTTATAAACGTGTGTATTGTTTTTGAGTTTTTTGATGAATTGTTTTAATCCATATTGAGGATTATAACTAACAATTGTTAGTATTTGTAGAATTCCTGATTGTTGATGTTGATTTTCTTGTATTTGTAGGGAATTTACGATTATTTATTCAGGAGCAGAGCAAGGTGATTATCTTTGCAATAACAGCGTTAATATGCATAAAATACGTGCGAGATTGTATCAAGGTATCAAGCCGGTTGGACAACCCGTAACGGTTCAGCTCGAGCAAAGCCGTTTTCGAATCATACTCGAAATGGAGGACTCTGCAGATGATTTGTTTTGGGAAGTGGATGGGATTCATCCGGATCCTTCACCGGGAGATGGAAAATTTATCCTGAGTTATGGCGAGCGCAACCCCAAATCCTATTTGGAGTTTGAAGACCCTGCTACGGTAGACCTCCTCATCCGGGAGTTCCCCGGAAAAATCTGGGAGTCTAAACCATCAATCGTTTCCAAACATGCCCTGGCATGGGTATTAAGCATTGTTACAGGCATCTTTTTGGTTTTGGCAATTGTCTATTTCTGGGGCTTGCCTCGGGTGGCGGACCAGGTGGCCAGAAAAGTGCCTTTGGACTGGGAGATAAAGTTGGGAAAGCAAATAGAGGCCGGTATGTTGAAGGACAGTCATGTCGATAGCGTTCGAAGTAGTCAGCTGGATTCTTTTTTTAAATTGATGAATGTACCTTCTGATTATTCTATGCGTTTTTACTTTGTAAAGGACAGCATTGTCAATGCCTTTGCGATACCTGGAGGTACCATTGTGGTGTATGAAGGTTTGTTTGATCGATTGAATGATTATGAAGCCCTTGCAGGTTTATTGGGGCATGAATTTGCCCATGTAGAGCTTCGTCACAGCTTGCGCAGTATGTTCCGGTCTTTGTCGGGCTACATGTTACTCTCGGTTTTGTTTGGTGACTTAACTGGATTGACGGGGATATTGTTGGATAATGCCCATTCAATACAAAACCTGAGCTATTCCCGGGATTTTGAACAAGACGCCGACCTTCGTTCGATTGAATTGCTGTTGGAACGCAATATTGGATTAAGTGGGATGTATAGTATGTTTAAGATTTTTCTCAATGAATCGCCCAAAGGAATTGAGCTTCCTGCATTTATGCGGTCTCATCCGGTTACGGAAAAAAGAATGGAACAGGTGGAGAAAGCCATGGGAAATAGAGAGTCCAGTAACATTGAGCGCCGGGATCTGAACCAGTTGTTTACAAGGATGAAGCAAAATTAAGGACAAGTTCAAATGGTGGGTAGCTTGAATAGTCTGTTGAAGCCCTAAGAATATTTATCTTCGCGGATCTTATTAAAAATGCCAATAATATTGGCTTTAACTCCGTTTACATCCCATACCAAAAAGTCAAACTTCAAGATGGAAATACTTAGTTTTCAGGACCTTTTTAGCATTATTGTCAAGAATTTTAGAAAGTTGTGGGTAATTGCAGGAGCTACTGCTGTCGGATCAGCCATTGTAGCACTACTCTTGCCGGTTTATTTTCAATCTACCACAGTAATTTTCCCAGTTAAGCTCAGCCAGACTCCAGTCAATGAAACCTCTTTCCGCCGCGGAAATATCAGTGACTTTGGCGAAACAGGAGAAGCTGAGCAGGCCCTGGAAATATTGAATTCCACAACTTTGATGGACCGCATCATTCACAAGTATAATTTATTTGATCATTATAAAATACCGCAAAGTGATCCCGCAGCCTTGACGTTTGTACGGAAGACCTTTGGTGGAAATGTGGGAATCAAAAGGACAAAATTTAATTCCATTCAAATTACGGTTAAGGACAAAAATCCAACTATGGCATCCGATATCGCCAATTCCATTGCAGCCTATATGGATACGATAAAATTTGAAATGGTACGCCAAAGAGCACAAGAGTTGATCGAAAACCTGGAGCAACAATATGCCAAACAGCAAGTATTGATTGACAGCCTCAAATTGGAAATGGACAGCATGACTCACCGAGGAATCATGAGCCAATTTCAAAGAGGTTACTTGATTGATGCGTTTGGACAATCTTCTGGAAGTGAAAGACGGGAACTCAAACAAATGGTAGAGTCAAACATTCAATTTGGTGAGGAATTCGACAAACTTGAACGCATTTATGAGAGAGAACTGGAGAACCTTATGCTGATCAATAAATACCTGGTCCAGTCGCGCGCCGATGCCAACATTCAGTTCTCTCAAAAATTTGTGGTGGATGCTGCTGAGCCGGCTGAAAGAAAATCATATCCCATCAGATGGTTGGTTGTAGTCGTAAGTGTTTTTTCATCCATGTTGATCTCCATTAGCCTTCTTTTGGCAAAGCAAAGATGGCCCGAATTTGTAAAAGGTATGACACCCTGATGTCGTCCAAGGATAAACAAACATTGGAAAACGGGCTCATTGTATTGGGCACTCTATTGATCATTACTTTTGCATTTGCGGGTCAATGGTTTTTCTTATTGACCATTCCTCTTCTGATGTTGGTTGGAGTATTGGTCTTTTACCAACCGGATTGGTTGTTCTTTGGTTTGGGTTTTTTAACACCACTTTCAATTAATCCACATGATGCGGAATGGGGGAAACTCAGCCTGGCATTGCCCACTGAACCCATTGCGGCTTTGTTGCTTGTATTATTTATTTATCTCGCGATTACATCAGATAAAATTGATCATCGTTTATTAAAACATCCTGTCAGCGTACTTATTTATTTATATTTTTTCTGGTTGTTGGTGACCACCGCTACCAGTGTGGATAAAATAGTTTCGATCAAATTTGTGATCGCTAAACTTTGGTTTATTGTCCCCGGCTATTTTCTTGCAGCTACCTACTTTAAAGAGCCTCGTAACACTTACCGGTATTTGATGTTGTTTGTGGCGGGTATGGTGATCATCAGCCTATTCAATATAGGGCATTTGTCGATGTATGGTTTTGAAGACAAACCTTCTCAATCCACCATGCAGCCTTTCTTTAAGGATCATACCATATTGGGAGCAGTGTCTGCCATGGTATTGCCTTTGTGCTTTGGTTTGTTCCGTTTATCTCAAACCGATGTGGTGAAAAGAGCATTCTTTTTTAATGCCATTTTTATACTGCTCTTTGGAACTATCGTGACCTATTCCCGGGCAGCCTGGGCAAGCATAATTCCCGCTTTGTTATTGTTGTTGGTTTTTGTTTTGCACATACGATTCCGATGGGTGTTTGTAACCATGATGATCGTTATGACTTATTTGTTTAGCAATATGGATTCCATTTTGATGGAATTGGAGCGTAACAAAATCTCAGGAAGTGATGACATTGAAGAAAATATCGAATCCATATCCAACATTAGTTCTGACCCATCTAATCTGGAGCGAATTAACCGCTGGGCTTCAGCAATAGAAATGTTTAAGGAAAAACCAGTGTTTGGATTTGGTCCAGGAACTTACATGTTTGAATATGCACCTTACCAATTGGGACGGAATTATACCTCCATCAGTACCAATTTTGGGGATGTTGGAAATGCACATAGCGAATACCTTGGCCCTCTTGCGGAGTCTGGTTTAATGGGTTTATTGATTTTTTTTAGTTTTTTTGTCATGGCCATGTATTACAGTATGAGAGCATTTCACCATCAGAAAGATCCTGGTCATCGGATCATGATTTGTACCATAGCTTGTGCATTGATTACCTACTTCTCACACGGATTCCTCAATAATTTTCTCGATACTGACAAAGCTTGTTTCATTTTTTGGCCTTTAATAGCAGCTATTGTTGTGTATGACCTACAATCTGAAGCACCTGTTAAGTCTAACCTGGAAGGTGAGCAACTGTCCAGATAAAACCATGTAGTTGGACGATAAATTCCTGAAATTTGTAGAAGACTTCAAGCCTGGTCATTTGATATGTATGTAAATCATTTTAAATTTACGCCTATTCATCAAATCAAACCATTATGCAATTGACCAGATTTTCCAGGCTACTGATTGTTTTAGCCATCCTTGGCGTGGTTTTCATGTTATACAGGAGATTTGCACCAACTTTGCAAGAGAAGTTTGGATCTCCAGTGCCTACTGAACAAGTGACACAACCGGAGAATACAACTCCTCAAAGCAATTCAAGCAATACTGACGCAGGGGGGGTACAGGAAACTCCTGGTTTTGCCTATGTCGCTCCCGAGCCCATCAATGGAAGATTGAAAGGTGTAGTTGAACTGGGTGCTGCAGGATTTAATTCTTTCGTGGTGCTGATCGATGACCAAAAGAATTGGAAATTACAAAAAGCTGAGTTTGGGTCCAGTTTGGTCCATGAGAATATGGCTACAGACGATGACGTTCGAAACGGACTTAAGAATTATATCCGAGGTATGCTAGACTTCGGTGTGCCGGGAAAGGATATCCATTTTGTGGTCAGCTCAGGGGCAAAAAACGAACCTTCTGTGGTTAAAATTTCCAAAGGGCTAAAATCATTGGGTTATTTTGTCAATGAGGTCACTGCTCAGCAAGAAGGAACTTTTGGATTAAACTGTGTTATACCTTCCCAATTTTCCGAGAATGCCTTTATGGTCGATATAGGAAGTGGAAACACTAAACTCAGCTGGAGGTCGTCTAGAGGTATCCAAGCTTATGAAAGTTATGGTTCTAAGTACTTTCAAAAAAATATTTCGGATGAACAGGCCTATACTGAAGTCCGAAAAGTTATTGGACAAATCCCTCAGACCAATCGTGAGTATTGTTTCATTATTGGGGGTATTCCATTTGAATTGGCCAAACAAGTGAGAAATGGAAAGGAACGTTACACTGTTCTCAAATCTCCAACCGAATATAAGGCCGAAGGGGAGAAACAGCGTGCTGGATTGAATATTTATAAAGCCATTGCAGATGAAACGGGTTGCAAAAATTTTATTTTTGATTGGGATGCGAATTTCACTATTGGTTTTCTGTTGGGCTTAAAATAAATATTGACCAAAACATCAAAGAACTGTCACAACACTTGTTTGGTTATAAAAATGAGTGTTCTATCACTGAGTGTTCTTAAGTATTAAATGAGTTCGGTCATGATTGCAATGAGAATTGCAAAAAATATTTAACATTTTATTTCTTTACCAACACATACCTTAATGCCAAAATCAAAGGTAAATGAGGGTATTATTTTTTCCTGCCAGTCGTTTTATTGCAGGTTCTGTTTTGTGCATCATTGCTTGCTTATGGAATAATGGCCGTATTTACGCCCAGGTGACTGCTTCTGAAAAATTGGGATTCAAGGAATTTTCAATAGACCTTCCCCAATGGGGTCATATAAACTATTATGTTTCAACAAAGCGATTAGACAGTTTAAAGCCATTGTTGCTTTATTTGGATGGATCAGGTCCGTTTCCATTGTATCAAAAACTGGACAAAGGATACGGAAGTTCAGTAGCTCTGGATATCCGGAAACTTGCAGAGCATTATCACATTGTTCTCATCAGTAAACCCGGTGTTCCTTTTGTGGATAGTTTGAAATTTAATGTGGAACATGGTTTTCCGGAATACAATGAACCGATGGAATACACCAGAAAATTATCTTTGGATTGGCGGGTTGCTGCTGCGGATGCTGTTTTGAATAAGGTGGTACAGGATATCAGAGTGGATAAAACAAAAATTTCAGTGATGGGCATCTCTGAAGGGTTTCAGGTGGGAGCTAAACTTGCCTCAGTAAACAAAAAGATCACGCATTTAATGCTATTTGTTGGAAATGGTTTAAATCAATTTTATGATTTCATTCTCCAGGCACGTAATTCAAGTTTCAGGGGAGCTTCACTGGACTCATCTCAATGGGTCATTGATTCGTTGTTTCAAACTTTTCAAGACATTTATGCTGATCAAGAGAATTCCGATAAAATGTGGTTTGGTCATACCTACCTAAGGTGGAGTAGTTTTTGCAATAACATCCCAATGGAAAATATTTTATCGCTGGATATTCCAGTCTATTTGGTTGGGTGTAGCCAAGATGAAAATACCACTGTTGCAAGCATGGATTATTTATATTTGGAATCATTGCGACTGAAAAAGCGCAACATCACCTACAAGGTGTATCCATATGACCATTCATTTACAGAAATCATGGTGGGTCCTGGTGGAGAGAAAATGAAGGGTGCTAATCGAATGCGTGAAGTGATGGATGAAGGATTAAAATGGTTGTTATCGCATTGATTTATGACGGTATTCCAGGTAAACTATGTTGTTTTGGAATATTATGGTTCATCATAATCCATTTTTTTTAAATTCATAAGCTGATTACTTTTTTGGACATTTTTAACTTATAGGCATTATGGTTTACATCAGATGGTACTTCATGCATTCGTTTTGGGCGCTGAGCAACTTTGTTTTCGCGCAAGACAGTAAATTGCCCATGGTGGCTATTCCCGATCTCAATGGCTTGCTCAATGTGAGGGATTTTTGCATTTCCGATGACCAATTAGAGGTTTACTTTACCCTTCAAAGTCAGCAGCAGGATATTTCAAGAATTGCATGTATTCAGAAAGCGAAAAGGGGACTGGAGAATCCTCAGTTGTTGACATTTTCCTCAAGATATAATGACCTGGAGCCTTTTCTGAGTCCAGATCAACACCGGTTATATTTTGCCTCCAATAGGCCGCTAAGTGGGTTAATCGGCCCGGCGAAGGATTTTGATATATGGTATGTCCAACGTCAGAGCCTCCAGGAAGGATGGGGGATTCCACAGCGTTTAGACAGTACAGTGAATTCAGTGGATGATGAATTTTATCCCTGTGTTACTTCCAGCGGTAACTTATATTTTACCCGGGATTCTAAAAATGGGTTGGGACATGATGATCTTTATATTTGTAAATGGTCAAACGGACATTATAAAACGGCAGAGCTGTTGGATACCATCATTAACTCATCGGGATATGAATTTAATGCCTTTGTTTCACGGGATGAATCGACCTTAATTTACACTCGGTACAATGTTCCGGGAGGATTGGGAAGTGGAGATTTGTACATATCTCATCGTGACCAATGCGGAAATTGGACAAGCCCTAAAAATCTTGGCGCTCCCATCAATTCGGCGGCAATGGATTATTGTCCATACTATGATGAAACCAATGGAACACTTTATTTCACTAGCCGTAAAAATCAATTGATTCAAAAGGAATGGAGCCATTGGAAAGAGATGATCGACTATATTTCTAAAGATGCGAATGGATGTAGTAAAGTATATTCATTAAAATATCAACTGCCTGAGCATAAATGAGAAATCATGTGCTTTGTATACCTGATAATAAACTGACAAGAGTATTTATGATACATATACTTTTTGACTTTCGTAGCAGTCGTCCAGATTTTAGGGATTCTGGAAGCTTTTTATAAAGTAATTGGATACAGAGCAGAGTTTGTTCTGGGAACATTCACCAGGTCCAGAATAGCTTATTGAAAATTCGATAATTGCCAAAATACATTTGTATCCATCGAAATACCCGCCAATAGGGAATTTGGCAAGTCTTTTTTATAACTTTGCAGAAAATTAATATAAATTAGAATGAATGAATTTCCTCCATGTCCATCCTGTAAAAGTCTCTATGCATACCCAAGCGGGGATTTGCTCATGTGTCCAGAATGTTTTTATGAATGGAATCCAGAAACAGTAATCGAGGAATCAACATCAGATACTTCAGTTGTTTTGGATGCCAATGGAAACAAACTAAATGATGGCGATGCAGTCATTGTCGTGAAAGATCTGCCTGTTAAAGGAGCACCAAAACCTATCAAAGCCGGCACTAAAATTAAGAACATAAGGTTGACAGATGGAGATCACAACATTGATTGCAAAATAGAAGGCTTTGGCTCGATGGCCTTGAAGTCCGAGTTTGTTAGGAAAGCTTAAATTCCATATTGTATTTAGCTCATGCCTGGAATTTCCGCGTTAATCATCACTCTGAATGAGGAACGTAATATTCAACGTTGCATTGATTCTTTGATTAACGTGGTCGATGAAATTGTGGTACTGGATACTGGTTCATCGGACCGTACATGCGAATTGGCCATTCAGAAAAGGGTCCAGGTGTTCAGTACTGATTGGAAAGGATATTCTCAGACCAAGAATGAAGGCCATAAGCTTTTAAATTACGACTGGGTGCTTTCATTGGATGCAGATGAAGCATTGTCGTCTGAATTGCAACAATCCATATTGAAGGTAAAAGACCATTTAAATGGAGTTTACCGGATGCCCCGATTGACCAATTATTGCGGTCAATGGATAAGGCATGGCGGCTGGTACCCCGATAAGAAAATTAGGCTTTATCAAAAGCATGAAGCTTTCTGGAAAGGAGATTTTGTACATGAACAGTTGTATGTTTTACCTGATTTATGCAATACCGATCTAAAGGGAGACATTTTGCATTTTTCATACTATTCGGTCAAAGAACATTTAGGCCGTGCAAGAAATTATGCGGAATTGGGAGCCAAGAAAATCATTCAGCAGCAAGAGAGCATTTTTGGAAAATCTCTGATCAACCCGCTGGTAAGGTTTATTAAAATGTATTTTGTTAAGGCAGGTTTTTTAGATGGATGGAATGGATTGGTAATTGCTTCCATTTCAAGTTTTGAAGTTTTCCTCAAATACAAAAAGGCAAGTGAATTGCGCAGAGACAAAATATAGAGACGATTATATGAGCGACAAATTATCAGGATGCAGACTTGCATGTTATGCCAGTGATTGATTATTTTTGGCCAAAATTGACGATTCCTTGCAACAGGTATATTTCGGCCGATTTCTTTTGGTTTCTCTAATTACCCCATTTATCGTCTTGGGTATCGGCCTTATATTGCACCGGGTGGCCATGGGATGGCAAATGGATGATTTGGAAACCAGAAAATACTTTGAATCTAAAGTACATATTCTAACCTTTCATCAAAACGAATTTGAGAAATCCCTGAAGTGGAAACATCCTCGCGAATTTGAAATGGAGGGAATTATGTATGATGTGCTGAAGAAAGAAGATTGTAAAGATAGCGTAAAGCTCATTTGCGTGGTCGACCATAAAGAGAGCTTTCTGCTACACAAAATTAAGGAACACCTGGGAATAAAATTAGTCACTCAACATGGACAGAATAATTCTTCATCCAAAGATCAAAAGTTGATAAAAATCAACTATTTTATTCAGCAAGAATCCAAGTGGCTTGCAGCCCGTTGGGATGTTGGTAATTTTGTTTGTAAAGAATTCTACAAGCCTTCCGATTTTTTATTTCCCTGTTTTCATCCTCCGGAATTTAGTTAGACTAGATCATTTTTTTAGGAAGCGATATGAGCACTTGGCGAATGATTTGAATTTGTCAAGTGATTTTAAGGTCGTTAATTTAATTTATGTTTCCTTCCAGATCCGTCTGGTATCTGGGAAAATATTTTATGATTCAATACAATCTAGTTTATGAAAATAATATTCACTATAGGTTTACTTAGCTTATTTATATTGACGAATGCACAAAAATTAACCATTTTTGATCTTGAAACCGGTGAACCGGCAGGATTCGTTCAATTGAACTTGAAGGATGCGGATCAGGTTCTCGAGACCAATGCTGAGGGGTGGGTTGACATTACTCCCTTTCAAAATGCTAAAGAGATAGAATTTAAAGCCATAGGATTTGTACCCGTTATAAAGTCTTATGAGGAACTCAGACAACTCAATTTTATTATGGCGATGGAACCCATTTCCTTTGAATTGGGAGGTGTGGTAATATCTGCCACACGATGGAAGCAAAAAAATTCAGAAATTCCTGCAAAGGTTATTGCAGTATCCAATGCAGAATTGATTTTGCAAAACCCTCAAAATGCAGCAGATGTTTTGGGGGTTTCTGGCAAAGTATTTATTCAGAAGAGTCAAATGGGAGGAGGCAGCCCGATGATACGTGGTTTTGCTACTAACCGACTGTTGTATGTTGTGGATGGAATCCGGATGAATACCGCAATATTCCGAAGTGGAAACATTCAAAATGTGATTTCGTTAGATCCATTTGCTTTGGACCAGGTCGAAGTTTTGTTTGGGCCAGGTTCGATCATTTATGGAAGCGATGCGGTAGGAGGTATTATGAGTTTTCAAACGCTTACACCGCGATTGTCCAAGGATGAAAATGTATGGGTGAGTGGTAATGGTATTGCCCGATACTCTTCAGCTAACCAGGAAAATTCAGGACATGTGGACATTCATCTAGGTTGGAAAAAGTGGGCTCTGGTCAGTAGTATTAGTTCGATGTCCTTTCAGGATCTGAAAATGGGTCGTCATGGCCCTGATGAATACCTCAGACCTTTTTATGTCAGGCGAATAGATCAAAAGGATGTTGTGGTTAATAATGAAAATCCTTTGATCCAAACGCCTTCTGCATATTCCCAACTCAATTGGATGCAGAAATTAAGATATCGACCGAATGAATATCTTGACATTCAAATGGGATTTCATGGCTCGGAAACATCACCATATGCAAGGTATGACCGTCATATTCGATACCGGAATGGCTTACCCCGTTACGGCGAATGGTCCTATGGTCCCCAGATTTGGCACATGGATCAAATCGACCTAGAGTATTCTAAGGCCAATGTATTATTCGATCGGACTGATCTAAAGGCGGCCTATCAATATTTTGAAGAAAGCAGAATCAGTAGAAACATTCAAAGCGCGGATCGTGAAATTCGCCAGGAAAAAGTTAAGGCTGTCTCATTCAACTGGGATTTTATTAAACAAATTGGTTCACGACATAACTTGTATTATGGCTTAGAGGGAGTGTTTAACGATGTCGTTTCGAATGGAGTTGACGAAGATTTAGTAAACGGATTATTGAAAGTAGGACCAAGTCGGTATCCACAGTCTGAATGGAGTTCATTTGGAGTTTATTTCACTGATCAATTTCGGATAAACAAACGTATGTTAGTTCAAGCTGGATGCCGCTATAACATTAATTCTTTAAATGCAACATTCGATACCAGTTTTTATCATTTTCCTTTTACAGATGCACAACAACATCATGGGTCCTTAACGGGAAGTTTGGGTTTAGTTTATCGACCAAATGACCAGTGGATATTGAGCATCAACGGGGCTACTGCTTTTCGCTCACCCAATGTAGATGACATGGGTAAGGTGTTTGATTCTTCTCCTGGCTCCGTGACAGTACCTAATAGGGATTTGAAACCTGAATATGCTTACAATTTAGATTTCAGTGTAGCAAAGACTTGGGGAAATTGGTTAAAAGTCGATTTAACGGCATTTTATACCTGGTTGGATCAGGCAATGGTACTCCGTAACTTTAGCCTAAACGGCATGGACAGTATCCTTTACGATGGAGATCTGAGTCAGGTAAAAGCCATTCAAAATGCTGCATCGGCTTATGTTTATGGGGTGCAGGCAGGCGTTGAGTTAAAATTTAAGGGTGGTTTTAAATGGCTTACGGACATTAATTTCCAGAAGGGGAAAGAGGAATTGGAAGATGGAAGTAACAGCCCTTTGCGTCATGCCGCTCCGTTTTTTGGAGTTACAAGGTTTGAGTTTAAAAAGAAAAATGTCATTTTGGAATGGTACCTTCAATTTAGTCAGGGATATGATTTTGATGAATTGCCTGAAGAAGAAAAGGCAAAAACAGAAATTTATGCTGCTGATGAGAATGGACAACCATATTCACCTTCCTGGTATACATTAAATTTTAAAGCGAGTATCCCCATAAATCAAAATGTGACAGTCTCCGGTGGTATGGAAAATATTACTGATCAGCGTTACCGCCCTTATAGTTCTGGGATTGCCTCACCCGGTAGGAATTTCATACTGGCGGCACATTGTAAATTTTAACCCAATGGCTGCAATAGCATTCATTGCCCAGGGTATAATCCATACATTAGAGTTACATGGATTGGGTTTAATTTTACTCCATTTGACGAACTACCATAAATCCACATGAACCATGTTTTTTAATCATTCAAAAGGAGTTTGTCCAATACCACCAGGTTTTTGAAGGAAAGAAAATATGATCAAAATTCAACCGTCAGGTACGATAAGAGTATTTGGATGAAATTTTTTTTGAAATTGGGGCCGATTGGACTATTGAATACGTTATGATATTTTGGAGTTTACTTTGAATTTTTAAATATGAAAACTTACGTATTTGCCTTAGTGTATTTCATACTTTTTTCAGGAAAATTGACCTGGGCTCAGGACATGAACCGATTACCCGGGGAATCAATGAGTTGCCATGAGAAATGTGCGTTTGAAAGATCAAGTATGGTGAATTCGCAAATAGTCCAATCTTCCCTGAATCATCATGCAGACATGAATTATGCTGTATTCAAGTGGTGGGTAGATCCTGCAGTTCAATTTATTCGCGGTGAAGTTTTATACACTTTTGTTCCATCCGAAGATTTGCAAACATTGGAGTTTGATTTAGCAGAATCATTGACAATGGACAGCGTGGTGTGGAATGGTAGAAAGATTGAGTTTATGCACTTGGCTTCTATTATCAGAATTTCATTTCCTGAGCTTTTGACGAAATCAGTTATGGATTCGGTTAGCTTTTATTATCATGGTGTCCCCTCCACCCAAGGATTTGGGTCGTTTGTAACAGAATCGAGGAGCAATGGCGATCCATTGCTCTGGACTCTTTCGGAGCCTTTTGGATCGAAAGAGTGGATGCCTTGTAAACAGGATCTGAAGGATAAACTGGATTCAATTGACGTTTACGTAATTCACCCCGAGCAATTCAAGGCAGCCAGCAATGGCATTCTTGTCAGTGAAGTGGTCGAAAATGGCATCAAGACCAGCCATTGGCAGCATCGTTATCCAATTGCCTATTACCTGATTGGTATTGCTGTTACACGGTTTGAAGTTTTTCAAGAGAAATTCGGTTGGGGCAAGGATTCAGTGTTGATGGTGAGCTATGCTTTTGAAGAGTCATTGGATAGGGCTAAAGCCATTTTAAAAGACCTTGGAAAACAAATGCAATTGTTCAATGAATTGTTTGGACTCTACCCGTTTCATAAAGAAAAGTATGGGCATGCGGAGTTTGGATGGGGTGGTGGCATGGAACATCAAACCATGTCTTTTATGGGGGATTTCGGTTATGAATTAGCAGCTCATGAATTGGCACATCAGTGGTTTGGAAACAAAGTGACTTGCGCCAGTTGGAAGGATATCTGGTTGAATGAAGGTTTCGCGACATACCTCAGTGGACTTTGTTATGAACATCTTTTACCCATGTATTGGTACCGATTTAAGGAAGTTAGGATCCAGGACATTACCTCAGAAGCAGGTGGTACCTTAATGGTCGATGACACCACACAAATTGGACGCATTTTTTCTGGACGATTGAGCTATTCAAAAGGTGCAATGGTTTTGCATATGCTGAGGTGGATTTGCGGCGACTCGATTTTTTTCAAAGGGGTACGAAATTATCTTGAAGATGCTAATATTGCATACGGTACAGCGACCACCAAAGATTTAGAAAGACATTTAGAAGCCGCCAGTGGAAAAGATCTCACAGAATTTTTTCTAAACTGGTATACACGTGAAGGGTATCCCAGTTACCGGTTACAATGGAGTCAGACGAATCCTCAAAAGCTTGAATTAACCGTAAATCAATCCACCTCACATCCTTCTGTAGAATTTTTTAAGTTGCCATTGCCCATCCGGTTATTGGGCACTAACGGACAATCAAAAGATGTCATATTAGATCATCAATGGAATGGACAAAATTTTATGGTTCAGGTTGATTTTTCAGTAGATTCAATTGTATTTGATCCTGATATTTGGTTGATTAGTGCGCATAATTCCGTGCATCGAGTTCCGGTAAGTAATGAAAATCCACGTTTAGCCGAAATTCAAGTTAACATTTTTCCAAATCCAGTGATGGACGGATGGGGGCGATTTTCTTGTTACGTGAATGTTGCTGGAAAAGTCACGGCAACTTTAATCGATGTGCAAGGTAAAACAACACAATGGATTGAGCAGTTTGCATCACCCGGGTGGAATAACTTTTCGGCAAAACTTGACTTTTTACCTGCTGGCTTATATGTACTTCGTATACGAAATGAAGAAATGGATGTAACAAAAAGAATGTTCATTATGCATTAAAGCTTATTCTGTCAAAGTGGTTCATGACTTACACAATAATTCAGTTAAGGCCATTTTTGTATGGAGTTGTTAAACTGAATTATCATTGACTGCGGAATTAATGTATGCATGAAGGATGTCAACAGGCTTTAGGGATTATAAATTTAGATTGTCTACGCTTAATATTTATAAGAGCCCTTAGTATTTTTGAAATTAGCTTACCTGGCAATGTTGTCATCAGAACTATCCATGATATCATTTTTCCTTTGGATTATGATCAATCATTGTAATTTGTAATTCAAATTAAATTCATATGCGCAGTGTTAAATGGTTTGTAACAATTTATATGCCCATTGCTCTATGGGGTTCTTGTAAGTCTCCAAATGCATCAGAGTCTGGTGTTATGACAAATGCACCTACCTTGGATTCCCTCACAGAAACCACCGCCATTGGAAATATGCTGGACTCTTTTAACCTGGCAGCGGCGAATGCAGACTTTCATAGATATTTTGATTTTTATACCGATGACGCCACCTTTCTTGGAACAGATGCTACAGAACATTGGAATAAAAATGCATTTATGGTTTGGGCTAAACCTTATTTTGACAAAGGGAAAGCATGGAACTTTAAAACAGTCCAGCGTCATATTTACTTTTATCAACATCCGGACATTGCCTGGTTTGATGAATTACTGAGTACTCAAATGAAAATATGTCGTGGTTCCGGAGTCGTGGTTAAACAAAAAGGGCAATGGAAGATTAAACAATATGTATTGTCCATAACCTTCCCAAATGCACGCATTCAGGATGCCATTGCAGCCAAAGCTTCGGTAGAGGATTCACTGATTCAGGTACTTATAAAACATTAGGTTGGCTTTAAAGAGGTAAGCAATTTGAGCCACGATATATTAAATCTGGGAATTCGAAGGGACCGTTTATTGAAGGACGTTTTGAGGTAGCAGTACAATTCCTCAGGCTTGGGTTTTAGCAAAAATTTTCTATTCTATACCAGCGGATTAATGGTTAATTATTGGTTAATAAAAATTTCGTTTCAAGTCTATATCGTAATATTGCAATATTAAAATTATAAAAATGGGAGCTAGTAACACGAGTCATTACACTGAGCAGCAGATTTCTATAGCCGGTTTTGCTAAAGCTTTGGCACACCCTGCAAGAGTAGCCATTGTTGAATTTCTTTTAAAACAGCAGTCGTGCATATGCAATGATATTGTAGACGTCCTACCATTGGCTCAGCCCACCGTTTCGCAGCATCTCAAAGAGTTGAAGCAAGCTGGCCTCATTCAGGGCAATGTGGAAGGAAATGCTATCTGTTATTGCATCAATGAAAATGCTATTGCAGGGCTAATGAACTTTTTAACCGGCGTCATAAGACAAATGAATCATCCATCAAATTGTTGTTAAAATAAATATTATGAAACAGAATGAACTTATTAAGGAAATGGTGAAATCCAAATACACCGAAATTGCAAAACAAAGCAAAGACACCAATCAAACATCTTGTTGCGGCGCTGGAGCTTGTTCTTCAGAAGTCTACAATATCATGACAGATGACTATAGTCAACTGGAAGGATATGACCAAAATGCTGATCTTGGTTTAGGCTGCGGCTTACCCACTGAATTTGCCCAATTGAAGAGAGGTCAAACGGTAGTCGATTTGGGAAGTGGCGCAGGTAATGACTGCTTCGTTGCACGTGCCGAGGTAGGCGAGGATGGCCGCGTAATAGGAATCGATTTTACCCCTGAAATGATTGATCAGGCTCGTGCCAACGCTGTTCGCCTGGGGTACAGCAATGTCGAATTTAGGCAAGGAGACATTGAAAACATGCCATTGGGCGGTAACGTCGCAGATGTTGTGGTCAGTAATTGTGTATTGAACCTTGTTCCTGATAAACCTAAGGTGTTTCAGGAAATCTTCCGGGTCCTAAAACCAGGTGGACATTTCAGCATTTCAGATGTGGTCTTGGTCGGACAACTTCCTGATGCTTTGCGCGAAAGTGCAGAAATGTACGCCGGCTGTGTCGCAGGAGCAGTGCAAAAATCTGATTACCTTCATTATATACAGGAGGCTGGGTTCAGTAATGTTTCTATTCAAAAAGAAAAACAGATTATCATCCCTGATGATATACTTAAAAAATTCCTTGACGAGTCTCAAATGGACTTATTGAAAAATCACGAGATCGGAATTTTTAGCATCACGGTGTACGGAGAAAAAGTCAAATCTTGTTGTGGAAGCAGTTGTTGCAGTTGAGGAGAGTTGAACTATCGACTTCAACTTGGGAAATTCGAAAAATTTCAGTGAGTATATTCTGACGTGGTCAAAAAGCTTTGACTCGATACGATCATTTGAAGTTCAATAACATCGGTCGCTTATAAAGTTTAACATACGACTGAAGGTTAAAAATTGCTATTTCTCTATCTTTGCGTGATGGAATGGGTAAACCATCACATTTCTTTGGGGATTGAGTCAGGGATGCCCTCTGAAAAATCCATGCTGGAAGTATTTCCAGAACGCGATTGGGTACATTTTGACTTTCAACTTCAGTCAAACGATTGTTTATTTGAATTGGACGAAAATAGTTATCGGGTTTCCATTCGTGTATGCCTAACTTATTTTGAAAAGTATGAGCAACCATTTGCTTTAACGGTACTTCAGCAGGACATTTGTTGCAATACACAAGCGAAATTATTCGATATTATTCAATGCAAATTAGTGGGTATTCATCGCCAACTTTTTCTGGAAAGTCAGATCCTTTATTTGTTATTCCAAATGCAAAAAAAGAGTCAAATCTTTCAAATAGGTTGCGACGGATGTCAAATAATCCAAAGTCCTCTGGAGAAAGATAAACTGTTAAAAGCAAGAGATTTTATTCTGAATAATTTATCCAATAACATTACCATTCCCATTATCGCCACAGCCATGGGAACTAATCAATGTTATTTGAAAAAAGGCTTTAAAGAGAGTTTTGGCCAAACCATCTTTGAATTTATACAGGAAAACCGTATGATCAAAGCACGCTATCTGCTTCAAAATGATTACAGTATTTCTGAAGTTGCCCAACAGGTAGGCTATTCATCCTTAAGCAGTTTTTCGCAAGCCTTCAAGAATTATTTTGGAATAAACCCCAGTGAGCATTTTCGCAAATTACTTTCCAATAACTAAAATCGTTTTCCCGGTATCTAAAACGACCTGGACTTTGATTGCCCTAATTTTGTCCCCGTGTATAAATTATTGGAGTCTGAATTGAGAATTTTCCATCCAACTGGTGGCTATCCACAATCCATTCTCCATGTTTTTTGATGAATTACAACGTTATGTTCAATTGGAATTGCATAATTTTCATTTTTGTTATGATAACACCCCTAAGCAGGGCCTGGACTCAACAAGATTCTTTTAACATTCAACAAACCCATAATGCTCCTCTTAAAATCAGTGGATATGGTGTGGTGAATTATTATGCATTTGACTGGGAGACTTTGCCCGATCAAAGGAATGTGCTTGATCCGGAGCGATTGAATTTATACTTGAATTACGCTTTTGATAAGCGTGTTTCATTGAAAGCTGAAGTGGAGTGGGAACATGGCGGTACCGGAAGTAGCTTGTCGTTTGATCCGTTGGAAGAGTTTGGTGAATTCGAACAAGAGATAGAAAAGGGAGGTGCAGTTAAATTAGAACAACTTCAACTGGTATTCAATATGAGTAATGCTTTACGCGTCAGAATAGGAAAAATGCGGGTTTATATGGGGTTGGCTTCAACGCTGGATGAACCAGGTCAATATTTTACTACCTACCGTTCGGAAGTCGAAAATACGCTGTTGCCGTTAGGATGGTATGAAACGGGATTGGAACTTTCTGGAAAATTAGGGGCATCTTCTGAATTGGCTTATCCGCATTGGGCTTATAAAGTTTACCTTGTCAGTGGCCTTGACAACTCTGCGTTCTCTTCGCAAAACTGGATACGCCGTGGTTACCAAAGTCGATTCGAAACGGTTAATGCTGATCAATTAGCTATGGCCATCAGGCTAGATTATGTTCCGGACAAAGACAAACAAATTGGTTTTTGCTTTTATACCAATAATGCTACGGGTAACAGACCCAAAAATGACTTTACTAAACCATCATGGGTGAGCTTAGGCGATGTGCACCTGCAATGGGATGCCAGGCCTATGAAACTAAGAGCTTACGGAATGTTGGGCAATGTACAAAACAGTGAATCCCTGAGTTCTGCAAACCGGAATCTTTCCAATAACCTGGGTGTAAAAAGAACACCCGTTGCGAAAATGGCGGCAGGTGCTTATGTGGAAGTGGCGTATAACCTCATGCATCTTTTTAAAACAAAAGAGAACGAACTTTATTTATTTACGCGTGCTGAATGGTATGATTCCATGTGGAAAACTGAAGGGACAGTTTTTAATAATCCACGGTATGAGCGAAAGGTATTTACTGCTGGATTGAATTATTTCATTCGCCAGGGAATTGTCTTTAAGCTGCATTCCGCCTGGAGATCACTGGGGAGTGGTGAAAAAGAAAATACTTTGGGTTTGGGATTTGGTTTTGATTTTTAACAATACAAATTAAAGATATGGATTTACGCAGTAATGTTCTTGTTTGGATCTTTCTCAGTAGCATATTGGGTGGTTGCTCAGACGATGGTCAAATAATTCCTCAGGATGATTATAGTCTGGAATTAGAAAATACAGCGAATACAGTCATTCTGAAGACTTATGAAAATCTTGCATCACTTGCAGAATCCTTAGAACAATCAGTTCAACAATTGAATATGCAACCTGATCAATTCCATCTGGAGACTGCCCGTGAAGCCTGGGTTGCAGCACGTTCACCATGGGAGCAATCTGAAGGATTTTTGTTTGGTCCGGTGGATCAGGAAGGTTTGGATCCATCCCTGGATTCATGGCCCGTTAATGTCACCGACTTAAACAACCTATTGAACAGCGGCAGTGATTTGACGATTGAATTTTTACATCAACAAGAAGGAACCCTCAAGGGATTTCATACCATTGAATACTTGTTGTGGGGTGAATCGGGTGACAAGCAAATCTCTGCATTTACGAAACGGGAGTATGATTATTTATTGGCAGCTTGCGGTGCATTGGCAGATGATGCTCAAACCTTGTATGAACTGTGGTCGCCAACGGGAGGGAATTATTTGCAACATATCGTGAAAGCAGGTAAGGGGAGCAATGTTTACATTAGTCAAAAAGCTGCCCTGGAGGAAATGGCCAATGCAATGATCATCATTGCGGACGAAGTGGCCAATGGTAAAATAAATGATCCATTAGCACAGCAGGATTTATCACTTGAAGAATCAAGATTCAGTGGAAATTCAAAAAAAGATTTTGCAGATAACATGCGAAGTGTTTTGAATATTTATCTGGGGAGTCTTAATGGAACTGAATCTGGAAAATCCATTGCTGAAATTCTGAAAATGAAGGATCCAAAAGTTTATCAAGAGATTAGGGCTGCCATTGATTTAGCCATTTCAAGCATTGAGCAAATACCTGGTAGCTTTTCAACAGCGATATTTTCACAGACTGCAGCAGTCGAAACGGCGCAAACAAACGTTCGTTCGTTGCAAAGAGAATTGGAAGAAAAGTTATTACCAATCATTTCCAATTTATAAACTTTCATGTTGCAAATGGAAAATTATTTCAGTTGTACAGTGGTTAAGACCAAATCTCAGATGAGCCTGCAATGGGTATTATCATTTATTTGCCTGACGTTTTATGCATGTAATTCAGAAGAGGTGATACCGGAGATTGATCCTGATTATGTTTTACAAGGTGGCGAAGCAACCATATTCAGTTCCGGTCCGGATGCATTTACATTTCCAATGCCCCATCTGGATGCAAAAGATTTCAATACACATTTCTCAGCAGACGCTGCCTTTGAACAGCAGTTTATTTCAGCTCCTGCGCCGCAATTCGGAGGTTTAGGACCATTGTTTAATCAAAATTCATGTGACCGGTGCCACACGAGAAATGGAAGGAGCAGCATTCCTCAATTTGATGGGGATCCCAATTCCGGTTTGTTGTTGCGACTCAGTATGCAGGGAGTGGATGGATTTGGAAATCCAATTCCGGTACCTGGCTTTGGTGGTCAACTACAAAATAAAAGCATGGTAGGCACAAAAGCAGAAGGGACCATAAGTTTTTATTACAAACAACAGGTTCAGAAATTCTTGGACGGAAAAATAGTCATCCTGAAGCAACCGGTTTATTCTATTACTCATTCATACATTCCATTTCCTGCCGGTGCTTTGATTTCTCCAAGAAATGCACCTCCTGTGCATGGCCTTGGGTTGTTGGAAGCTATTCCAGAATCCAGCGTTTTAGCAAAAGAAGATGTGAATGATCTGGATAGAGATGGGATCAGTGGAAAAGCCAATCGCGTTTGGGACATATTGAAACGGGAAAAGGTCTTAGGCCGCTTTGGTTGGAAAGCAGAGCAACCGACCGGTAAGCAGCAAGCTGCAGCTGCCGCACATAATGATATGGGACTTACTAACCATTATTTTCCTGAAGAACATTGTGCAGGTCAAACCAATTGCACTGCTGGTCTTCAAAAAGACCTGGACGTCGATGACACCACCATTGATTTGTTTGCATTTTATTTTCAAACTTTGGGGGTACCAGCTAGAAGGTCTGTCAATGATGTAGATGTTAGAAGGGGACGTTTCCTTTTTTCGCAGGCAAAATGCAATTCCTGTCATGTCGAAAAATATGTTACAGGAAGTTTTCCAATAAAATCGTTGGAAAATCAAACCATACATCCGTATACTGATTTGCTGCTTCATGATATGGGGGAAAACCTAGCCGATAACCGTCCAGTCGGAGATGCCACAGGTCGTGAATGGCGTACTCCACCCTTATGGGGAATTGGATTGACTCAAGTGGTCAATTCTCATGCAGGATTTATGCATGATGGCCGCGCTGCTACTTTGGAAGAAGCCATTTTATGGCATGGTGGAGAAGCCCAGCGTTCAAGTGAATTTTATAAATCTTTGGCTTTGAAGGATAGAAATGCCTTGCTTGCATTTTTAAAATCCTTATAGCTGTTTATAAATATTTGGCCTCTGTCGATGTGAGTTATAAACTCCATTGTTTATGTGAAATATTAACACAAGAATACCCATTCGCGTCAATAGCATAAATGAAGTTTCACGCATCCGGTTTGAAGGATCCTAATCCACTTAAGCCTTGAAATATGAAATACTTACAAATGTTAGTGCGGTACTTAAAATCATTGTAGTTGAAAGAGTCGATTCCTTGCATTTATTGGAGATAGAATAACGGAATAAATTGAATACCTTCTAGAATATAAAATAGGCGGTAATGGGTAAGGTGTGTGGCCATGCACGAGTAGGATTATTAAATGGAATATGACTTCTTTCAAACCAATCGTGAAATTGGCTGTTAATCATGACATACGATTCATCAATCATCTGTATCAATTTTGAAAGCGACCAGAGTCATCATACCCTTAGAAGATCTTGAAAGGCATCCTGGAATGGGTGACCTGGAGCAGAAAATCCAAAACATTGATGGGGTTGACTTCTGTAGGTTAGAGCCTGCAATGAGCCGGGTAACATTGGAATTGAAACACTCCTTAGCATTAATTGAAGTGGTTAAAATGCTCAGGAAAGCATCGTTTCCTGTCAGTGTGATGAAGCAAAAGTTTCCGGTATTGGAAATGTCATGTGCTGCTTGTTCCAGATCGGTGGAGAATGCTCTCAGACAAACCATTGGAGTTGTTGAAGTGTCTGTAAATTACGCTCAGGCAGTAGCCATGATACAATACATTCCTTCGGTGGTAAGCAGTCAATCGCTTAGGACAAAATTGAGGTCCATAGGCTATGATTTGGTGGTGGGAGATACATTGGACGTTGCTGCTGACCCAGTTAAATGGACGGAGCAAAGAATTGCGCTGCTTAAAACGAATGCAATTTGGTCTTTAGTGTTCTCTCTTCCAGTAGTGATTTTGGGCATGTTTTTTTCGCATTTATGGTGGAGTCATTGGATCATGTTGGCATTGACCACCCCGGTGATTTTTTATTTTGGAATTCGTTTCTTTAGAAACGCATGGAGGCTTGCACAACATCGATCGCTGAGTATGGATTCGTTGGTGGCCATGAGCACAGGTACGGCCTATGTCTATAGCTTTTGGAATTCAGTTTCAAGCATTTTGTATGCAATGCCTAAAGGACATTCAAGTTATTATTATGAATCCGTTTGTGTCATTCTAAGTTTTATCCAACTCGGCCGATTTCTTGAAGAGAAAGCTAAAGCTGCCACATCATCTTCCATCCGTCAGTTGATCAATATGCAACCTAAAAATGTTCAGCGAATAAACGCGGTTGGGCTGGCTGAATGGATTGCTGTAGAGGACGTTCAAGTGGGTGACCAATTATTGATTAGACCAGGTGACCGGATTGCGGTGGATGGAAATGTACAGGAAGGTTATTCTTATGTAGATGAACAAGCTCTGGTGGGTGAGCCAATTCCTCGATTTAAAGAACAGGGTCATAAACTCCTGGCGGGTTCGATAAATCTCGATGGTCAGTTGTTGATGACGGCAACTCAGGTGGGGAAGGAGACATTGTTGGCTCATATCATACGGTTGGTTGAAGATGCTCAGGGCACCAAGGCCATCTCTCAAAAACTGGCAGACCGAATCGCCGCTATTTTCGTGCCAGTGGTGTTCATCCTGGCAGTCGCATCAGCCATTGTTTGGAGTATTTATGCAGGGAATAGTGGTATGGAAATGGGCATTGTCGCTTTTGTTACCGTACTCATAGTGGCATGTCCTTGTGCACTTGGACTGGCTACCCCTACAGCAATCACCGTTGGCATTGGTAAAGCAGCAGCTCGAGGTATTTTGATTAAACATGCAAACGGAATCGAACATCTTGAGAAAGTGAATTCGGTGGTCATGGATAAGACTGGAACCCTAACCAGAGGTAAACCAGTTGTTTCGGATGTGTTTTCAACCAGGAAAGTCCATGAAGAGGAGATATTACTTTACAATCTTGCATTGCTCTCCAGTCATGTTTTGTCTCATGCAATTGTTTTACATTGGTCCGGCTTAAAAAAGATTGCATTGGATCATTTTATTAATATACCTGGTCGGGGATGTGAAGCCAAATATGCATTGAAGAATGTTCTTCTGGGGAGTTTGGAATTGATGAAAGATCGATCCATACGGATTGCACCAGAATTTATGATGTTTGCTAACGATCGTTTGGCGATGGCTCAAACCTTAGTTTGGTTTGCCATTGATGATGAAGTTAAAATGGTGATTGCCGTTGAGGATGAAATAAATCCAACAGCGTTAAGTACTATCCAATTGCTTGCAAAAATGGGAATCAGTACTTACCTGCTGACCGGTGATCATGAATTGGCTGCACAATCGCTGGCTACTCAATTGGGAATACCCAATGTTCATGCGTCCATGAGTCCGAACCAAAAAGCAGAATTCATTAAAAAACTTCAAGATAAAGGTAACTTGGTGGCGATGGTAGGAGATGGGATTAATGACAGTGCAGCATTGGCGCAAGCGGATGTTAGTATTGCGATGGGTCAGGGTAGCGAGATTGCACAAGATGTTGCACAAATTACCTTGTTATCTTCGGACTTAATGAAAATACCATTAGGAATAAAAATTTCAAGGCAAACAGTGCATACACTGCGGCAGAATCTCTTTTGGGCATTTATCTATAATCTTTTGAGCATTCCTGTTGCCGCGGGAATTTTATATCCCGTAAACGGATTTTTATTGGATCCCATGATTGCCGGAATCGCTATGGCTTTTAGTAGTGTCAGCGTAATCAGCAATAGCTTGATACTGAAATACAGGTCACTAAATTAATTTGAGAATTGTCGATGTGAATTATTCTGTTACAATCCTGGGATAAATAGGAATACCAAGTTAGATGAAGATAGGTCAAGATACTCGATCTAGTGGAATGATGGGATAGAATAACTGTTCTTGTCCGGTAAGTAGGAAATCGAATATATGGCAATGCTAATTGATTTTCACGGAATCGTTTTGAAACTACTTTAAGGTTGAGATTTCAATGTGTCGCACGATTAGGATCAATCAATCGCAGACTTTGATATTCAATCGTGGTTTATGATACTCCTAAACTCTTGCTTTCAAATAAGCGGTAATATGCATTAGTTTATTTTTCTTTAGGAGGGATGAAACCCTCATGCAAAGGTTCGATTAACTTGGCAAAATGAATGAGTTGCTTTTCTGAAAACATCGGACCTACGATCTGAACGGCTATGGGTAATCCATCCTGGTTCAAACCCAGCGGAATAGTCAATGCCGGATGGCCGGTTGCGTTGAAGCACATCGTATAATGAAAATGGTCCCAATATTCCATGTTTACGCCATCCACCAGCATAGGCAGTTGTTCGGGATTCTTTTTGAATGCCGGATTAGGAGTTATTGGAAGAATGAGAAAGTCATAAGTTTTAAAAAATTGTTCGAGCGCATTGCGCAAATTCTCTCGCCTGATAAGAATATTAGCGTATTCTTTTTCATTTGCATCACCTATGCGGGCTAAGCCTTCACTCATGTCGATTTTGAGTGGCGTACCATTCTCAAATTCACGTTTAATTAATTGACGTATGATCCATGGTTGATTGGCGAATGCCATATAAGCCATCAACAGCATATGCATTTGTCGCATTTCTACAAAATTATCGGGCTGAATGTTTTCCGTTTTCACCCCATTCTCTTTTAATGAGTCTACAAGAATTTGCAGTTTCTGTTTAACGTCTGAGGAAATGAGAATCTTATCATTTCCAAAATGCCATTCATCCAAATGGGCTACTTTGTATTGAGCCAGTTTCTTGCTGGTATCCACTGACAGCCAAATATTTTTATTATACCATGGCTTTATCAAAGCCGTCCAACCAAGTTCAATGTCTTCGATGGTTCTTGCCATGGGGCCTGCAACTGCCATACAGAAGTATTGGTTAACTTCAAAGGTATCTGGAAAAGAACCAAACCTGGTGCCCATACTGCCTTCCGTCGTTTTTAATCCGTAAATACCGCAGAATCCGGCTGGAATTCGAATGCTCCCTCCCATATCGCCTCCTAAGCCCAGAGGACAAAATCCAGAAGAAATCGCTGCGGCGCCACCACCGGTGCTGCCACCAGGCACTCGTGTCGTATCATAAGGGTTGCTGCCTGTTGGATAAATGTCTCCATTTGTTTGTAAATCAATGAGCATTCGTGGAACGTTGGTTGTCCCGAGGATTATTGCTCCTTCATCCAACCAGGCTTGAACAACTGGGGCATTATCTGGAGCGACAAAGGCCTGAAAGTTTTTTGAATTAAATGTAGAAGGTTTTCCCTTTACCCAGAATTCTTCTTTAATGCAGACAGGAACACCGTGCAACAAACCCAAGGGTTCGCCCTGGATAACTTTAAGGTCAGCAGCTTTTGCAGCGTCAAGTGCTTCCTTTTCGAATAACCACACAAAAGCGTTCGTCTTGTGATTGAGGTTCTTGATGTAATTGATATGTTCTTGAACAATCTCCACTGATGTGGCTTTTTTGGTTTTTATCAGTAGGGCAAGTTCTGTTGCTGATTTGAAAATAAAATTACCTGCGACAGGAAATTCAACTTTTGGTTTATGAAAAAGCTCTTCTTGAAGTACCGGCGGTTCTCCATTTGGTTTAGGCATTTGAGTCCAAATGTATATGCCTGTTACAATAATAAATAAAATGAGAAACCCAAATACACCTCCAATCCATTTGAATATTTTTTTTGTCTTTGAATTCATTTTCATTTTCTTTTTTACTAGGGCATAACTTATAGTAAATGTAGGCGATATTTCTTTATGTATTCTGAATTTTCCTTTAAAGGATAATTTCATAACATCACAGGACATAAAAGATCAACATAATAAAAATCAACGTTGGAATTTCATGATGATTTAATATATTGATTGTACATTTCCTTAAAAAACCGGATGGGTTATCAGGCGGAACAAACCATTAAAAGTAACGAGTTTGAAAAAGCTTATATTATTAGAAACACAAACGGTTGAAGCTTATAATGAGGCTTGCAGCTGCTATTGTTAAACTGTTTGGAATCGGCTAGGGATTTAAATGAAGAAATTTCCTTCTAAAACCAAAACGGCATGACCTCCAATGGAGACTTCATCGCCATGATATTCCAAATGGAGTACCCCCGTTCGCTGAGAGGATTGGAGGGCTATTAATTTAGAATGATTGAGCTTTGCTGCCCAATAGGGTGTAAGAAAAGTCTGCACGCCACCGGTGACCGGATCTTCCTCAGTTCCTGACCAGGGCCAAAAGAAGCGATAATGAAAATCATAGTCTGTGCCAGTGCCTATAGCTGTAACACAGATTCCGCGAATCCCTTCATAAGATTTAACCAGCGAATGGTAATCGGGTGTTAATCTTCGAACCTCCTCGTGATGAGGTAATTCAATGAGAAGAATATTTAATTCTTTGCAGTATTGTGTAATGAACGTGTCCTCAATTCCTAATGATTGAAAAACCGATGCTGGGACAACTTTTTCTTGTAAAGGAAAAGCGGGGAATTTCATTTGAATCAATTCATCTTTTTTGAATACACTCAGCCGAATGGAGCCAATGGTGATAAAAACCAAGTTATCATCGCTTACAAGATTAAAAATGACTTTGGCAGCAGATAGCGTCGCATGCCCGCATAAAGGAATTTCCTCTTTCGGTGAGAAATATCGGATGGTGAATTCGTTTTTTTCTAACGGAAAAACAAATGCTGTTTCTGAAAATCCTATCTCTTTGGCAATATTTTGCATGAGGTCATCACGCAGCGCTTGTTCGGGAAAACAAATAGCCGCAGGATTACCGCAGAATGCTTGTTGGGTAAATGCATCGACGAAATATATTTTCATGCAATACGTATGGAAATTAAGAAAGAATAGATAATTCCATCGAATAAATTATTCAACGGTTTTGCAATCGAATTCATTTCAAAACGAAGTGACAAAGAAAGTAATCTGATTTTCCTTCAAATATTACTTCTGATTAATCGTCAGGGCAATTTTATTCTAAAATTCAAAGCATCACAAAAGTCCAACTTACTTAACCTTTATGAGGGATTTGCGTAAAGTAATATCATTGAACTGAACTGTACAAATGTAAGATCCAGGAATCAATCCACCGGTATTAAATTCAATTGTTTGAGGTCCAGATTCTCTAACTTCATTCAAGATTTGTTGAAGATATTTACCTTGATCATCCTGTATCGTGATCTTCAGATGTCCTTTTTCCGGTAACTGCAGAAAAAGCTTAACATAATCCTGAGCTGGATTTGGTTGGATGAACTGCAATAAATCCGTTTTCTTCCGATGATCATCCACTGAGCTGACCACCGCCAAAACACTCGATTCCCATGAAGTGCCAAGACGCAATCCATCTATTTTCACATCAATGCCTTTAAATGATCCTTGGGCATAATTGTTGGTCAATACCACGGATGATTGGCCGGTAAAATCCATACCATCATTGGAAGAAGCTGCCGGATTGTTCGGTTCAGTGGCAGGTACCCCCGATTCAAATACATAAATACTGCTTAAGTCATTCGAATCCCCATCCTTAATAGCATATTTAAGTACGGCCAGGTAAGTGTTCCCAACAAAATAGGTGTTGTTAGCATATTCAATTTGACTTATTTTTCTAACTCCACATTGGAAACTGGAATCGGATAGTCTTTTAATATTAAAGGTCGTATTAAAATAAGTTCCACCTGTATTTGGATTGAAGCATGTGATATAACCTTGTGCTGCTGATGAGGGCAGGCTATCCACACGAAACATAAAGGACAAATAAAGATTCCCTTTGGAAACTGCAGGAAAATATTTATGGATGACATCACCTTCACCATTATTTTTAATCAAACAGGTATTGCCCCGGCCTGAGCCTGTATAATCCGGGTATACTAAACCAGGTGTAACCACTTGGATATTGTTTGAGAAATTAACGCCACTACGCTGCCATCCATTCATATTGTCCAGACTGTCCGCTGGATTCATCAAAAAGTCTTCAATAAAGATGTTCTGAGCTTGAAGGCAACAATGGAACGCAATGAGAAAATACAATAAAAAGCCGATGGGTTTCATATTAGCGAATTAATATTTTTCAAATGAGATGACAATATTACAGGTTTTTTTTGATGGTCAAAGCTTTGATTGGTTTTTTTGTATTGGTCAGGTGAAGTTCTAAAAAAATCCTGATTGTCGTTGAGTAAAAATGGTTAACATAAAATGCATTTCATTGAAATAGTAATTTTTGATCACGGATAATTTCAAGAGTACTTAATCTTTTATTAAGCGACCATTCATCCAAACTTTTTTTACGTTGGTGGAAGCCAATTCAAGATCTGAACAATTCAGTAAATTTCGGTCGAGCAGTATAAAATCTGCCAGTTTACCAGGTTCAATCGATCCTTTTAGGTGTTCCTCTTTTGCAGCATATGCATTCCAAATAGTATAGGAGCGTAATGCTTCAATGCGGTTCAATCTTTGTTCAGCGAAAAATTCTAATCCGTTATCCAATCTTTTACGCGTAATGGCAGCATACATGCATTCAAATGGATTAATCGATTCTACTGGACAGTCAGTCCCATTGGCCAATTGTGCTCCACTGTTTATCAATGAGCGCCAGGCATAAGCTCCTTTTTGGGCACGATCATGCCCTAATCGTTTTTCAACAAATGGAGCATCTGATGTGCAATGGATGGTCTGCATGGAGGCGATAACCCCTAATGCTGAAAACCTTGGTATATCGGATGGATCCAGGTGCTGAGCATGTTCAATTCTCCAGCGGTGGTCCTGGAGGCCTTTTTCTTTAATTTGTTGTTCAAATATGTTTAAAATTTCCTGGTTTGCGCGATCTCCAATGCCATGAACACAGAGTTGAAGTCCAGACGTGGCACAAAGTCGGGCTATTTCATTCAATTTTTCCAGCGGCAATGTATTTTGTCCATGAAAGTCATGTTTATCGGCATAAGCCTCCAGAAGCCATGCGCCATAACTTCCCAAAGCCCCATCAACATAAGCTTTTACAGCACTGGCACAAAAACGCAGCATAGGATCATGCTGTATAGGTAATTCGTTTTGTATGACTTTATCTTCGTGTTCACTGGCATAGTACATGACCCAGAGCCTGGGCATTACATAACCTGAGTCGCAGCAAGATTTTAATAATTGGATTTCACTCCAACTTGAACCTGCATCCTGGAAACTGGTAATACCATACTTAATGCACTCAAAACCCGCCAAAATAGATTGTTGACGCAGGCGTTTATTGATTTCGGACAATGATCTTTTCGCATGGAAAGCTTCTAAAGCTCCAGTGATGAGGTCCATAGCGTTTTCTTCAAACACGCCGGTGAGTTTCCCTTGGTCGTCCCGAACAATTCTGCCGCCATTTGGGGATACGGACTCAGCGGAGATTCCCGCCAGGTCCATCGCTTTTTGATTGGCCAACAACGCATGACCTGAAGCATGTACCAGAATCACTGGATTTTGAGGACTCACAGCGCTCAATGCATCATGATAAGGATACCCATTGAATTTTAGACTGGCATCATCTATCCATTTTTCCTGGTGCCAGCCTCGTCCTTCTACCCATTCATCCGGATTCGCTCGATGGACTGCCTCTTTTGTTTTATCCAGAATTTCCTGCCAGGATTTAGTGGCTGATAAATTGAGTTCCAGTAAGCTCTTTCCTAAACTAAGAAAATGTCCATGACCCTCGATCAGTCCTGGCATGACAAATCCTTTTTCAAGATCATGCATCTGGGTAATTGCAGATTTGAATTTCATTATTTCTTGATCTGTACCGGTCTTCCAGATCCGGTCATCCTTTATGGCAATGGCTTCGATTACGCTGTCTGTACTATCTGCAGTATAAATGATGCCATGGTAAAAAATGTGGTCAGCAAATTCAGATGGTTTGCAACTAGAATTGTGCATTATCAAGGGTATAATAATCCAGAATGGGCTTAGCTTTGTTTTCATGATGACAAATGTAAGCTTAGGTGAAGAGTTGTTAAAATCCTTTGATGAATTCATGGACACCGAATTGAGGCAGTTGAGCCATCCGGAGGGACTTTACAGCCCTGTTCATTACATTATGCGCCTTGGCGGTAAACGAATTAGACCATTGAGTTTATTGTTTGTCCAACATCTTTTGGGGGGATCGAAGTTAGCCGCTTTACATGCTGCTTTTGGTATTGAGTTATTTCACAATTTTACTTTAATGCATGATGATATAATGGACGAAGCGTTCATGAGGCGTTCAAAGCCTACAGTCCATAATGTTTATGGTACTCCATCGGCCATTCTTTCCGGAGATGTGATGCTCGTAGAAGCCATAGTGCACTTTCGGAAAGCAGAATCCATTATGGCATCCCATGGTTTGGGGGATATGTTATTGGAAACTGCCAGACAAGTTTGCGAAGGTCAAGCCATGGATATGGATTTTGAAAAACGAACAAATGTTAGCTTGGAAGAATATACAGAAATGATTCGCCTTAAGACTGCTGTCTTGCTTGCAGCATGTTTATATTCAGGAGCGATAGTTGGCCAACGGGAAGATTTGGCTAAGCCGCTTTATCAGATAGGTATCCAAATGGGAATATGCTTTCAACTCGAAGATGATTACCTCGACTATTTTGCAGAGGATCCGGGCTTTGGCAAGGTTAGAGCTGGAGATATATTAAGAGGAAAGAAGTCTGCCTTGATTCTTGAACTGGCTGATGCACTGGAAGAGAATGATCGTAAAATTTTTCTTCAAAATTATCAGGGACAAACAGATCCTCAAAAAAGGCTCTCTATGGTGGAAGAATGGTTAATTCGTTTCGATACCGGAAACCGTCTAAAAAACAGGATCAAAAACTATAAAGTCAATGTATCTAACATGTTGAATCAGATGGATGTATCTGATAGAGTTAGGTTAACCCTGGGGGAATGGTCGAATAACATACTCGAAAGAACCTTTTGAAGAAGTATTAAATTAGTTGCAGCTGACCATAAACCAAAACTTTTATCAGGTGTTCATTTAAGAGCCGAAATTAAATAATAACCATTATGAAATGTCCCATTTGTGTCGAAAACTTAATGATGAGCGATCGTAACGGAATCGAAATCGATTACTGTCCAAAATGCCGAGGCATATGGTTGGATCGTGGTGAACTGGATAAAATTATCGAGCGCTCTCAAAGTGCATCAGAACCTCAGGAGTATTTGAATAGAAATAGACCTGAATTACCAGAAAGAAGGGAGAAAGATCGCGAGTATTACCACCGTGATGACAAACATTACAAGCATAAGAAGAAATCCTTTTTGGATGACTTGTTTGATTTTTAGGTCTTACAGCTATTATGGGAACGGAACTGCAGTTTTGGATTTATTTCTCGGTCTTCATATTAGCCATGTTGGCCCTGGATCTAGGTATTTTTCACAAAAATACCCATGCAGTAAGTTTTAAGGAATCGCTTTTATGGACATTTGTTTGGTTTGGATTGTCCATGATATTCAATGCCATCATTTATACTTGGAAGGGACCTGACAAATCATTTGAATTTCTTACCGGATATATAATTGAATTATCCCTGAGTGTTGATAATTTATTTCTCTTCATTTTGATTTTTAATTATTTTAAAGTTCCCCGGGAATATCAACACCGGGTATTGTTTTGGGGAATACTAGGGGCATTGGTGATGAGAATAATTTTCATATTTGCCGGTATTGCTTTAATTAAACAGTTTCATTGGATTATTTATGTTTTTGGTGCCTTTATCATATTCACCGGATTTAAAATGTTTTTTAACAATGAACAGGAAATTGAACCGGAGAAAAACATGATCATCCAGTGGATAAAAAAGTGGGTTCCGGTTACCCGCCAATTTCACAAAGACCAATTTTTTATCCGGCGAAAGGGAATTTTGGCTGCCACCCCTTTGTTTATCGTATTGGTATTTGTTGAAGTTACGGACTTAATTTTTGCTGTCGACTCCATTCCAGCCATCCTTGCCATTACTACGGATCCATTTATTGTCTTTACTTCTAATGTCTTTGCCATATTGGGGTTGCGATCTTTGTATTTTGCATTATCTGGAATGATGAGTTTGTTTCATTATCTTCATTACGGCTTGGCCACCATATTGGTATTTATCGGATTAAAAATGGTCATTACTGACTTCTACAAAATTCCTATTGAGTGGGCATTGATTACGGTGCTCAGTATCCTGCTGATCAGCATTATGGCTTCATTGCTTTGGAAAAAAGCTGAATAGAAAGTGTATTTTGAATGATGGAAGCCATCGGTTGGTTTATTTTGTAAAATACATCAAAGGGACAAACAGGGAGAATCCAACTTTTATTTTAGTAGAATTATTATATGGTTTGGTTGGGGACTTTTATTCAATGAGCTAAATAATTCATATCAATAATTGCCATTCATTATCTTTATTTTTTGAATCAATTTTAAGAATTCATCCATTATCTATGAACTCAATGTTTCAAGGCTCCAATGCATTAATAAGTAGGAAAGGGTTGCATTTATTGTTGGTGTTGACCTCAATGATCGTTTACCTCGAATGGGGTGGTGGTAATCAAAGCTTTTTGGTCGAGGCTGAAAAAGAACTTTTCATTAAATTATTGAGCGATCCCCTGAGCGTAATGCATCCTTTTACCGTGCTGCCTTTAGTAGGTCAATTTTTACTGATGGCTTCACTCTTTATGAAAAATCCTCCCAAATGGTTAAGCTGGTTGGGAATGGGTTGTATTGGCATACTGGTGTTCTTCATATTGTTTGTTGGCTTGTTGTCAGGTTCAATTAAAATAATTGGCTCAACCATTCCATTTATGCTCTTTTTGACCTTAACCATCCGGCAACTTAGGATGATGAAATCAGTTCCGGCAAACTGATTTTATCATAAAATTCCTTAGATCAAAAAATGGGACTTCTCAAAGATTTTTTGAGTAAACCTTATGACTTAATCAGGTCATCCTATATGCCGATCTTGCATAAATTAATTTTGATCAATAAACATTTTATTATTTTTATCCAGCAATTATCTAATAATGGGTTTGGGTTAAAGGCTGGTAAAATCATATAGTCAATACGCTTAAAAACTTTTGGAAACCAGCTGTTTGATTCAAGACTTATAATAAAAATTGTGTTTTTTTGAATGGTATTGATTGGTTAAATGCACATGGAAGATCAAACAAACATTTATATACCAAACCAATTACCCTATAGTTATTTTGTAAAGTCAATTTGGCGATTGCGCAGGGAAGCGCTAACCGATTATGCTGAACGGATTTTACCCAAAGGGACAGTTGAACTCATCTTCAATTTGTCTGATCAGGTGCTGTACATTAACCAGGACAGTGGAGTTTCCATGGCACTTCCAGATTGCTTTGTCAATGGGCTCAATTTAAAACCCTTTACATTGAAGAACACTGGGGAACAATATTTTCTCGGCATGCAATTAAATACTTTAGGTATCAAAGCACTGTTTAGAATTTCTGCTTTAACGCTCAACAACAATGTAGTGGAAGGGGATCAACTTTGTTCAAGTTTGAAAAAGTTGAAGGATGAAATTTCCGGTGCATTAACGTTTGATCAGCAAGTGTACCTGCTTTTAAAATGGCTTGATCTTCAATTAACTCGAACCAATGAGCAAAATGCATTAGAAAGAATATTTCATATTTTTCTTGCTGATTTTAAACAACAACGCACGGTAAGTGATTTGCAAAAAAGGGCTTGTATTTCGGATCGGCAATTGAGAAGATGGTCATTGGCTTGGTTAGGGATTTGCCCTGAGAACTTTCTTTCCTACCAGAAATACCTAAATGCCATACACAAAATTCATCAGGTGTCCGAAACACTCACAGAAATTGGATTGTCTTGCGGGTATTATGATCAGGCACATTTTATTCGGGAGTTTAAGCACTACACGGATATGACTCCATTTCAGTATAAAAAAAGTGCCAAAGGCCTGCCGGGCCATGTCATTATTTAATTCAAATAAGTTGAAAGGGTCTGGGGTTGAGATTTAACCCGTTGGATGAAGTTTCTTCATGTTCAATTTGAGAAATGTCCGTTTTATACAATTTTCATTTAAACCGATAGGGTTATTTCGCATAAAAATTGAACTATGATTTATCAGTTTTCATTAATCGAAAAAATACTTTTGGCCAATGATAAAATACCACATCCATTTGGCGATGCTTCTTTTTCTGTCGGATTGGGATTTGCCTTGGGCAGTGCTGTGAAATTGAAAATAGTGGATCAGCTTAGCATGGAATTCAAGTCCAATGAGGAGATCGCAAAATCAGCTGGATTAAGTGCCATAGGAACAGAACTTATTTTAGATTGCCTAGAGGCTTTGGGTTATGTGAGAAAAAATATTGATCAATATGCATTCACGAAGCGAGGCCATAAAAATTTATCACTAGAATCGGCATCCAATTTCAGATATTTTATTCTTTTCTGTGCTAACCTCTATAAAGGTTACCTGAATTTAGATGAAACCATTCGCTCAGGAAACAATGATCGGAATAAGATGTTGGGAGAAATGTCTGATTACGAGTGGGAGTTATTTTCAAGAGCGATGATCGATATTTCACAGACCAATTACAAAGAAGTAGTTAAGAAGATACCGGTTCATCAAACTGCCAGTAAAGTTTTAGATTTAGGTGGATCTCATGGACTTTACAGCATTGAAATGTGTCGACGCAATCCAAAATTGAATGCAGTAGTGATGGACCTTCTACCCGTTCAGAAATATGCTGTAGAATGTATTGAAAAACACCAGGCAGGTAAAAGTGTAAAGTTTTTAGCGGGAGATTTCATGGAAGATGATTTGCCCGAACAAGTGGACATCGCATTGGCATTTAATATCATTCATGGATTGAACGTACAAGAAAATCGTAAGCTCGCAAATAAAGTTTTTCAAGCCCTCAAACCAGGAGGCATTTATGTCATTTTGGATCAGATTAAAGGGATGGGAGGATCGTCCCAGCTTTCTAGAGCAACAACCTCCTACATGGCTTTGAATTTATTGCATCAGGCCGGTGGTAAAACGTATTCGAAAAATGAAGTGGACACGATGGTGAAGGATGCTGGTTTTACAAGGACAAAAATGCACCAGTTACATGCTCCAGGATTTGGGGTTATTGTGTGTTATAAATAACCAATAGGAAAATTCATTTTGGAATTAGAAATGAATTAATGCACAGGGAAGCCTTCAAAATGATGTGAGCAGGGTCAGGAATATTATCATTATAGGAAGAGTTGATTTACTCTAAATGTCTAATATGAATTGTCATTAGAATATTGATCAGACCGATCTACAGCAATGGAGATTGGATGATTATTTATGGAGATGATGATCTAAAACCTGGCCAATGCCGATTTGCGACAAATTAGGGGTAAGTTGTTTATAATACAATCTGGCTTGAACCGAAGAAAGTAAGGTTAATCCACCCTCCTTATCCCTTAGTTTTGCATCAAGCACCACTCTGGATTGAAGTGATTCAGGAATTTTTATTGGAATGTGAAATTGGAGTGTCCTGGAACCGGATTTTTCAACATCGAATTGCTGCAACACGATTCCAGATTTCTTATCTTTCAGCATAACCGAACAACTGGGAGTAAAGCTAAAGAAACTCCAACTGGAGACATCAATGTCAAGGTAAAATAATTTTTTATCACCAGGAATGTTTTCCATGATCGTAATTCCGTTTTCTGGTAAACTGATCTCTTCTTTTCGGTTAAAATGGGCTACCTCTTTATAACGAAAGAAATCGTCATACACCTGTATAGGAAGTAAGCCTCCGTCTTCAGTAGCCACAATACTGGCTGCCTGGTAACATTTTAACTTATAAGAAATCTTTTGAAAGCTTTGATTATTATAATATTCGTGAAGTTCGAAATTATGGTCGACTTTAAACATCCGGTTACTTTCGGAGATAAACAAACCATTGTAGTAAAAATCTTCAATTCGACGATTATCGGTCATAAGAGGTATCACTTTTTCGGTATCAAACGATTTTTCAAATTTTAATCCTGCACCTAAGGCTGTAGTAAAAGAGGGGATGTGAAGATCGTATTGATTGCCTAAAAAAGGGATAATCGTTTGATACAAATCAAGATGGCTGCACACTTCATGAAAGCGCTCGGATGTTCTTAATTGCGGTGAATATAAAAGAAGTGGAACGTGGTATTTTTTCAAAGGATTTTTTACAGGAATTTCAGTAATGGGGTGATCTCCCGTGATCACAAATAAAGTATTACAATAGTCGCTGCGTTTTGAGTATTGTTGAAAGAAATACCTTAAAGCATCATCAACATTCAATAATGAAGTGTAATATTTTGAATATTGCTGATAATGCAATTTGAAGTTTGGATCCTGAATTTGTGAAAGAAGATTTTTATATTTTGACCTGTAATAATTATCATCGCTTACCGCAAATGGAGCATGCGAAGTGCCTGTAAAAAAGATATCGTAGCGCGGAGGCATAATAGATTCCGAAGTGCTAAGAAAATATTGGTTGAACAAGTCGAAATCATTGTAGCCCCAAAAAAATTGTTCTTTGCCAACAAATACTTTGGTGAATTGGGAATTGAATTTTTCTTTATCAATAATTGTATCAATGTTGTTAAATTTATAAAAAGGTTCTTTCCCATGAAACCAAGCGCCCTGGCCATAAAAAAATCGAGTGAGATAGTTATTTTCTTTTAAAACATTTACCATTGAAAAATGATAAGGATATTTATCCATTAGGGCAAATCCGTTATTTCCAAAGGGTAATGATCCATTCAACGATGGCGTAGCACCGAATGATCTTTCTGAGTTGCTTAGACAGCGATCCCAATAAAGACTTTTTTGTGATAAACTATCCATGAATGGCATGAATAAGCTTCCATGCATAGGATGTATAAAATCATCAGCGAGACCCTCAACAATTATAAGAACGACGTTTGGCGGATTTCTGAATTTATTTAGGTAATTTGATAATCGATCTTCGTTTGATGACAGCTGAAGAAATGGGTAATTAGGGTCAGTGTATCCTATTCGTGGAAACTCTTCATGAAATTTTTTTGAATATTTTTTTAAATCATTGCCGGACAATTGTAAATAAATTTCCTTTAATGAATTTACATACAAAAAGATGGATTTGTTGACCACCATATTTCCAGCCACCGGAAGCCGTAGGCTGTTGAAAAGAGGAATAACGGTCAGGGCAATGAAAAAGAAAATCAGTAATAAGATTTTATTCAACTTGAGGGATAGGGTTGATTTATATAGCCAAATGGCCAGCACGAAATACATCAGCATAATTGTGCTGTATTTGATCATCGCGGGCAATAGAATATGGGAATCAGCAGTGCTTACCGAAAATACCATTTCGTCTGCTTTATGCTTGAAAACAAAAACATCCAGCGGTCGCATCTGATAGAAAAAATATTCTGAAATGGTAATGTGCATGAACACAAAGAATCCGATCAAATACCAACCATACTTGATCCCAAAACCCGGAAATCGATTGATGAGCTGACGATGCAGTGGAAAGACCAGACAAAGCACGAGCCCTGCCTGAAATATGTCGACCAACCAACCCAATAATTCTGAATTAAACAATTGGGCAGGATTGAACCTCAGATAGAGATGAATGGTTTCTGTAATCCTTAAAATGGCTGTCATCAGGATAGCAGCCAGGAAATAGCAGAAATAGGTATTTCCGATAAAGTTGATTAACCGATTCAGCATTGATCATCCAATTGAATGACTCCGGTTTCCCATCCGGTGATCATTTTGGCTCCATAAGATCTGTAAAATGTTTTGGCCGACTCATTCCAATCCAACACCTGCCATTTCATTTTTCGGGCTGATTCGAGCCTGGCAGTTTCAAGCAATGCATCAAATAATTTCTTCCCCAAACCATGACCACGAAAGCTTTTACTTACTATGAAGTCTTCCAGATAAAGGGTTTTGCCACCCCAGGTCGAAAAATAAGGAAAGAAAAGGGCCATGCCCAGAATTCCCAGATCTGAGGATTCTGCGACCAAGGCTTTGAAAAGTCCGGATTCCAGTCCGGAACGGTAATCTTCAGGTTTCGTGCGGACTTCGTCGGGTGCTTTTTCATAATGGGCAAGCTCCATAACCAATTCGAGTAACCTGGGAGCATCATCAGGAATGGCTAACCGGATCTGAACCTTATCTAAATTCATGGTGGATAATTGATGTACTTAAAGCCTGTTAACAACATGCAAAATAATGCAATAAATTTTAAGTTCCGTTTGGCTGTTAATGCAAAGAATGCTATTTTTGCGTCTCCTTAAGGGATAGGTATGCCATAAGGTATTGAAAATGTGTAATATATAAAATTTAAACCGCTAACAGATAAAAACCAGATATGCCTACTATCAATCAGTTGATTCGCAAAGGCCGGGAAAAGGTAGAATATAAAAGCAAGAGCCGTGCTTTGCAATCCAATCCTCAAAAGCGTGGGGTCTGTACCCGTGTATATACCACTACGCCAAAGAAACCAAACTCTGCATTGAGGAAGGTTGCCAAGGTACGTCTGACCAATGGCATTGAAGTGATCTGTTACATTCCTGGGGAAGGACATAACCTCCAGGAGCACTCTATCGTATTGGTAAGAGGTGGTCGTGTGAAGGATCTCCCAGGAGTGCGTTATACCATCGTGAGGGGAGCTTTGGACACGGCAGGTGTGAATAACCGTAAAAAAAGCCGTTCACGATACGGTACCAAAAGGCCAAAGAAATAAATCATCAACCATCCAATAAAGACTAGCATTTTTCATGAGAAAACATAAACCAAAAAAGCGAATTCTGGAACCAGACCCTAGGTTTGGTGACATTTTGGTGACCCAGTTTGTTAATAATATGATCTGGGAAGGTAAAAAAAGTACTGCCTATAACATATTTTATAAAGCAATGGACATCGTTGAAACGAAAATCAGCGAAAATCCGCATGAAGTGTGGCAAAGGGCATTAAACAATGTGATGCCTCACATTGAAGTGAAGCCAAAACGAATCGGTGGTGCAACTTTTCAAATTCCTCAGGAAATGCGTCCAGCACGTAAAACGGCTACCGCTATTAAATGGCTAATCAAATATTCCCGGTTAAGAGCTGGAAAAGGGATGGCAGATAAACTGGCCAATGAAATTATTTCTGCCAGTAAAAACGAAGGTGCTGCAGTAAAGAAACGAGAAGATACGCACAAGATGGCGGAAGCCAACCGTGCTTTTGCACACTTTAAATCATAATTAGGATAAAGGATGTCAAAGGAACTTAAATATTTAAGGAACATTGGGATTGCAGCCCACATCGACGCAGGTAAAACCACTACCACGGAGCGCATTCTTTATTATACCGGGTTGACGCATAAAATTGGAGAAGTTCACGATGGTGCAGCTACCATGGACTGGATGGCCCAGGAACAGGAGCGAGGAATCACCATTACTTCAGCGGCTACCCAGACCAATTGGAATTGGAAAGATCAATCTTATACCGTCAATATTATCGATACCCCAGGTCACGTCGATTTTACGGTTGAGGTAAACCGTTCGCTTCGCGTTTTGGATGGCTTGGTGTTTTTGTTCAGTGCAGTAGATGGTGTGGAGCCTCAAAGCGAAACCAACTGGAGGCTTGCGGATAATTATAAAGTTCCTAGACTTGGATTCGTCAATAAAATGGACCGTCAGGGAGCCGACTTCTTTAATGTGGTCAAACAAGTCAGAACCATGTTGGGGTCCCGAGCGATTCCACTTCAAGTACCGATCGGCGCAGAAGAGCATTTTAAAGGTGTGGTGGATTTAATTACCAACAAAGCCATGATCTGGGACGAGGCTTCTAAAGGAATGACATTTCAGGAAATCCCTATACCGGCAGACATTGCCGAACAGGTGCAAGAATGCCGGCAGGAATTGATCGAAGCCATCGCTGAATATGATGATGATCTCATGGTTAAATTTTTTGATAACCCGGACAGCATCACTGAAGAAGAAATGATTAATGCCATCCGTTCTGCCGTGTGCGACATGAAGTTCGTACCTATGCTCTGTGGATCGGCTTTTAAAAATAAAGGAGTACAAGCTGTGCTTGATGCAGTTTGTGCATATTTACCCTCACCGGTGGATGTAGAAGCCGTAAAAGGAACACATCCAAAAACTGAGGAGGAATTGTTAAGAAAACCATCTGCTTCAGAACCGTTTGCTGCTTTGGCTTTCAAAGTGGCAACCGATCCATTTGTGGGTAGATTGGTGTTTATGCGGGTATATTCTGGCCGTTTGGATGCTGGATCTTATGTTATGAAAGTTCGTTCGGACAAAGATCGCATCAGCATGGAAAAAGAACGTATATCGCGCTTGTTTCTCATGCATGCCAATGACCGCAAAGCCATTGATTATGTTGAAGCTGGAGATATAGTAGCCGCAGTAGGATTTAAAGACATTAAAACCGGGGATACGCTATGTGATGAAAACAATCCCATCATCCTCGAATCAATGGTTTTCCCTGAACCCGTTATATCCATCGCAATCGAGCCTAAAACACAGAAGGATCAAGATAAATTGGGTATGTCTTTGGCAAAATTGGCTGAAGAAGACCCAACTTTCAGAGTTTTTACAGATGAAAATACCGGTCAAACCATCATCAGTGGTATGGGTGAATTGCACCTGGAAATCATTGTAGACCGTCTTCGTCGAGAATTTGGTGTAGAATGCAACCAGGGAGCTCCCCAGGTGAATTACAAAGAGTCAATGACCAAGACAATAACGCACCGCGAACGATTGAAAAAGCAAACCGGAGGTTCAGGACTTTTTGCGGATATGGAATTTGATATCGGTCCTGCTGATGAAAGCTTTCTTGAAAGTGATGAATTTAAGAATGGTAAGACCCGTATGCAATTCGTGTGGGATGTATTCGGAGGAGCCATAGACAAAGCATATGTACAACCTATAATCAAAGGATTTGAATCCATGATGAACCAAGGTATTCTGGCAGGATACAATTTGGAGAACATGAAGATTCGAGTTTTTGATGGTTCTATGCACGCCGTGGACTCAAAACCACAGGCATTTGAGTTATGTGCAAAGGATGGATTCAGAGAAGCAGCCCCAAAAACGGGTCCGCAATTGATGGAGCCCATCATGAAATTGGAAGTGATTACACCAGAAGATTATGTGGGTCCGGTAATTGGTGACCTCAACAGAAGAAGAGGAATGCCAAAAGGGCAGGAACAAAGGATGGGAGGCGCTGTGGCCATTCAAGCAGATGTGCCTTTGTCTGAGATGTTCGGATATGTAACACAACTCAGGACCATTACCTCTGGCCGCGCAAGTTCAACCATGGAATTTTCTCATTATGCGCCGGTTCCAAGGCAAATTGCAGAAGAAATTATTGCAAAAGCTAAGGGTACAGTAAAAGTGTAATAGGTATAAAAATTGAATAGAAATAAATATAGGCATGAATCAAAAAATTCGGATTAAACTTCGTTCTTATGACCACAACCTGGTCGATAAGAGTACGGAGAAGATTGTGAAGACAGTGCGCAGTAGTGGCGCAGTTGTAGCCGGTCCGATTCCGCTGCCAACCGAGAAGGAAATATTTACGGTGTTGAAATCACCACACGTAAATAAAAAAGCTCGAGAGCAGTTTCAACTTCGGACGCACAAAAGGCTCATCGAGATTTACACACCTACCAACAAAACAGTGGATGCGTTGTCTAAACTCGAACTGCCCAGTGGAGTAGACATTCAGGTAAAATTGTCTTAAACGTCTTCCTATCTGTATTTTTTGAGGTTTCTGCTTCGGCGGAAATCCATATTAATAACATCATTAAAATCACATATTGTGAACGGATTAATTGGAACTAAAGTCGGCATGACGAGTATCTATGATAAGGACGGCAAGTTCATTGCTTGTACCGTGATCGAGGTGTCTCCGAATGTAGTTACTCAAGTGAAAACTGAAGATTCAGATGGATATTCAGCTATGCAGTTTTCTTACGGAGAAGCTCGCCCAAAAAATGCCAATAAGGCCATTACCGGCCACTTCAATAATGCCAGCACTACGCCTAAGAAAAAATCTCTTGAATTCAGGGATTGCAGCCTCGATAAACAACTTGGCGAACAGGTTTTGGTAACGGATGTTTTTGCTGAGGGGGATACCATTCATGCCAGTGGAGTTTGTAAAGGAAAAGGATTTCAGGGAGTTATCAAACGCCATGGGTTCGGGGGTGTTCAAAATGCTACTCACGGGCAACATAACAGACTTCGTGCTCCGGGATCGATCGGAGCGTCTTCTTACCCATCAAAAGTGGTAAAAGGTTTACGGATGGCTGGTCAGAAAGGCAATACCAATGTAAAAGTGAAAAATCTGAAAGTGGCCCGCATCCTGGCGGATAAAAACTTGATTCTTATCAAAGGTGCCATCCCAGGTCACAAAGGATCTATTGTAATCATTGAAAAAAAATAAGGGCATGAGACTGGAAGTACTGAACATCAATGGACAAAATACCGGCCGTAGTGTCGAGCTGCCGGAGCATGTATTTGGAATCGAACCCAATGAACACGTATTATATCTGGCCGTAAAAGCCTATTTAGCCAACCAGCGCCAAGGAACTCATGATTCTAAAGAAAGACATGCCGTATCCCGGAGTACGCGCAAAATCAAGCGTCAAAAAGGTACGGGTGGAGCTCGCGCAGGTTCTTTGAAAAATATCATGTTCAAAGGAGGGGGTAGGGCTTTTGGACCACATCCAAGGGACTACAGCCAAAAATTGAATAAGAAAGTCAATCAGCTGGCCAGAAGGTCTGCTCTTTCTCAAAAAGCAGCAGGTGGAGGCATCATCGTCATCGAGGATTTTAGCATGCCGTCTGCAAAGACCAAGGAATTTGCCGGTATAATGAAAAGTTTAAAAATTGATCAGCAAAAATCTTTGGTGGTCACTCCTGAACATAATGAAAATATGTACCTGTCCAGCCGCAACATTCCTTGTACAGAATTGCGTGTGGCCAGTAACCTGAATACATACGATATTTTAAATTGTAAAAAACTGGTTTTAACAGAATCCAGTGTTGCAAAAATCAGTGAAACCTTATCATAATACCCTTGCTATGAACAAACAAATTATCATAAGGCCGGTGGTTACGGAAAAATCTGAGAAACTTTCAACCAAAAGAAACCAATATACCTTTTTGGTGGCACGGGATAGCAACAAAGTTGAGATTTCAAAAGCCATTGAGAAAATGTATAATGTTTCTGTGGAAGCAGTAAATACCTCAGTGATGCCAGGCAAACCTAAAACCAGGAATACCCGGAATGCCGTATTAAAAGGTCAAAAAGCCGCTTACAAGAAAGCCGTCATTAGTCTTAAAGCCGGTGAAGAAATTAACATTTATGGTGACGAGAAATAATATTATCTGATATGCCAGTAAAAAAGCTAAATCCAATCACTCCAGGTATGCGTTTTCGCGTTCAGCTGACGCATGAGGAACTTACTGCACACAGGCCTGAGAAATCGCTCGTTGAAAGTATCAGTTCTAGTGGAGGGCGCAATAATCAGGGCCATCGTACCATGCGTTACCGCGGAGGTGGTCATAAAAGGCAATATCGCATCATTGACTTTAAACGGGACAAAGATGGTATCGCCGCAAAAGTTAAAACCATAGAGTATGATCCAAACCGTTCAGCACATATCGCTTTACTGGTATATGCTGATGGTGAAAAACGTTACATCATTGCTCCACATGGTCTTAAAGTCGGAGATACTATAAAAAGTGGTAAAGGTGCTACCCCCGATGTTGGAAATACCTTGTTTTTGGGAGATGTTCCATTGGGTTCTTCCATCCACGCCATTGAGTTGCATCCCGGACAAGGCGCCAGTCTGGTGAGAGGTGCCGGAACTGCGGCTACCATGATGGGTAAAGAAGACCGTTATGCCGTGATAAAGCTTCCTTCTGGTGAGATCAGGAGGATTTTAGCCACTTGTCGTGCGACGATGGGCTCTACATCCAATCCCGATCATAGTCTGGAAAGGATTGGTAAAGCCGGCCGTAACCGTTGGCTCGGTTGGAGACCCCGTAACCGAGGGGTTGCCATGAACCCCGTTGATCACCCAATGGGTGGTGGGGAAGGCCGTGCTTCAGGTGGTCATCCAAGATCTAGAAAAGGATTGATTGCAAAAGGTGCGAAAACACGCTCACGTAATAAGCATTCATCAAAATTGATTATTTCAAGAAGGAAAACAACTAACTAATACATTAAGTCATGTCCAGATCCATTAAAAAAGGTCCATTTGTACATCATAAGTTGCTGGAAAAAGTACATAAAGCGAAAGATTCCGGCAAGAAAACAGTCATCAAGACCTGGAGCCGTGCTTCGGTAATTATTCCCGATATGGTGGGAGAGACCATCGCGGTTCATAACGGTAAGACTTTCATACCGGTGTACGTTACCGAAAATATGGTAGGCCATAAGTTAGGTGAATTTTCGCCCACGCGAACCTTCAGAGCACATTCAGGAAACAGATAATTTATTAAAAGTAAAAGCAGATGGAAGCTGTAGCTAAATTACGCAATTGCCCTATGTCAGCCCGGAAAATGAGACTGGTGGTTGACCTGATTCGAGGAAAGAAAGTGGGCGAAGCGTTAAATATTTTGAAGTTTACCAAAAAGGAAGCTTCAACCTGGTTGGAAAAATTGTTGTTGTCGGCCATTAATAACTTCGAACAAAAAAATGGAGAAGGATCCGCTGATTCTGCGGACTTGTTCGTCAAAACAGCATTTGTTGACGGAGGCATGATGCTCAAGCGTTTTCAACCTGCACCACATGGAAGAGCTCACCGAATTCGCAAACGGAGAAATCATGTAACCCTGGTGGTCGCCGGAAAGAACAATGTTCAAATGAATAAAGAAGATTAATCATACTAAAATAAAAAACTGAATGGGTCAAAAAGCAAATCCAATAGGCAATCGCCTGGGTATCATCAGAGGATGGGACTCTAACTGGTTTGGCGGTAAAAACTTTGCTCAAAAAGTTGTAGAAGATGAAAAGATTCGCAACTATTTGAATGCAAGGATTGAAAAAGGCGGACTGGCAAGGATTATTATCGAAAGAACACTGAAGCGCATTACAGTTTCAATTCAAACTTCTAGACCTGGTATCATCATAGGAAAAGGAGGAACCGAAGTGGATAGCATCCGCGAGGAATTGAGAAAACTGACCAACCAGGATATTCAAATCAATATCATAGAAATCAGGAAACCTGAATTGGATGCAGCCATTGTTGGAGAGTCTATCGCAAAGCAAATTGAATCCAGAATTAACTACAGAAGAGCTATCAAGATGGCCATACAATCGACCATCAGGGCTGGTGCTGAAGGGATTAAAGTGAGAATTTCTGGTCGTTTGAATGGAGCCGAGATGGCTCGTTCAGAAGAATACAAAGAAGGGCGTATTCCATTGCATACGTTTCGTGCAGATATAGACTATGCCATAAAAGAAGCTCAAACGGTTTATGGTAAGATAGGGATCAAAACCTGGATTTGTAAAGGAGAGGTTTTTGCTAAACGAGACCTTTCCCCACTGATTGGGATGGAAAAGAAAGAAACCAAAGCCGGTATGGGTGGAGGTCAAAACCGCCGGGGAGGTGGAGATCGCGATGGACGTGATCGAAGATCTGACCGGGGAGGTGGAAAAAGAAGATAATTATTCGTATAAGTCATCGTAATTTTGCGATTCTTTTTAAAAAGGTATAAATTATGTTACAGCCTAAACGCCTGAAATACAGAAGGCAGCAAAAAGGAAGGATTAAGGGAGTAGCGCACAGAGGGACTACTATAGCATTCGGAACTTTTGGTTTGAAAGCTCTTGAAAGCACGCGTATTACCAATCGTCAGATAGAAGCCGCTCGTATAGCCATGACCCGACATATGAAAAGGGAAGGAAGTGTTTGGATCAGAATTTTCCCCGACAAACCCATTACAGCAAAGCCAGCTGAGGTACGTATGGGTAAAGGAAAAGGTGCATTAGATCATTATGTTGCGGTCGTTAAAGCAGGAACCATCATGTTCGAAATGGATGGTATTCCTTACAATGTGGCTAATGAAGCTTTCTTGCTTGCCGCTCAAAAACTTCCCATTAAAACTAAAGTGGTCATTCGTAGAGAGTACCAAAGTTTGGCAATGGCTTAAAAATTAAAGGATTATGTCAATAAAAAAATATAGCGACGTCGCAGGACTTTCAAATGAGGCACTTGAAAATGACCTCAAGGCAGCTGAACACGAATTGAATAAGCTCAGACATGAGCACAAAGTGAAAGGCTTACAAAATCCGATGCAGATCCGTCATTTGAGAAAAGAAATTGCCCAAATGAATACGGAATGGACTAAAAGAACTTCTTCAAAATCTTAATAAAATATATTTGGAATGGAACAACGCAATTTAAGAAAACAAAAAGTTGGAGTAGTGAGCAGCAACAAGATGGAAAAAACCATCGTAGTGAAAGTTGAACGCTCCATGCTGCATCCCAAATATGGTAAACGGATGAAGAAAACCCAAAAATATTTCGCCCATGATGAAAAAAATGAATGTGGCATTGGGGATATGGTTAGGATAATGGAAACCAGACCGCTGAGTAAAAATAAAACCTGGAGGTTGGTGGAAATCATTAAAAAAGGCGAATAATAGGATAAATTTAAAGGCTTATGATACAGCAGGAATCGAGATTAAACGTTGCGGACAACAGTGGAGCTAAAGAGGTACTCTGCATCCGTGTCCTTGGGGGTACTAAACGGAGGTATGCCTCATTGGGAGACAAAATAGTTGTTACAGTTAAATCCGCTACACCGGGTGGGGTAAAAAAAGGTACGGTATCCAAAGCAGTCATTGTTCGGACAAAAAAAGAAGTACGGCGTAAGGACGGTACTTATATCCGTTTTGACGATAATGCTGTTGTGCTGCTTAACCCATCGGATGAGCCTAGAGGTACCCGTATTTTTGGCCCGGTTGCAAGAGAATTGCGGGAAAAAGATTACATGCGTATCGTTTCATTGGCACCCGAGGTGCTTTAATATTAAAGTGTAAGAGTTATGAAAAAGTTTAAAATAAAAACCGGAGATAAGGTTCAGGTAATTGCCGGCTCCAATAGAGGAAAGTCGGGCACCGTTACGCAGATAATAGTCGATAAAGACCGTGCGGTGATCGAAGGGGTAAACATTGTCAAAAGACACATGAAACCTACGAACAATAATCCAGGAGGAATCGTGGAAATGTCAGCACCCATTCATATCTCAAATTTGTCATTGCTGGATCCTAAAAGTGGAAACCCTACCCGTATTGGTTACCGCGTTGACAATGGAAAAAAAGTTCGCGTATCTAAAAAATCTGGTGAAATAATTAAGTGATGAGCTACCAAAACAGATTAAAACAGCATTACCTGAAGAACGTGGTTCCAGCCATGCAGGAAAAATTTAACTATTCCTCTATCATGGAGGTTCCAAAATTGGTTAAAATCAGTATTAACCAGGGTGTAGGTGGAGCGACCCAGGATAAAAAATTGATCGATATTGCAATAACTGAGTTAAGCACGATCACTGGTCAAAAAGCAGTACCCACCATTTCAAAGAAAGCGGTTTCGAACTTTAAACTGCGTGAAAAAATGCCCATCGGCGCCAAAGTAACCTTGCGCCGCGATCGCATGTACGAGTTTTTAGACAGGCTCATCACCGTTGCATTGCCCAGGGTACGTGACTTTCGCGGTGTGAACGACAACTCATTTGATGGGAGAGGCAATTATACTTTAGGCGTAACCGAACAAATCATTTTTCCGGAGATAGATCTGGATAAAATCAACAAAATAGCCGGTATGGACATCACTTTTGTCACTACCGCCAAAACCGATGCTGAAGCCTATGAATTGCTAAAAAACATGGGTATGCCATTTAAAAATCAGAAAAACTAATCCAAAGGATATGTCAAAAAAATCAATCATAGCCCGTCAGGAGAAACGCGAAAAAATGGTAGAAAAATATCGCGACCTGAGAGAACAATTGAAAAAGGAAGGCAATTATGATGCACTCTGCAAATTACCTCGCAATGCTTCACCCGTGCGGTTGAAGAATAGGTGTTTATTAACTGGCAGACCTAAAGGGTATGTCCGCAGATTTGGCGTCTCAAGGTATGTTTTTCGCTTAATGGCACTGGAAGGTAAAATTCCGGGAGTAGTAAAAGCAAGTTGGTAAATCAAGAATAAAGTAAAATTATGTCAGCAGTAACAGATCCAATAGCCGATTATTTAACAAGAATCCGAAATGCTCAGCAAGCTGGATTCCATATTGTCGATATTCCGGCTTCCAACGAGAAAAAACGCATTACGGAAATTCTATACCATTATGGGTATATTCTGAAGTATAAATTCGAAGATACAGATAATCATCAGGGACTGATCCGGATTGCCTTAAAATATGATCCACTGACCCGTTTGCCAATGATTCGCGAACTAACACGCGTGAGTAGACCAGGTAAAAGGGTATATTCAAATGCCGGTGATATTCAAAGGGTCATCAATGGCCTTGGAATTGCAATCGTATCCACTTCAAAGGGAATTCTTACGGATAAGGAAGCAAAGAAAGCCAATGTCGGCGGTGAAATTTTGTGTCATATTTATTAATTTTTACAAGCATTAGAGTGTATGTCACGCATAGGAAATAAAATAATCAAAATACCTTCCGGGGTAGAAGTAAAGGTCGATAAGACCTCCGTTACCATTAAAGGTCCTAAAGGCAGTTTGTCGCAAGGTTTGGATCCGGACATGAAAATTGAATTGGAGGACGGTACACTCAAAGTCCTTCGCCCAACGGAACAAAAGCGGCATAAGTCTGTACATGGTTTGACGCGTGCACTCATCAACAATATGGTAACAGGTGTGACGACCGGATTTACCCGTGAAATGGAATTGGTTGGAGTAGGTTATCGTGTAGCCAATACAGGAAACATTCTTGAAATTTCTGTGGGATTTTCTCACCCCATATATTTTGCAGTCCCTTCTGAATTAAAAGTTGAAACGATTACTGAAAAAGGGTCAAATCCTAAAATCATTTTGCGTGGTCAGGATACTCAACTCCTGGGACAGGTTTGTGCAAAGATCAGGGCGCTTAAATCTCCAGAACCTTTCAAAGGCAAGGGTATCAAGTTTGCCGGTGAGATATTGAGAAGAAAAGCAGGTAAGTCTGCTGGTAAATAATCTTTTATTCGCATTAAGAGCATTAATATGAGAATTTCGAAAGTTGAAAAGAGACAAAAAATTAAATACCGTATCCGAAAAAAGGTAAATGGAACTGGGGATATTCCTCGTCTCTCAGTTTTTAAAAGCAATACCGGCATTTATTGTCAGCTGATCGACGATTTGAATGGCCGGACTTTGTGTGCAGCTTCTTCAAAAGATAAGAGCCTTCAAAAAGCGACTAAGTCAGAGATGGCAAAAAATGTAGGAGGATTGATCGCTACAAAAGCTCAAGCACTAAAAATTCAAAAAGTCGTATTCGACCGTGGTGGTTTTATCTATCATGGACGTATTAAAGCACTTGCAGATGGTGCCCGCGAAGGCGGACTTCAATTTTAAATAATCAACAGAATCAGATATCATGGCAAAAACGCATGTAGTACGAGTTAAAGCAGCAGGTGAAACCGAATTAAAAGAAAAGTTGGTAGCACTGAACCGCGTTGCAAAAGTGACCAAAGGAGGACGAACCTTTAGTTTTTCGGCTTTGGTAGTGGTCGGTGATGGTAATGGAATTGTGGGACAAGGGATTGGTAAAGCACGGGAAGTTTCAGACGCAATTTCAAAAGCTGTTGATGACGCAAAGAAAAATTTAATCAAAGTACCTATTCAGAAAGGGACTATAGCGCATGAACAAAAAGGCAAATTTGGTGCCGGCAGGGTATTTATTAAACCAGCAGCTGATGGAACGGGTGTAATTGCAGGCGGTGCTATGCGGGCTGTTTTGGAAATTGCTGGAATCCATAACGTATTGGCAAAATCAATTGGCTCTTCAAATCCACACAACGTCGTGAAAGCTACTTTGGATGCACTCACCAAAATCCGCAGCCCTTACGATGTAGCTAAGGAACGCAAATTGGATCTTGTGAAAGTTTTTGAAGGAATATAATTTTAAGCAATGGGAAAAATTAAAGTCACTCAAACCAGAAGCACCATTAAAGCCAACATAAATCAGAAATTAACGATGAAGGCTTTAGGATTGCGTTGTCCACACGATGTAGTGGAAGTGGAACATACCCCTCAAATTGATGGTATGTTGAAAAAAGTAAATCATCTTATTCATATTGAAAAGATATAACGATTATGGAATTGTACAATTTGAAACCGGCAAAAGGTGCTACACATCGCGAAAAAAGAATAGCCAGAGGTGAAGGATCAGGACATGGAGGAACTGCCGGAAAAGGTCATAAAGGGATGAAAGCGCGCTCAGGGGCCACCACCACAAAATCCTTTGAAGGTGGTCAAACACCTTTACAACGACGACTTCCTAAATTTGGTTTCAAGAACATCAACCGGATCGAATATAAGGAAGTTAATTTATCCAACTTGGAAAAGTACGCCAATGAATACAGCTCCACGGAGTTCGACATGGCATTCTTTGTTGGAAATAAAATATTTAATAAGTCCGATCGGGTTAAAATTTTAGGCAATGGGGAAGTGACGAAAGCATACCGTGTAAAAGTGCATGCTTGTTCAGCTTCGGCCAAATCTAAAATTGAAGCTGCTGGAGGATCTGTTGACCTGATTTAATCGAAATCCATGAAAAAACTGATAGAGACTTTTAAAAATATATGGAGCATTCATGAACTAAAGGATAAAATCATTTATTCATTGACCTTGCTCATTATTTTCAGAGTAGGTTCCTTTATTGTTCTTCCAGGTGTCGACCCATCGATTCTTGATCAAAAAAATACCAACTCGTCCAATAGTCTTTTTGGTCTGATTTCAAGTTATACCGGTGGTGCTTTTGACAAAGCGTCCATTTTTGCGCTTGGGGTTATGCCATATATCACGGCATCCATCATCATCCAATTACTCGGTTTTGCCGTACCTTATTTTCAACGTTTGCAACAAAAAGAAGGCGAATCAGGTCGTAAAAAACTGAACCAGATGACCCGGATGCTGACCGTCCTCATAACCTTGGTTCAGGGTGGAGGTTACTTGACCTATGTTAAATCCATGGGAGCCGTTGATCCAAACGTGAGCGCATTCATTTTTTGGTTTTCCAACAGCATCATTTTGGCTGCAGGTACTATTTTCTGTATGTGGATAGGAGAGCGAATTACCGATCGCGGAATTGGGAATGGTATTTCCATGCTCATCATGGTGGGTATTGTCGCATCTTTACCCGGTGCGTTTGCATTCGAATTGAACTCACAACAATTATTGCTTTTTGTTGTCGAATTGATCGTATTGTTTTTGATTGTAATCGCTTGTATCTTGGTTATCCAGGGTGTAAGACGGATTCCTATACAGTTTGCCAAACGGATGGTTGGAAGGGGCGCTGGTTCTATGCCAGTGGGAACTAATCGGGACTTCATTCCACTTAAAGTCAATGCAGCTGGCGTTATGCCCATCATTTTTGCACAGGCGATTTTGTTTTTACCGCTTACTGCCGTTCAATATATGACCGCAGATCCAACTTTTGGTACTACAGGCGTAATGAAGGCCATTACAGATCCTTATGGATTCTGGCACAACTTATTGACTTTTCTACTGGTAGTAGGATTCACCTACATTTATACAGCATTGATTGTAAATCCCCAGAATTATGCCGAATACCTAAAAAGGCAGAATGCTTTTATTCCTGGCATCAAACCAGGTGAAGATACCGAAGAATTCATCGATGCAACTACTACCAGAATCACATTACCCGGTTCCATATTTCTTGGAATTTTAACCATATTACCTTCATTGGCCGTATTAATGGGGGTCAATCCTGAATTTGCAAGATTTTTTGGGGGATCCTCCGTTTTGATTATGGTGGGTGTTATTCTGGATACACTGGCTGTTATAGAATCTTACTTGTTGATGCGTAAATACGATGGCTTGGTAAAATCTGGACGAATCGAAGGCCGGTTCAGTCAAGGTGTTGGACCCGTCGTCAACGGATAATTAATCTTCATGGTAACCCTCAAATCAGAGGAGGAAATTTTAAAAATTAAAGCAAGCAGTCTTCTGGTCAGCCAAACGCTGGCAGAGGTAGCAAAAATTATAAGGCCAGGAATTACTGGCATGGAGTTAGACCGTTTAGCAGAAACATTTATAGGAGACCATTATGCTAAGGCGGCCTTCAAAGGATATAATGGATTTCCAGGTAGTTTGTGTATTTCAGTCAACGAACAGGTGGTACATGGCATTCCAAATCAATTGCCCTTCCGTGAAGGAGACGTAGTATCCGTTGATTGCGGAGTTTTACTGAATGGATATTTCGGCGATGCAGCTTATACCTTCGCACTTAATCCAGTTCTTGAGGGAGTTTCAGTATTGCTTCAAGTGACTAAAAAATCCCTTCAACTTGGAATCGACCAAGCATTTGCAGGTAATCGAATCGGTGATATTAGCCAGGCCATTCAGGATTATACCGAAGGCATTCATCATTTTGGAGTGGTTCGGGAACTCGTAGGGCATGGTATTGGAAAATCACTACACGAACCTCCTGAAGTTCCGAATTTTGGAAAAAGGGGCCGTGGAATGGTCTTGAAAGAAGGACTAACCCTGGCGATAGAACCCATGATCAATTTGGGAACGCGTCGGGTGAAACAACTCAAGGACGGATGGACGATCATTACACAAGATAAAAAGGTATCCGCCCACTATGAACACACTATCGTGGTAAGAAAAGATAGGGGTGAATGCCTTTCTGATCATAGGATTATTGAAGATTCTATTAAAAATAACAAAGAATTGACAGAAATTGCGTAAAAAGATAGATATTTGCAGTCCGAAAAAAAGTAGATGGCAAAAAAAGACCTGATTACCCAGGATGGTATCATTGAAGAAGCATTATCCAACGCCATGTTCCGGGTAAGACTCCAAAATGACCACCTGATCATAGCAACGATTTCGGGAAAAATGCGAATGAATTACATCAGGATATTGCCAGGCGACAAAGTTTCGGTAGAAATGAGTCCCTATGATTTGTCAAGGGGCAGAATTACATACAGATATAAATAAGCCGGTCATGAAAGTTAGAGCGTCCGTCAAAAAAAGAACAGCAGATTGCAAGTTTGTCCGCAGAAAGGGCAAATTGTACATTATTAATAAAAAGAATCCTAAGTACAAACAACGTCAGGGTTAATTATAATTCGCGAGTATGGCACGTATATCAGGTATCGATTTACCCAGAAAAAAGAGAGGCGTAATAGGCCTTACCTACATTTATGGCATTGGGCCCACTTCTGCAAAGAATATTTTATCCAAGGTGGGTATCAATGAAAGTACCCGGGTAGAAGACTGGTCAAATGATCAGGTTCAGGCAATTGCCAAGGTCATTCAGGAGGAATACCGTGTGGAAGGGGAGCTGAGATCGGACGTTCAATTAAGCATTAAACGACTGATGGACATCGCAAGTTATCGCGGGATTCGACATAGAAAAGGTTTGCCGGTCAGAGGTCAACGAACCAAAACCAACGCAAGAACCCGTAAAGGAAAAAGAAAGACGGTTGCAAACAAGAAAAAAGCTACTAAATAATATTAGAGTACTCATTATATGGCAAAGGGCAAAAAGGCTAAAAAAAGAAAAGTTAAAGTGGATGCCGACGGATTGGCATACATTCAGGCAACTTTCAACAACATCATTATTTCACTGACCAACAGAGCTGGTGAAGTTATTTCCTGGGCTAGTGCTGGAAAGGCGGGTTTTAAAGGATCAAAAAAGAACACGCCGTTTGCAGCCCAGATGTCTGCCAACAGTGCTGCATCAACAGCTTTTGAAGCCGGGATGCGTTCTGCTGAGGTCTATGTAAAAGGCCCCGGCTCAGGTAGGGAAGCCGCTATTCGTGCATTGGACGGTGCGGGTATTCGCATTACCAAAATAACAGACCTTACTCCGATACCACACAATGGTTGTCGTCCTCCAAAACATAGAAGAGTATAATTTAAATTAGGAAAAGAGCTTATGGCTAGATATACAGGTCCGGTTACCAAAAAATCAAGATCCTTTGGACAGTCCCTTACGGGATATGATAAGTCTTTTGAGCGTAAGAAATATGCTCCGGGGCAACATGGTCCAACGAAAAGGAAAAAGCAACGATCAGATTATGCTTTGCAGTTGATTGAAAAGCAAAAGGCAAAATATACTTACGGTGTATTGGAAAGACAATTCAGAAACATCTTTCACGACGCACATAAAAAACAAGGTGTTACCGGGGAAAACCTTTTTCAATATCTGGAAGCCCGTTTGGATAATACCGTTTATAGAATGGGAATTTCTCCAACACGTAAAGGAGCCCGTCAGTTGGTATCTCACCGGCATATCATGGTAAATGGCAAATTGGTGAACATACCTTCTTGCCGATTGAGACCTGGAGATGTAGTATCCGTAAGAGGTAAATCACAAGGATTGGAATTCATCCAACACAATGTGGCTCAAAAAAACGATACCCGTAAATACAGTTGGTTGGAATGGAATCCAGACAAAATGGAAGGAACTTTTATTCAATATCCAACACGCGATCAAGTTCCGGAACCCATCAACGAACAGTTGATCGTCGAATTATATTCTAAATAAGCATTACCCAATTTTACAAATAATTCAAGCATGAGTATACTAAACTTTCAAAAGCCGGATAAGATAATACTTCAAAAAGCAACCGACTTTGAAGGCACGTTTGAATTCAAACCCCTTGAACCCGGATTTGGACAAACCGTTGGTAACTCACTGAGGAGAATATTACTTTCATCTCTGGAAGGTTTTGCCATCTCCTATGTCAGAATAGCAGGAGTTGAACATGAATTTTCTACCATTAAAGGAGTTATGGAAGATGTGGTTGAAATCATTTTGAACCTCAAGCAGATTCGCCTTAAACCCGCAATGGATGCAAATTCTTTGAAAGAAGAGAAAATTTATATCTCCATTAGTGGAAAAGAATCTTTTGTTGCCGGCGATATTCAAAAAGCAACCAATGTATTCACGGTTACCAATCCAGATTTAGTCATTTGCCGGATGGAACCATTTGTCAATCTAGAAATGGAATTGACTATTTCAAAAGGAAGGGGATATGTTCCGGCTGACGAAATGATTACCAAAGACCTTCCCATCGGAATTATTCCGGTAGATGCCATTTATACACCGATTAAAAAAGTTTCATATAGTGTTTCCAATACACGGGTAGGTCAAAAAACAGACTTCGAGAAACTGGTGATGGATATAAAAACGGATGGAACAATTCATCCTGAAGATGCTGTAAAAGAAGCAGCAAGAATCATGATCCAACACTTGATGCTTATCACGGATGAGAACATCACATTTGAAGATTCTGTTCGCAAAGAAGATGTGATCGTAGATGAACACATTTTGCATATGCGAAAACTGTTGAAAACACCATTGGAAGACTTGGATCTCAGCGTTAGAGCTTACAACTGTTTGAAAGCAGCAAAAATTAATTCTTTGTCCGAATTGGTGAGATATGATACCCATGAGTTGTTGAAGTTCCGCAACTTTGGTAAGAAATCCCTGGTTGAGATTGAAGAATTACTACAAACCAAAAACCTGAGTTTTGGAATGGATTTATCTAAATTCAAACTAGACGAAGATTAATCATCAGTAGCGTTAAGAGCGAAAAATATTAAGCCATGCGACACGGAAAAGCATTCAATCATTTAAGTCGGAAGAAGGGTAGCAGGACTTCTCTGTTGAGAAATTTGGCAATTTCATTGATCAGACACAAACGGATCAATACGACTCTGGCAAAAGCAAAAGCACTAAGGGTTTTTATCGAACCTTTGCTTACCAAATCAAAAAACAATACGACGCACAGCCGTAGGATTGTATTCAGTTATTTGCAAAATAAAGAAGCCATTGATGAACTTTTCAGCGGCGTTGCAACTAAAATTGCAGACCGCCCAGGTGGTTATACCCGGGTGATTCGTACAGGCTTTCGTTTGGGAGATGGTGCCGAAATGGCCATGATTGAAATGGTAGATTACAACTCCGAAATGGTGTCTGCTTCACAAGCAGGTGCTCCAGAAGAGGCTAAGAAAAAAACACGCCGTGGCGCGCGTAAGAAAAAACAGGAAAGCGCTGTTGAAAAACAATCAGAAGTACAAGAAAGTAATGCATAACTAAAAGCGGCCATTGGCCGCTTTTTTTTTGTCACTGAATAAAATATCGAGCCAGGAAACGAACTGTCCATCAAATGGTTAATATATTTGTGAAAATTTAATATAAATTAATTGCATGTCTGATTCCACCCAACACAACGCATTTCTTTTATTGGAAGATGGCAATTTGTTTGAGGGTTATGCAGCAGGAATAAAAGGAACCGTGGGTGGCGAAATCTGCTTTAACACCAGTATGACCGGGTATCAGGAGATTTATACCGATCCGAGTTATTTTGGACAGATTATGGTCAATACCAATGTTCATATTGGTAATTATGGAGCAAAATCCAGTGATACAGAATCTGATGCAGTACAAATCAGAGGTCTGGTCTGTAGGAATTTTTCTAACCATTTTAGCCGAGCCTCAGCCAACCAATCGCTACAAAACTTTTTGGAAGAAAATAGAATTGTCTGCATTCACGGCATCGACACCCGTGCATTGGTCAGACACATACGCATTCATGGAGCCATGAATGCCGTTATTTCAACAGAATTCCATAAGCCTTCTGATTTAAAATCTTTCCTCCAATCAGTGCCTTCGATGGAAGGCCTCGAATTGGCCAGTCAGGTGAGTACAAAAGAAGCTTATTACTATGGAAACCCCTCAGCCTCATTTAAAGTGGCTGTGCTTGATTTTGGAGTTAAATCCAGCATTTTACAACAATTAGATATTGCCGGATTTTATGCAAAGGTCTTTCCTGCAAAGACCGATTTTCATGCAATTGAAGCATGGCAACCCGAAGCTTTTTTTCTTTCTAACGGACCCGGTGACCCAATGTCTATGGATTATGCCTTACAGAGCATTTCACAGATCATACAGACCAAAAAACCTGTATTTGGGATTTGCTTGGGTCATCAATTGATCAGTATTGCCTTGGGAGTTCCAACCTATAAAATGCACCACGGGCACCGTGGTGGGAATCACCCTGTACTCAATCTGATGACAGGATTAGGTGAAATTACAAGCCAAAATCATGGATTTGCCGTAGACGCAAATCTTCTTGTTAAGAGATCAACCGAAATAGAATTGACGCATACCAACCTGAACGATCATTCTGTTGAGGGACTTAGGCACAAAAGTCTGCCAATCTTTGCGGTGCAATATCACCCCGAGGCTGGACCAGGTCCCCACGATTCCCGTTACCTGTTCCATCAATTCTATCAGCAAGTGCATTCTATCTATCAAGCAACAACATAGTCACTATGAGTGAAATTATCGATATACGTGCAAGAGAGATCCTGGATAGCAGAGGCTTTCCAACCATAGAAGTTGAAATAGAAACTGAGGCGGGTGTAGTCGAAAGAGCTGCAGTACCCTCCGGGGCAAGTACGGGGAAACACGAAGCCCTTGAACTCAGAGATGGTGAAGTAAACAGGTATTTGGGCAAGGGTGTATTACAGGCCTGCAATTATGTGGAAGAGGACTTGGCGGATTTGTTGTTGGGAATGGAAGTGAGTCAACAAAGAGAGATTGATCAAATCATGCTCGAATTCGATGGTACAGAAAATAAAGCCCGATTTGGTGCAAATTCAATCCTTGGAATCTCTCTGGCGGTTGCAAAAGCAGCTGCATTTGAAGCTGGATTGCCGTTGTATCGCTATGTAGGTGGGGTCAATGCTTCTACCTTGCCGGTTCCCATGATGAACATCATCAACGGAGGGGCCCATGCAGACAACTCACTCGATTTTCAAGAGTTTATGATCATGCCGATCGGGGCATCCAGTTTTACTGAAGCGCTGAGAATGGGTGCTGAGGTATTTCATAATCTAAAAAAACAATTAAAAACGAGTGGTTACTCAACCAATGTCGGAGATGAAGGAGGGTTTGCTCCCAACCTTCGTTCACATGAAGAGGCTATCGAAATCATTCTGACTGCAATTGAAAGAGCTGGATTTCAAACAGGAAAAGACCTTGTATTGGCTTTTGATGCAGCAGTCAGTGAACTATACGACGAGAAGAGCAAACTATATCAATTTCATAAATCCGGCCAACCACCTAAAGATTCCAGCCAAATGGTTGCGTATTGGGAAAATTTGGCAAGCCAGTATCCCATATTTTCAATCGAAGACGGAATGGCGGAAGATGATTGGGAAGGTTGGACTCATTTGACCAAGGCACTTGGACAAAAGCTGCAACTGGTAGGTGATGACCTTTTTGTCACCAACCCCAATCGAATTCAAAATGGATTAGATCTGCAATGTGCAAATTCCGTTTTGATCAAAGTCAACCAAATAGGGACTTTGACTGAAACCATAGAAGCTGTTCAACTTGCTCAACGCAACCGTTATCAATGCATTATGAGTCATCGCTCAGGTGAAACTGAGGACACAACGATCGCAGATCTAGCGGTTGCCTTAAACTGCGGACAAATCAAAACGGGTTCCATGTCCCGATCGGATCGCATCGCCAAATACAACCAATTGCTCCGAATTGAAGAGGAGTTGGGGCAACAAGCTTATTATCCTGGAAAAAGAATATTTGATAAATAAATATTATATATATTTGCCTAATATTCCCGTGATTAGATGCAAAAGCTTAAAAAGCATGCCCTTCAATTGATCAAGTTAAAGGATTGGTTCCTCAGTTACCGATATGGCTTGGTTTTCCTGACCTTCGGACTTTACATGTATTTTTTTGATCAATACAGAATTCCTGTTGCCTGGTCCATTTATTCTGATATGAAAATGCTGGAAGAAGAAAAAGAAGAATATGTTCAGTTAATTTCAAAACTTAGGGAGGATAAGCGTGATTTTGAGAATAATTATGAGAAATTTGCACGCGAAAAATATTTTATGTCCAGGACAGATGAAGATGTATTCATCATCCAACGTATCACTCCCAAGAAAAATAACAAATGGCAGTTTTAGTAGGTGCAAATTCCCGGGTAATCGTTCAGGGTTTTACAGGTAAAGAAGGTACTTTTCATGCTGAACAAATGATCGCTTACGGCACGAATGTCGTAGGTGGGGTAACGCCAGGAAAAGGTGGCCAAATCCATCTTGAAAGACCTGTATTCAACACCGTTCAAGATGCGGTCAAGATGGCTGGAGCCAATGTTTCCATCATATTTGTGCCGCCAGCATTTGCGGCGGATGCCATCATGGAAGCCGCGGAAGCCGGAATTCAGATCATTGTATGCATTACTGAAGGTGTTCCGGTACAGGATATGGTAAAAGTCAAACAATATTTAAACAACTATCCTTGCCAACTAATAGGTCCAAATTGTCCGGGAATTATTACTCCAGGTGAAGCAAAAGTGGGCATTATGCCTGGTTTTATTCATAAAAAAGGAAGCATCGGAATTGTATCCCGTTCAGGAACATTGACGTATGAAGCGGTTGATCAGGTAACCAAAGCTGGTTTGGGCCAGTCGACTTGTATTGGCATTGGAGGTGATCCGATTCCTGGTACCACCACTTTAGAGGCCATCCAACTGCTCATGGCGGATTACCAAACAGAAGGAATTGTCATGATCGGAGAAATTGGAGGCAATATGGAAGCGGAGGCCGCTGAATGGATAAAAGCTCACGGTACCAAACCTGTTGTGGGATTTATTGCTGGAAAAACGGCTCCAAAGGGACGTAAAATGGGCCACGCCGGTGCAATTATTGGTGGAAAAGCGGATACCGCTGAGGCAAAAATGGAAATCATGTCCCAATGTGGCATTCATGTTGTACAATCTCCGGCAGACATCGGTATAACCATGAAAAAAGCCTTGGGATTATAATTGGGTATCTTGTACTTTTTCTTGTGATTTCTGTGTAGCGAAATATTTGGGATGCACCCACAACATTCCAAAGGATTCGCCATCCTCCTTGGTCTTTTTGGAATGATGGGCTCCATGCGCTTTTAAAATGGCTCTGGAATAAAAATTGTCCAGCTGGTTAAACCACTTGAACCGACGATGTATGTAAACATCATGGACTAAAAAATAACACAACCCATAAATTGATATTCCGATTCCTATAAACAGGAGAAACAGTAAATCTTGGTTGAAACTTCCCAGTAAGTAACACAATGCTGATGGTATGGCAAACACCAAAAAGAATCGGTCATTCTTTTCCCAAAATCCCTTTTTGAGTTGGACGGGATCATGATGATCAGCATGCCAGGACCAAAGAAACCCATGCATAACATATTTGTGGGTGAACCATGCGGCAAACTCCATAAAAAGAAAAGAAACAACTATCAATGCCAAAGCAACTATCATGTGGGTAACACATTTTATCCCTATCTAACAAATTGCTATTTGCATGGTTCAACCAAACTATTACAAAATAAATAATGTAGAGTGCAACATCAGGTAATGAAATACTCAAACAGGAAACCAGAGTTTAATCTCATCCTGAAAATAAAACTAATTAATGGGATCTGCGATACTGGCAATAAGAAAAATCAGTTCTTGTCATGCGTTTATCTCTTCTTCCTGATCTTCTTCCATCCTTTTCATTAGAGGAAGCTCAACAAAAAATCCAGTTCCTTTACCGGGCACTGTTTTGAAATAAATTTTTCCGTTAGCGGCTTCAATAATTTGCTGACACATGGCTAATCCCAATCCTGTTCCTGAGCTTTTTGAAGTGAAGTTTGGGAGAAAAACCTTTGGTTGTAATTCTTCAGGAATGCCACTTCCGTTGTCACGTACACAAATGATAGCGTTGCGTTGATTTGAGTCCAGGCTGATTAGAATCTGTCCTCGACGATCATCGGGGATTGCTTGTATTGCATTATTGATTAAATTATTTAAAACGCGAAGTATTTGGTCTTTATCTGCATACACGTATAACTCATCGATGGGAACCGTAAGGTGAATGTCTATGTCATCTCGTTTTCTAAATAGATCATGTGCAGAAGAAACGATTTCATTTAAGATTAACTTTTCGCTTTGTGCCTGTGGCATTTTCGCAAAATTACTGAACTCTGTGGCAATCTTGCTTAAACTGTTGATTTGTTCGATTAAAGTAGCGCATACTTTTTGGGCCATATCTTTAATATCCTCCGATCCTGTACGCAAAGTTTGTTGTAAATATTGGATGGATAATTTCATTGGCGTCAACGGATTTTTTATTTCATGTGCAACTTGTTTAGCCATTTCTCTCCATGCCGAGTCTCTTTCATTCCTTGCAAGTAAACGGGCACTTTCATCCAATTGATTCACCATCTGATTATAATTCCGGATCAACTCACCAATTTCGTCTTCACTTTTCCATTCCAGGACCTCGTTGGTTTTGCCAAGTCTGATGCTTCTTAATTTATCGGTGAGGTTGACCAATGGCGAAGTAATTGAATTCGCTAGAAATGTGGCCAAACTTGCAGCAATAAGAAAAAGAAATACATAAATGTTAAGGAGTGTGTTGACTAAATTGGCCAGTCGAGTGTTATAACTGAGTTCTTTTGATGCAACGGCTTCTACCTGAATAACGGATATTCTCTGGTTATTGAAAAAAATGTTGCGGTAAGCCAAAAATTCATCAGGATTCGAATTTTTATTTAGGACAACTATATCCTCTGAATAATTGGGATATTGAAAAAAATAAGTGGGATTGAGTAAGTGACTAACATCGCTTAACGCAGCCAATTTAAGGGGTTCTGATTGTTCGAGTCCGTCATTGTTATAAACTTTAATCTCAAAATCCACCATTTGGCTGGATTGTTTGATTTGATTTTGTAGCATCGATTTCGCCTCTTCAGCATGTGGAGCATTGCGAATGGAGGATTCCAGAAAACTGCTTAAATTACTGGTTTTGCTGACTAAATTTTCTCGATAAATTTGATTTTCCGATCGCCTGGTAAAAAATACAGTGGTCAAGGCGATAATTAAAAAGCTGATTACGATCCCAAGGATGACATAAAATTGAATTCTGTTTTTTAGTGAGGGTCTGTCGGGAAAACTAATCTGAAGGTCTTCAGGCAAAAAGGGATACCGCTGATGAATTAGACTGATGATGTAAGACAGCACGATCAACAAAGTAAAGAGGTAAGAAAAAAGTGAAATGCCATTCAGACTGGATTCAATTGGATTGGTTATGATCAGTAGTTGACTCCTCTTAGGTCTGAGCAGTAATACATCTTTATTGTTCTGTCTGATGTGTTTGATACTGTCTTTGTGAAGATAATTCAGACTCTGTGAGTAATTGGGTTTATAGACATTGCTGGAAAATTTTAATAAGCGGTCATCGTAGTAATAAAAGTCAAAATTATTGGTACTGCAGTTTTGGATCAGATCTGTTAAACAATCTGGTTCAGAACCTTCCAAACATTGAGTATAACGTTTGACTAATTGCTCTTTTACATATCGTCTTTTTTCATTTTGAAAATGGAAAATTAGACTTGAACTTAAAATACTAATCACAATAATCCAGGAAATTAACCATAGTATATTCTTTTGATAATCCTCCATGAAGAAATCCTGCATCCATATGATGATACTGGCTCCCAAAAGAAACACCATGGCATGTATCTGAAGTTGTGATTGAATGATAAATGGAATGGATATAGCTGCAGCGAATAAAAACAATAAAAATCTTTTTCTAAACTCCAATTGAAAGCTGTAAGTACTCGCTGTTAGCTTGTTGGTAATGAGGAAAATGGCCAAAAGCGAAACCATCAGATCAAATAGTAATATAAAATGTTGAACGTTTAATGAAAAAATGTTATTTAGATCAAAGTAATATTCTGAACGAACAAACACCGCATAAAACAAAAAGCAATAAATCATTAAAAAGAAAAATGCGGTAAGGTAATTGAACAGCACAATAATGTAGCTTGCTAATGCGGGCAATATCCGTGGACTTAATGTTGCATACTTGTAAAAGAAATAACTGAGATGAAAAAACAAACAGGTAAATACAGAAAATTCAAATAGTGTGTAATCGTAAAATTTAGTCTTAATGAGCTTATCCGTCAATACGCTGTGATAAAAATCATTTTGATGTACTATCCATTGGCACATACTTGCAGTAACCAAAACTCCTGTAATTAAAAAGAGATTACCCCAAGGAAAGTTGTTTTGATTGTAAAAGTATTTGGAAACGTAATGTACGGGGTAATAAAACAGCATCAGAACTAAAAAATAGAAAATGATCAACAAATTACCGTAAACAGGAGCCAGGAAATCAGCATCGCATTGCAGGATGGCCAGTGCTTTTTTCGGCTGTTCGGGATGCTGGACTAAAAGACCATTTCCATCTTTGATCCGGGTGATGAGATTCAATGGATGATATGCATTTCTGACAGAATTCAGTACCTGATAATGAATCAGGTCATAGGCCTGGCGAAATTGGTTTAACCTGGTTTTTTTTAATATGTAATATTGTTCTCGGTGTTTGATGATATGGAATCCGGCCGCTACGGAAGAATCTACCCATTGTGATTTTAGGAAAGTTTCTTCACCACTCCAATAGAGTATAGTCCCATTCTTTGACACAATACATGGCATTTTGGTGTCATGTATCAAATAATGGATAAATCGGGTATGGTTATAACTTAAGCTATCCGAAGGAGGTAGCAAGTTATCCAGAGTTTTTCTTTGAATGGCTTCGGCTTTAACAAATTCCTTTATTTCCTGGTGCAGCTGATTTCTGACGAAGTGGCGATAGTCATGTTGAAAACCGGGATAGGCCCACTCATATACTTTTCCTAGAGTGAGCAGCAACAGGGCTGAAGCCCAAAGCCAGTATGACTTGCGTAGCGCAGGGTTATTTACCATGAAATATGCTGTAAAATTAATGTTTCAAACAGGATATTTTTTTTTAACCTCATGAATGCCAAAACAAGAGCAGCCAATCGTGTGCGCTCATGATAAGCAAGTATTGAATTTATATAGATTCCAATGGATTAGGCAAACAAATTCTTCCTCCGATTATTAGGACTCGTGTTAATCACCATTTATACATTCACAGAACCTGTTGGAGCATGCGTTAGCCGGTTTGAATAGCCATACCTACTTCAGATCTGGCTTGTATTGTGAATAATGTGTTTTCATTCAGCGACTTATCGATCGAATAAGTTGTAATTTTGTTCTCCACATCCCATCGCCGGGCAATATTGCCCGGAGGAAAGTCCGGACAATGGGGGACAACCGTACCACTTAACCGGTGGCTCAGAAGAAATTCTGAAGAGATAGGGTCGCAGAAAATTACCGCCACATCTGCTGTTTATTCAGCTTATGGGTAAGGGTGAAAACGTGTGGTAAGAGCACACGCAGCGGCTGAGCAATTGGTCGTTGGGATAAACCTTGCGGATTGAAATGCCATGTATATCCTTGGTTCGAAAGAACACTTCGTCCCAAGTTGCTATGCACAAGGAGGGGTAGGCAGAGCAGATAAATGATGGGAAGCCTTCAATTGAGGTTACAGAATCCGGCTTATCGTGGACCCGGGTGATCTTCGAGATTGCCCGGATTTTTTTTAAGAATCAGGTTTTTGAATTACGTTCTTTCTGAGGACTCAAGTTTAGTCGTGTGCATAATGTGTTGACAACACCTTTTGGGGGATAATATTTGACCCAAGAAGTGTTTTAAAAGTTATGCGGTACCCAATAAGCTAAACTAGATCATTCTTGCTCACCGCTGGAACTTTTTTGGCTACCAGAATCAAAGTTATAGCTGACCGAAAACCTCACGGTATTGGCTAGAGGGCTTCTATTGTTGGTTGTAGGGATCAGATAAGAAAGGTTCAATCCAAATACATTGTATTTCACGCCACATCCTAAGGTAAGAAACTTGCGATTGCCTTTCAATTCGTGCTCATGGAAATATCCGGCACGCACGGCAAATTGTTTGTCGTACCAATATTCCAAACCCAGCGAAAACATTAACTCTTGAGTTTCTTCTGTAAACCCGCCTGGTGCATCACTTAAAGATCCAAAGACACCTTCAAACAATCCTTTTTCGCGGTAGTCTGCGATTTTGTTACTATCGACATCGTAATCCGCATCACCTGGTTTTCTTGGGCTGGGGATGAGGAGTTTGTTGATTTCAATCACGGCAGTTAAAGAATTATAATCATCGAAGTTCATTTCGTATGCAGCGCCAATTGCAAGATTGGAAGGAATGAAATCTTTTACAACACCTTTGGTATAAGTGACTTTTGCTCCTAAATTTGTCAATGCCAAACCAGCGTTAAGGTAATTTCTTCGGCCACTGGCACCTAGTTTATTGCGATAAAAGAATCCTATATCCGCAGCAAAGGTTTTTGCAGTGGTAATGGTGTATGCGCCAAGAGTTCGCCCTGTAGCCAGGTTAGAATAAGCAAATTTTGCGCTTAAACTGGCGGAAAAGGCATCTGAAAGTTTACGTGCATAACCTGCCGAGATCTCCATTTCATTGGGCTGGCCTGTGCCTATGTCTACTCCGTTTTCATCTCGGAAATCAATTTTACCCAATGAAAAGTACCGTATGGATCCTCCAACCGTTTGAAATTTGTCAAGTTGGTAAAATCCAGATGCATACAACAGATAAATGTCATCAATGCCTAGATTTCGCAACCAGGGTGAATAAGTAATGGATACTCCCATATTTTGGTCAGAAAAGGCCAATCGGGCTGCATTGTGGTGCATTGCATTTGGATCAGCCGTCAAGGCTACACCGGCATCTCCTAAACCACCAGAGCGTGTATCCGGATTAATGCGTAAAAAAGGCATTGCAGTTAAAATGGTATTTTGAAGGCAATCTCCAGTACTGTTGTCAACAATACATCCGCGATTAGGATCCCATGTTTGGCTAAAGGAGAAAGTGTAAATCAAGCTTAAAAAAATAACACAAAGACTTCGCATATTGGGCATATAGTTCATAAGTTGCAAAAATAATACGATTTTAAATATTAATATTAATAATAATATATCAGACTTGGGTATAGAAACAAAGAATAAACTCAGAATTTGGGCTTTTTATTATTTGACAAGGATCAATTTTTGGAAGTCTGATGATTTTTTGATCTGGTCTTCGCCTTGTTTAAATTCCATCTGTATTCTGTAGATGTATAATCCACTTGGAACCTGAGCGCCTAAAGTGGAAGTGCCATCCCATGGAATACTGACCACACGGAATCCGTTATTTTGAATTTTTTGGCGAATCGTGCGCACAGGTTGCCCGGACAGGGATCGGATGTCAATTTCAATATCCATTTCCGGGACTGACCAGTTGGTATTAAACTGAAATTTTGTTTCATTATTGAATGGATTTGGGAAACAGCCTACGTTTTCCAGTCTGACCTCATTTTCATCCACGACTATAAATTCTACGGTGCCGCTACCAAAATTATTTGAAATATCCCAGGCAGTTACCGTAATACTATGTTTGCCAGGACTTAGATTGTTCAGAGGATACAACACAGTTCCTTCCAAAGGATTGTTTAAACTTGCGGTGAAGTTTTGGTTGAGAATTATGGGATATTGAATCTGATTATCCAACACGGCAATTAAATCGTGTCCTATGCTGTTTCCCGAAATGTTGATTCCGTTATCATCACTGATCTCGGCATAAATTTTTGGGTCCGGTCCGCAAATACTCCCGAAAATGAATTGGTTGTTGTTGATAAACACTTTCACCACAGGTGGGTTATTGTCTTTTAAGCTGTCTCTGGAGCTGCCACCTATAATCAATCTGGATTCATAACCTGCTGCATCCCGACTGATTTCATCTGTGGCATATAAACTGATCTTTCCCATCCCAAATGAATAATTGATATCGGCGGGTATTTTAAATTGAAATGACCAGTGTCCCTGATTAACCGATACCTGGCCTTTATAGATGATGTTTTTTTGAATGGGATAATTTTCGGAAAAGGACCCGGGGTCATTGGCTTTTGTTCGGAGCTGTATTTCCTTATCAAAAACTGTTATAAATAGTTTTCCATTAAAATCACTTTTTAGCTGGTCATTTTGATCGGTCACCATTCCTTTTACTTCAACCGTTTCCAACGCCCTGAAAGTGTCCAGTGAGGTGCCAATGGGCTTTCCGTTGATGTGAGAAACTTGATTTTTCAAGAGGGGAATGGCCAATCTTTGGGAAGGGTCACCAAAAAGTAAAAACTTGCGGGAGTTGTCGAGGATATTTGAATTAGAATGTTCATTTTTAGCACGTCTCATGATTTCTCCCATAGGAAGCGGTAAACCGTTTTCAAAATTGAATAAATATTTATAAACGGACGATGTCAAATCAAAATTATCATCACTATACACCGCCCTTACCGTAGAAAAAAGTGCAAGGAAACCTCCCAAAGTACTGTGAATACCTTCTTCTCCTGCATTAGTTTTTGAGGGATCATCAAAACCATTAAACGTACAGGAAGCGACAATGACTAAGGGGAGTTTATAATAATTATCGAGCGAAGGTATTTCAGTATTTTGAAATATCCTTTCCTGTGCCAGGCCGGTGTATCCCCCGTGTCCCAGGTAATTCATGACCAGGGTACCTTTAAAGAAAGCGTCTGATATGGCTTTGTTAACTTCCGGATAGCGTTCACCGCCGGGTGTAGTCACTTGTTGATATGCATCCAGATAAATTTTTTCCTGATTGAAAACCGGCTGACTAACACTTGTTTGTTTTGCAATTATTTCAGCCTGCCCAAAATGAACGTTTGAATCCTCGTCGTCAGCAGAAAAAAGTATGTTCATTTTCCAATCGCCAAGAGTTTTTGGATCGGTGTCGTATCGAATGATTTTGTCTACAAGATTTTTTGATTCTTCTGTATTTCGTGCACAAAGTCTACCAATGCCAATGTCCAATTGGCCTTCCAAGTCTTTGCCTTCAGCAGGATCCAAGAGTCCGAAATAATCATCTGAAGGATATGCAAATATCGGATCGATGCTTTCATCAGTTTGATAAGTCACAATAAAGTTTTGATCAGGATCCTTTTTATTTCGGTGTCTTAAATCATAACTACCATCACCAAATAACAAGAGATACTTAAATCCAGGGTGACGCAGATACAACATTCTACACATATTGCGAATGGCGGTCGGATCTTGTGATCCGGATGAAAATTCATTATAAATTTTTCCGATTTCGACTACTGCAATATTGATTTGGTTGATCTTCTTCCGATGTTCTGCAAGACGCTCTGCTTCTTTTTCAAAATCCTTGTGATAAACAATGAGCATATCCAACTGATCTAAACTGTGCAGGTTTTGATTGGCTACAGGACCAAGATAATTGGGGGAAGGAAATGTATTGTTTTCATCCCAGGCAACAAATTCCTTCAATGCATTTTGTGTGTTTGAGGCAAAAACATATTTTGAACCGGGCTGTAACACACCCTGGATATGTTTAATATCTAAAGGTTCTGTAATGTCCCAAATAAATAGTGGACTATTGACTTGGTCAATGGTATATGAGGTAATTTGTTGAAACCTGCTTTCCGGATCTAGTAAATACAGAGGTTTTAAATTCCAAATAAGTTTTTTCCATACTGAAATTTGAAAAAAGTCCAACCAACCTTCTGAACTAACACCCGTAAGGGTCGGGTATTGTATTTTTGCTTTGATCAAATCACTGACCGGCTGAAACGGTGAAGTTTTTATGGCCAGGTTAGCAAACCGATTAAGGCTGCTGATGGCGACCGGGGAAATGGAAGACAAAACCCTGGTACCTTCAACCTCCGCAAAAAAAGGCTGTGAAACCGGAGCTCTTCCGGCGAAAGCAAAACTAAATTTGCCTGCACGGTTAAGGTCTGTATGATCGATAATAAATTGATTTCCAAAATCGTATTCACGTGTATTGCTGAGTTCTTCACCATACCAATCTTTTCCAGAACCTTCGCCACCAGGGTCCAATTCCAATAGATTGACTAAGTCGTTTTCGTGTCTGACAAAATCAAACGCACCATTGCTTTGATATGTCGCAGGGCTAGCTGAATTAATACTGGCAATTCGTTTACCGGCAACTGTTCCATCAATTCTGAGAAAGTAGACCGATTCATCGGCATAAATGTTTTTGCGATACGTGTAATCTTCTGTAGAGGTATTGTATCGATACGTATCTGGACCAGAAGCATAAAACAACAGATAATCATTATCATCAAACACTCCATCGGATTCACCTTTAAAATATATGGCGTTTTCTTCCAGGTCGTCAATGAAGGTGTCGTTGGTCGACTCGGGCAACATTTTGCCACCATTGCCAAACAGCTGAATTTTGCGGGGATCTAGGTTTTTGGGATCTATCTTTAATTGATTGGTAAAGAAAGATTTGGAAATTTTATACAGTCCACGCCCAGGCACACTGATTTTGTGCCAAATTCCGTTGGCTAGTACAGAGGTTCTCTTAAATTCAGGGAGGGGAAGAGGACTGGCCATCGGAATGTATTCTTCCTCAATATTAAAATTTAGTAGAACGGCCAATTGATGATGATTTAATATTCTTAACGGGACCAATTCTATATCAGTTTGAAAGTGTCCACGATTCAAATGCTCCTGGCTTCGAATTTGGTAATCATTGGTGAGAAATGATTGTAAACCTTGAATTGATGAACTGTCAATGGTAAGGATATGCTCTTGACCTACCAACAGCTTAATTTTTGAATTACCCGGGTATTGGCGAATGATGGAGTGATTAAAAACGGGCAATTGCGATTTTCCTGGCAACTTTATAGAATTTTGGAAATCAAGTAAGTCAATTGAAGGGTTTTTGGAGCGCATTATATTTTCATTCCATTGAAGCTGGAAAATATGTGTTTGCCATTGAGCATTCAGAAATTGGACTCCGAGGAATAAAAAAGAGATAATTTTGAGCTTCATAAGTTTAATGTAAAATGGAATCTGGATGTGTATCAAATATAGCATAAACGACTGGATGACCTATTTATTTCGAAGGTCTGCTCACTTTAACGTTGTGCTTAAATTGTTTTGGACCATGATGGTTGGCATAATTTCAGTGGGGGAGGGTCACTCCCAAGATCCCCTTTTTAGCCAATACTATGCGATGCCAATGCAGATCAATCCCGGATTTAGCGGTATCAGTTATGCACCCCGGATCGAATTAATTTACAGAAACCAATGGCCGGTACTGGACCCATCAGCTCCTGCCTATGTGACTTATGCCGTTGCCTACGATCAATTTTTTAAATCGCTCAACAGCGGGATCGGTTTTCAGTTGTTGGCTGATGATGCCGGAGGGGGACTGATTAAAACGATCAAGGGGGCTTTTACTTATGGTTATCAGGTGCAAATTAAAAGGGATCATTTTCTCCGAGGAGGAATTGAATTAGGTTTTGTTCAAACGCGGTATGGATGGGATAAATTTGTTTTTGGTGACCAGTTGCATCCTGAGTTTGGATTATTGTCACCTGGAGGGACGCCAATTGCCAGCCAGGAGATCCGTCCGGATAAAGTGCAAACCAGTTATTTAGACATTGGCACGGGCTTGTTGTATATCAGTCCTACGTTTAACATTGGGATTTCTGCAAAACACATCAACTCACCTTCCAATGATATCCTTAAAATTAATGCCTCCGCCTACAATGGAATTCCCATTCGCTGGGTAATTCACGGAAGTGGAAGATGGCCCGTTGACCGAAGCAGAAAGGTCATCTTAAATCCATCAGTACTGCTGGCCAGGCAATCTTCATTTTTTCAGGCCAACCTGGGAGGCCAATTGGAATTTTCCAATTTTTTTGGCGGACTTTGGTACCGCATAGCAAAAGATCAGTCAGATGCTTTAATTACTGTTCTGGGGTTCAGAAAACAAGCCTGGAAATTTAGTTACAGCTTTGATTATACCACCTCAGCCCTTGGGATAGGCTCTGGAGGAAGCCATGAATTGAGTATTGGCATATTTCTTGAACGGATAAGAAAGCAGAAAGTCGATATCAGCGATTGTTTTGAAGCATTTAGATAGAAAAAATTCTTTTTTTAAACAATAAATTAATCTATATCTTTGTTCCCCTAAAAAGTAAGTAGTAGGATGAAAGACAAATTGCATCATTTAGTCTTTCTGCTGGGGTCGCTATTGATTTTAGCCTCCTGCAGTAAAAAAGGCAACAACACCGAATCTTCAGCCACCGGCTGGAAGTACAACGACCCCAAATGGGGTGGGTTCGAAAAGGTTGATTATCAAGGTCAAATCACCGGTCCTAATCTAGTCCTCATCGAAGGAGGTACTTTTACGATGGGCTTAACGGAAGAGGATGTGACCTATGAATGGAACAACATACCCCGTCGGGTAACGGTATCTTCTTTTTACATGGATGAGACCGAAGTTTCCAATATCAACTATCGGGAATACATTTATTGGTTAAACCGGGTTTACAAATCATATCCGGAAGTCTTCCGAAAGGCATTGCCTGACACGCTGGTGTGGCGTGAAGAATTGGCTTACAATGAGCCATTTGTAGAAACCTATTTCCGATATCCTTCTTATGATGAGTATCCAGTAGTGGGTGTGAGTTGGTTGCAAGCGGTAGAGTATTGCAAGTGGAGGACTAACCGCGTCAATGAGATGATCCTGATCGAAAAGGGTATTCTCAATCCAAATCCTGAACAGGTAGATGCCGAGAATTTCAACACGGGTTCTTATCTGGCTGGCCAATATCAGGGCAATGTCCGTAAAAATCTTCCGGATATTCAAACGGGCGGAGAGCGTCCAGTGCGCTTTGAAGATGGTATATTGTTACCAGAATATCGTCTTCCAACTGAAGCTGAGTGGGAATATGCAGCGCTTGCACTGAAGGGCAAACAATCAGAAAATAAGGATGAGTTGATTACGGACAGAAGAAATTATCCTTGGGATGGCAATGGTGCCCGCTATAAGCGTAGAGATAAATACATGGGTCAGATTTTAGCGAACTTCAAAAGGGCGAATGGAGATTATATGGGTATGGCTGGTCGTTTGAATGACCACGCTCATATTGCCGGTCCAGTAAAATCCTATTATCCAAATGACTTTGGTCTTTATAATATGGCCGGTAACGTATCTGAATGGGTATCTGATTTATTCAGGCCATTGACCTCCACTACGCTGAGGGATGTTGAAAATCATGACCTAAACCCATTCCGTGGGAATGAGTTTAAGGAATTGATCCTAGATGAATCCGGCAATCCAGTGGAGAAGGACAGTATTGGTCAATTGACTTATCAAATGGTACAAGACTCTGCAGTTGAATTCCGTGAAAACTATAACAAAGGTGATGTAAAAACCTATCGTGACGATGATGATGAGTTGATTAAATACCAATACGGCAAATCCTCTCTGATCAATGCCAAATCCCGTGTTTACAAAGGAGGATCATGGGCAGACCGTTTGTTCTGGTTGTCTCCAGGAGCAAGAAGATTTAAAGATGAGGATAAATCAGACAGAACCATTGGTTTCCGTTGTGCCATGACCAGAACAGGAGGTCCTGAAGGAAATGACGATGCGGGTGGTCTGGAATTTAATCGCAAAGTACCAGAAACTAAAAGGGATTTTAAATAAGTAAAGATTTCTTTCTTAAAATAATGAAACTCACAGCATAACTTGCTGTGAGTTTTTTTTTAGCCCATGTCACCACTATATCAAATTTATTTAGAACAGAGAAGACGTGTTTTTACGGATAGTCGCAAACCCATTGAAGGCGGTATTTTTTTTGCGTTAAAAGGTGACCATTTTAATGGAAATGCATTTGCCCGAAAAACCCTTGATGGGGGCGCTGCATACGCAGTAGTGGATGAAGATGTCGGGGAAGATAAACGTTTGATCAAAGTACCCGATGTTCTTAAAGCACTTCAGGACCTTGCACGAGAAAATCGAAGACACTGCTCTGCGAAAATCATCGGAATTACAGGGACAAATGGTAAAACCACCACGAAGGAACTATGCCTTCATATCTTTTCCCGTCGATTCAATACGCTGGCAACAGAAGGAAATCTTAATAATCATATTGGTCTACCGTTGACCCTTTTGCGACTGACAGAGGAAACAGAATTTGCTTTTATAGAAATGGGTGCCAATCATCCAGGGGACATAAAAGAATTGTGTTCAATTGCTGAACCGGACGCTGGCTTGATCACCAATATTGGTAAAGCTCATCTGGAAGGATTTGGATCCCAATTTGGTATTTTGAAAACAAAGTTTGAGTTGTTTGATTATCTCGATGCTCACCAGGGAATTTCATTTTATCAATTCAATGATTCATTGATTTATTCCAAATACACAGAAAGTCCCTTGCATATCAGTTATGGCGATTCCGATGACTGCCCGAACGCTAAGATCAGGACAAAATTGATCCAAGAATTGCCTGAAATCAAGATGAAATTTGATAACCATATTTTTACTTCATCTTTGTTTGGAAAATACAATTATTACAATCTCTCTTCTGCCTGCAGTCTGGCTCATTATTTTGGAGTAGATGCATCCATCATCGGAGAAGGAATCGCCGAGTATGTGCCAGGGAATATGCGTTCTCAATGGACAAGTTACCGGAATTGCAAAATATTATTGGATGCTTACAATGCTAATCCTACCAGTATGCAAGTGGCTTTAGAAGCTTTTGCGCGAATGGACGCACCCTGCAAGTGGGTAATTTTAGGAGAAATGGCTGAATTGGGAAATGACGCTCAGGCGGAACATGACCATCTCATGGAATGGGTGATCCAAAAAGAATTTGATCAATGCATTTTCATTGGCGAGCAATATCATCTGCAAAAGCCAAGTAGAAGAATTCAGCAATTTCAGACCTTACAGGATGCTAAGATCTGGTTGCAAAAAAATTGGCCTGATCAGGCATTGATGTTCATTAAAGGATCAAGATCTTCTGCCATGGAACAAATCATCCGTTGATTTTTTCCAATATTCTTTTGGGGATTTGATCTTTTGCGGTCATTAAATATTCTTCATAGGTACAGGGAATGAGTTGATTGGCAAATTCATTGTCTATCAGAGGTTCTTCAAACCACCATTTGCCAGAGTTTTCAGATTTATAAAAGTTTATTACATAATCGATTTGATGAAGTTGTACTCGATATTGGGTAAGTTGATCTTTGTTAAACGACTTATCAAGGTGTTTTAAGTGACATCCTTCCCAAAAGTACCAAATCATTTGAGCGACCAATTGTGCAGTCACTGCATGCACATCTTTTGGTTCGTCCCAATCTGAAATCATTAAGCATTTCACGCGATCGCCCATACCCATCATGCGGCTTATACCAGCGGCTTCTTCAGCATGAAGACCGCTAGGATTGAGCGAATAATTCGCAGGACAATCGGAATATCGAATGGCATTGAGATCAAAATAAATCATTTCGGACATCCGGATAAACGGTTCAATGCAATTGGATGAAGTTCGGATTTCTCCCAATCGAATGCTCTGAAGTACAGGTGAATTAAATTCCGATTGAATGTGCCTTTGGTACCCCAACAAATGTAGGTTTTTAAGGTATATAGAATTTAAATCTGCATGTGCGCAAGTTGAAGTTTTATCGGAAACTAAACCAATGCGATATGGATGAAAATTCTGATCATAACATCTTTGCATCCCTGCAATCCATTCTGGACTACATCCTGTCAAAACTATGGTCTTATCTTCCTGGTACATCAGTTGATAGAGCATCCTGCAATGCTCATCCATATCGGCAGGATTGAGTATACCGCCATAGCAAATGCCTTCTTGCTCAAAATATGATGATGTCAACTCTGTAAGACAATCCATCAAAACAGATCGATAACCTGTGTCAATTTGAAAAAGTATCCATTTGGCATTTGGCAAACGGTAGTAATTTGCAGACTGTTTTGAAAACAGAGATCCGAGATCCATTTGGTTTTGCATGCGGATAATATGGTTTATTGGACAAAAACAATTTTCCGGAACAAAAATACGTATTAAATTTTATTTTAATATATAAGATATAGAACTTTCAGAATGAAATCATTGGATGCATATTTGAAAAAGGAGCCTGAAATTACATTTGAATGGCATGATCCTGAAACAGGGGCGACAGGTTGGTTAATCATGAATTCTTTGAAAGGTGGAGCTGCCGGAGGAGGGACGCGTATGCGAAAAGGACTGACCCGTCAAGAGGTCCTGGAGTTGGCAAAAACTATGGAAATCAAATTCAATGTATGTGGCCCTGCAATTGGCGGTGGAAAATCAGGAATTGATTTTGATCCTACCGATCCCAGAAAGAAAGAGGTATTAAAAAGATGGTTCACAGCCGTAAAGCCATTGCTGATGAATTATTATGGTACTGGAGGGGATCTAAATGTTGATGAACGGCAGGATGTAAGCCCGATATTTCATGACCTCGGTTTGTATCACGTACAGCAAGGGGTACTTTCAGGCCATTTCGCATTGAGCCCCGAACTAAGTAAGCTAAGGCTTCAGCGACTTAGCGAAGGAACAAGTTTGGTTGTTCGCGATCCGAAGTGGAGCCCCAGTCCACATACAAACGAATTTACGACCATGGACCTCATAACAGGTTATGGTGTTTACTGTTCAATAAAAGCTTATTACAAACATCAGGGATTGGAAACCCTCCAAGGAAAACGGTTTTACATTCAGGGGTGGGGAAATGTGGGAGCAGCGGCAGGTTGGTACATTGCTCAGGATGGAGGACTATTGGTGCTCATTCAGGATAAATCGACTTATGCATTTAATGAGGAAGGATTTCGATTTGGTGAAATCAACGGATTGTTGCAAAACCGGAAAGGCAATCATTTACCTTCTGATTTTGGGATGAATGGCACAGTGCCTGATGAGATCATGGAGCATTTGGCCATCGATTGTTTTGTCCCGGCAGCAGCTTCACGGTTGGTAAAAGCCCGCCAGGTTCACACGATGATGAAAAATGGATTGGAGTTGATTTCTTGTGGAGCGAATGTACCTTTTGATGAAACCGCCATCATTTATGGAGATGTATCCAGGGAATTGGATGAGTGCCTTGCCATACTTCCTGATTTTATTGCTAACTGCGGGGTGGCGCGATTATTTTCCTTTTTGATGTCAAATGATGGGCCGGTGAAAGAGGAAGAAGTTTTTAATGACGTTAATGAGGTGGTTGGTCAGGCAGTGCAAAAAATATTAGAAGCTGCCAAAAAACCACGAAATCTGATTGCAACCGCACTCGAAAATTATCTTTAATATTGATTTAATATGCAGATATTGAATTAATTATAAATTTTATATTTTTTTTATATAGGCATGACTTAAAATGGCCGGGTTTTTGTATAACTTTGTATAGCTTAATAGATTTAAGCGCTTCATACAACAAACTCTGATATGCGTCATGGTTTAACTTTCATAATAACCGTGGTTTTTTTGCTCAACTTGTCCTGGGGCCAACAGGTGGACACTATGGCTAAGCAAGAAAACGTCATAATGCCTGCCGGGCAAAATAATCCTACACCCATTAAAGACACGAGTCGCCTCGATACTGTCAAAACGCTTGAGATTGCTCAATTTTCAATTGCCCAGGGAGCTGATGCCAACTGGAAATCTGGAAAATCAAAATATCCTCCTAAGCCAAAGCACATGTGGGAAATCGGATTAGGAGTTGGGCATTATTTTATCAGTGGAGACGTTGACCCAAAGTATCCTGGTTATGGGTTTACTTTACATCTCAGAAGAGCCTTGCATTATGCATTTTCAATCCGGATGGAGGCTTTTTATGGCGTAGCGTATGGTTTGGAACCTCAACCTTATACTTCAGCTTTGGACAATGAACAGGAAGTTTTTAAGGGCTATGGAACCAATTCAGCGGGCAATGCCTGGTTTCCCTCTTACAAAACACAGTATTTTCATGGTTCTATTCAAGGAATAGTCAATATCGGCAACATCTTATTTCATAAAGACCGGAACGTTTGGAATTGGTATGCATTCATTGGATTGGGATTGGATCACAACATCACCAAACTTGATTTAAGGGATCGTTCAGGAAATGTTTATACCAATCTCAGTAACCGTGTCAATTTTAATGTCGACGATTTCAATACCCGTAAGGGAAGGGCGAGAATTAAAGATGAACTGAATTCAATTTATGACGGTGAATATGAAACCGAAGCCTACAAAAAGAAAGGTATTTTCAGGTTTGGGGATGACTTCAATGCTCATATTTTGTTTCAAGGAGGTGTAGGTGTTTCAAGAAAAATCAATCGCCGCATAAATATTGCATTAGAACACCAAATTGGATTGACGGACAATGATTATCTGGACGGAATTATCTGGAGAAGCAATTTAGACCAGACCAACGAAAATGATGTACAACATTATACGAATCTACGCTTAGCCATTAACCTTGGAAGCTTCAAGAATAAAAAGGAACCCCTGTATTGGTTAAATCCTTTAGATGCCGTAATGCAGGACATTGCGGATCTCAAAAAAAGACCTGTGTTTGATCCAACAGATTCTGATAAAGATGGTGTCATAGATTTATTGGATCAGGACGATGCCACACCTGCTGGCGCGCCGGTTGATACCCGGGGTCTTGCTTTGGACAGTGATAATGACGGTATTGTTGATTATCAGGATGCAGAACCATTTTCACCTCCAGGGGCAAAAGTGAATGAGAAAGGTGTATCCATCACGCCTCCTGGAATTTCAGAAGGGGATGTCAGAAATATCATTGATAAAAGACTGGGAATCCCACCCGGTATGGCGGATGGCGATGCAGGAAAATTCTTAACTTCCAACGTAGATTGGTTTTTACCTATGATTCATTTTAATTTAGATGAATACTGCGTATTGGAAAAATATGCTCCTCAACTGGCAGCGGTAGCCCAGGTGATGAATACATATCCCAGTATTAAAATCATTGTACACGGACATACTGATATTCGGCATTCAAATGTTTATAACAGCGTTCTATCCTATCAAAGAGCCTTTGAAGCCATTGAATACCTGGTCAATGTATATCACATTTCCAGGGAACGCCTGATCCTTCAATATGGAGGGGAAGAGCACCCATTGGGAGGCCATAAATCCAATCATCTGATCAACAGAAGGGTTGAGTTCCGTTTAGCGAGCACAAATGATAAGGAAATGAGTAGGCCAATTGGACCAAAGGCCGGTGCCTGTCATAAAAGAAAGCCCTCATTGAAATCAGCTCCCAAGTCTCAGGAATTGGATAAAAAGCAAGAAAAACAGTCAGGATTTTAGTTCATTCATGAACTTCAATTGAGCTCATTACGCCATTGAATGAAACCCTCCCAGCCTGGAATTCGATAAGATTATAACAACATGGTTACGGGTTGCTCCAGCAGGCTTTTTACGGTTTGTAAAAACTTAGCTCCTGTTGCCCCATCTACCGCGCGATGGTCGCAAGACAAGGTAATTCGCATACGTTGAGAAATGGTTATCTGGTCATTTACGACGGCTGGTTTTTTGACAATGGATCCAACGGCAAGAATACATGCATCCGGAGGATTAATGATGGCAGTAAATTGGTCAATGTCGTACATTCCTAAATTGGAAATTGTAAACGTATTACCTTGCATCTCCTCCAGGGCTAGTTTTCGGTCTTTTGCCCTGACCGCTTTATCTGAAATTTCCTCTTTCAATTCCAGCAACGACTTCTGGTCAGCATCTTTAACAACAGGTACCACCAAACCATCTTCTATAGCTACCGCAACTCCGATATGGATAGCCCCGTGATAAACCATTTTGTCCCCTAACCATGAAACATTAACACCTGGATTACTGCGGAGTGCTAATGCGCATGCTTTGACTATGAGATCATTGTAGGATATCTTGGAAGGAGAAATTTCGTTAAGTTGAGTCCGTGCGGATACACAAGCATCCATATTCACTTCTGTGGTGAGGTAAAAATGTGGCGAAGTAAATTTACTTTCAGACAATCTCCGCGCAATTGTTTTTCTCATCTGATTCAATTCGATGGAACGATCATCCCGTTGAACATAAGTTGAAGCATTGGAGGGTGGCGCAGTTGACGGAGTAGACTTAATTTGTTCAACATCCCTTTTGACAATGCGACCTTGATCCCCGGTCCCTGACAAATTCGAAATATCGATTCCAAGTTCTTTTGCCATAGATTTAGCCAATGGAGATATTTTAATTCGGCTATCGGTTTCAACTGTCTTGGATTCTTTCGATGGAGCTGCCTGTGTTGTAGTAGAATTCTCCTCTTTATTGGGAGTGACCTTTTGAGCGACAGACACTTGTGCACCTAACAAATGTTCAAAAGATTCGTTTGCTTTGCCGACAATGGCAATGAGTCCATCCACAGGAACAGCACCGCTGGATACAGCAATATGCAATAATACTCCTTCCTCAAATGCTTCAAGATCCATGGTGGCTTTATCAGTCTCCACTTCTGCCAAAACATCTCCGGGTTTTACCACGTCTCCAACTTTCTTATTCCAGGTTTTGATAAATCCTTCAGTCATGGTGTCAGAAAGCCGGGGCATTTTGATAAGAGTGGCCATTTTACTAATTTTTGGCAAAATTAAATCATTCTTATGGATTTCCTGTATCGCCAAATGAAATGCCCGTTATCGCTTATTTGTCTATTCAATCAATCGCTTATGAATTATTAAAGTTCATAATTTTAGGCCATGAATCAAATATCAACTGTTCTGGAGCAGGCGGTATCGGAATTGAGTCGATTACCTGGAATTGGACGTAAAACGGCATTGAGATTAGTACTACACCTTGCTCAGCAAGACAAAGCCATCATCCATCAATTAGCCGATGGGATTCGCCATTTGGCAACCGACTTAAAAATCTGTTCGCAGTGTTATGCCTACAGTGATCAAGAAATTTGTAACATTTGTGAAAACCCAATGAGAGATTCAAGTACGCTTTGTATCATTGAATCCGTAAGAGACTTATTTGCCATTGAAGAAACGCAAACCTATCGCGGGAAATATCATGTCCTTGGGGGACTGATTTCACCTTTGGATGGGATAGGACCTGAAAAGCTAAACATACAGTCTTTGTTTGACAAAATTACAGGAGGCAATGTTGCCGAAATCATCTTGGCGATTCGTCCAACGATCGAAGGAGAAACTACCGCATATTACATCCATAAGAATTTACCGGTTTCCAGCGTTAAAATGACAATGCTGGCAAGAGGCGTTTCTTTTGGTTCTGAACTTGAATATGCTGATGAATTGACATTAACGCGTTCAATGGCTAATAGAACAACTTATCAGATTTACGACAATGCTACGAGGTGAAAATAAGTATCATCATTGTTAATTACAATGTTCGCCATTTTCTCGAGCAATGCCTGAATTCGGTTGAAAAGGCACTTTCGTTAACCACTGGCGAAATCATTGTTGTGGATAACGCTTCCATAGATGATTCTGTGCAAATGGTGAGGCAACAATTTCCTGGTGTTAAGCTTATTGCTTCAGAGAAAAACCTGGGATTTAGTAAGGCCAATAATTTAGGAGCTGCACAGGCTCATGGTGATTATATCCTAATACTCAATCCGGATACGATAGTGGAAGAGGAATGTTTTCTCAAGTGCATTCAGTTTATGGATTCACATCCGGATGCAGGGGCACTTGGAGTGCGCATGCTGGATGGTGCCGGACATTTTTTACCGGAATCAAAACGAGGATTTCCAGGGATGTGGAACTCTTTTTGTAAAATGTCAGGATGGTATAAGCTGTTTCCCAATTCTGCTGTATTTAATGGGTATTATCGTGGTGACCTACCTGAAAATGAAACCACCCCCATAGAAGTTTTATCGGGGGCTTTTATGTTTATTCGTCGAAGTATTTACATGGATGTGGGTGGTTTCGACGAGCGATATTTCATGTATGGTGAAGACATTGATCTTTCTTGCAGACTAACTGCTCGAGGATACATAAATTATTATTTTCCGGAAACCACCATTTTACATTTTAAAGGCGAAAGTACCCGAAAGGCAAGCATTCATTATGTGAATTCATTTTATCAGGCGATGATTATTTTTTCTACTCAGCATCTGAGTGGAGGAAGTAAAAAAATATTTATCGCATTATTGAAGATTGTCATATGGATCAAAGCGATTCTTTCGGCTATTAAGCAATTTGCTGCATCCCTAAGGTGGATGGTACCCGATATGATTTTTCTTGGCCTTGGATTTTATTTGATAAAACAATATTGGGCAATTATTTATCACCAGCAGCCTGGATATTTTGACAATATCCCCACATTGATCAATTTAATTTCTTTTATTGCCATGTGGGTACTTAGTTTTTATTATCACGGTGTTTACGAAAAAGCCTATAGTCTTCGCAACATAGCCATGGCCAGCATTTGGGGACTGTTTATCAATTTGATGTTGTATGCGTTGTTGCCAGAATCCTGGAGAGCTTCCAGAATGTTATTGCTTCTTTCATTTTTTTGGGTTATAGTATATGCTATAGTGAGTAGATTATTATACAATAAGTTACTTCAAAAACAATGGATTGTCGGATCGCATCTGCTTCGAAATTGTTTGGTCATTGGGGATACCAGTCAATTTGAACGTGCGCGTTTCCTTTTTAATGAAAAACAGTTGTATGAAAAGATAACACAAAAGGACCCTTCATCGAAGCCGGTTTACTCGAAACAGCAATGGTTGGACTTTTTTAGAATCCAACATATTCACGAGGTGATACTTTGTGAGAAAAACATGACGTGGTCTGCCATATTGGATTTTATATCTCAATACAAAGGTGTTGTCCAGTTTAAGATATTACCTGCATCCGGTAACAGCATTGTTGGGAGCTCAAGGAAAAGCAGTCCTGGCGATATTTATTCACTGGAATTGGATTTTCATTTAGGGCAATTGGTGTATTTGAGGCAAAAAAGGTTGTTTGATATCTTGTTTGCAATTTTGTTGATGACATTTGGTTGGATTTTGATTTTTATCTGGAAGGATAAAAAATCCATTGTAAAGAATTGGTGGAAGGTTTTAATGGGCAATAGGACGTGGGTTTCTTATCAAGGCATGGAACTGGAAGGATTTAATTTACCTATCATAAAACCAGGAGTGATAAAACCCGTTTCTATGGAACACTTCCGTTATCCACCTGAATGGGTTGCACAGATTGTACAGCATTATGCTTGGGGATATACGGTGTGGCAGGATTTGGCCATATGTTTAAAGGAATTTCAATCACTAGACCAACACATTGACCATGGATCTTAAAGGCAAGATTAAAGGACTCGCCGCCAGTTTGCAACCCTATTTAGTGGAATGTAGATCTCATCTGCATCGCCATCCTGAGTTATCATTTGAAGAAGTCAATACCTCTGCCTTTATAGTGAAAGTTTTAGAACACCATGGAATCAGTTATGAAACGGGGTGGGCCGGTCATGGAATTTCCGGATTGATGAGTTCCGAAAACATGGGAAACAGGATCGTTGCTCTTCGTGCTGATATGGATGCATTACCCATCGAAGAACAGAATGAATGCGAATATCGATCACAAAATCCCGGCGTAATGCATGCCTGTGGGCATGACGTTCACATGACATGGTTAATTGGGGCCTTGATCATCCTAAATAACCTGAAAGAAGAATGGCAGGGTTCAGTGAAGTTTATTTTTCAACCTGGAGAAGAAAAACTTCCTGGTGGAGCCTACCAAATGATACAACAAGGAATTCTCCAAAATCCTACACCTCACCTGATCATTGGTCAGCACGTACAACCGGGAATGCCCGTCGGAACCATAGGTTTGAAAAAAGGCGTGTTTATGGCCTCTTGTGATGAAATTTATTTAGAAATCATTGGGAAAGGCGGTCATGCAGCGTTGCCCCATTTGTGTATCAATCCTATACCCATTGCAGCACAGGCCATTATTGCATTGCAAACCATTGTTCAAAGTGAGAATGCACCTGCAGATTCACTTGTCCTAAGTATTGGTAAATTGACGACACAGGGAGGCGCCACGAATGTAATTCCTGAAAGGGTGTATTTGGAGGGGACATTTCGGTGCCTGAATGAAGAACAAAGGTTGCGTATTTTGGAAAAATTAGAAATAGAATTGAAGGAGTTGGTTAATGACCAGGGAGCAACCCTGAACATCAATATCAAAAGAGGATACCCATGTCTATTGAATGATGAATTCTCAAGTCAGAGTATAATGGAATGGGCCACAGATTATTTGGGTGAAGGACACACCCTGTCTTTGAACTCCAGGTTGACCTCGGAAGATTTTGCCTATTATTCTCAACAAATTCCCGCAGTATTTTACCGTACGGGAATTGGACGGGATATTTCCGTACATCATCCTCGATTTGATATTGATGATCGTTGTCTTGAAATAGGAGCGGGTTTAATGGCTTGGTTGGCGATCCAGCACAATGCCGGGAACGGAAATGGCAATCAATAGTTTAAGTATATTTTTTTCTTGATTTGTGGGCGGCAATCTTCTCGCATAGATAAAACATATAAAATATTTTGATAATTTGTAACTAGATATCAACCAGAGTATTACTTTTGTAAATTGTTTAATGGTTCGAAATAAAGACTGCGATTTTACTACATGGCTAGGATATTAATAGTTGATGATGAACAGGCCATCCGGCGGGCCTTGAAAGATATCCTTCTATTGGAGAAGTATGAGGTCGAAGAGGCTGTAGATGGATTGGACTGCCTTGTAAAACTTAAACAGAAGGAATTCGATGTGATTATCCTGGACATCAAGATGCCAAAGATGGATGGGATGGAAGCATTGGATAAGATTGAACAGCTTGCTCCTGACACACCCGTGGTAATGATTAGCGGCCATGCTACTATCGATACTGCTGTTGAAGCGGTAAAAAAAGGTGCGTTTGACTTTATTTCAAAACCACCTGATCTCAACAGGTTGTTGATTACCATCCGAAATGCCATTGACAAATCTTCTTTGATCTCCGAGAAAAAGGTCTTGCAGAAGAGAGTTTCTAAAATCAAAGTTCAAGAAATAGTTGGTGAATCCAAGCAAATATTAAAAGTCAGGGAAACCATTGATTTGGTCGCACCCACCGATGCGCGTGTATTGATTACCGGACCTAATGGGACCGGAAAAGAATTAGTTGCTCGTTGGATTCACGAAAAAAGCAATCGCTCCAATGGTGCGATTATTGAAGTCAATTGTGCGGCAATACCATCTGAGCTAATCGAAAGTGAATTGTTTGGCCATGAAAAAGGCTCTTTTACTTCAGCCATAAAGCAGCGGTTGGGTAAATTTGAACTGGCCAATGGAGGCACTTTGTTTTTAGATGAAATTGGAGACATGAGCCTTTCAGCTCAGGCCAAAGTACTTAGAGCACTTCAGGAAAACAGAATAACTCGTGTAGGGGGTGATAAAGAAATTCCTGTGGATGTACGGGTCGTCGCCGCAACCAATAAGGATTTGCGAGAAGAAATTGCAATGGGTAGATTTAGAGAAGACTTGTATCATCGATTGGCTGTGATTATCATTGAAGTTCCTTCGCTCAATGATCGCAGAGATGATATTCCATTGCTTGTCGATTATTTTGTCGATTTGGTATGTTATGAGTACGGAATTCCCGTTAAAAAAGTTGACGATGCAGCTATTGAAGAGCTCCAAAAATACAATTGGACTGGGAACATCCGTGAATTGCGCAATGTCGTGGAGCGTTTAATCATTCTTTCAAAAAGTAAAATTGGCCGCAAAGAGGTTTTGGATTATGTAATCCCTGCAAGTCAAAGAAACTTCAGATTTAAAGAGTTATTCGAACAATTTGATAATATTCAAGAGCTAAATGAGTTTATTAAGAAGGAATTCAATGCATTCAGGACACCAGTTTAACATTCCAGAAAATAAATTATATCTTCCAAGCCTGTCCTTGTTTTAAGTGACAGGCTTTTTAATCTTAATTTACGCTTTATGAAAACGCAAAAGCAGTGGTCGCAACTTAAAGGTGAAAACAGTTGGACCATGTTTAAAGTCATCGCTGAATTTGTCGATGGTTTTGAAACGTTGAACCGGATTGGACCCTGTGTTTCGATTTTTGGATCGGCACGTGTCCGGGAAGATAACGCTCACTATCAACTCGCCTGTAATATTGCAAAAGCATTAGTAGAGGAAGGATTTGGAGTGATTACAGGTGGGGGACCTGGTATTATGGAGGCTGCCAACAAAGGCGCTTTCGAGAACAAAGGTATCTCTGTTGGATTGAACATACATTTACCTTTTGAACAATCCAATAATTTGTATATAGACCCCGATAAAAATTTGCAACATCGGTATTTCTTTGTCAGGAAAGTCATGTTTGTAAAATATTCTCAGGCATTTATTGCAATGCCTGGAGGCTTGGGAACTTTGGATGAGTTGTTCGAAGTCCTAACCTTAATTCAAACTCAACGAATCAATAAAGTACCCATCATTTTGGTTGGTCGAACTTTTTGGAGCCCTTTGAAACATTGGATCAAGCACATTATGTTGGAAACCTATCATTATGTCAGTCCAGAGGATCTTGATTTGATGCCCATCGTGGACACACCTGAAGAAGTTATACGGGAAGTTTTGGGATTTTATGAAGGAGAAGCTGGTAAAGCTCTAAGGCCAACTTTTGAATTATAAGTTCAATGGGCTTGCCTTTCTATATTAAATGATTTGTCTCAAATTGGAAGATGATTGTATCTACCCTTAATTTAAAAAACGCCAGGCAAAGGATAATCTTAGGGTAAAATCGTGAATAGGATAACCGGTGACCAATGTTTGTGGTTGTTTTTGCCAAAAAGATTCAATATTATTAAGATCCACATTTAACATAAAATCCTTTACGGTAAAATGCATAAATACGCCACCATTGTATATAAACTTTCCTTTTTTATCCGATAAATAAAACCAATGCATGACTGGAAAAAACTGCAAATCATGCTCAAAGTCCAGTAGGTGAAACAATACCCCAACTTTGGAATACACAGTTTTTTGAAACCAAAAACCTTCGTAACTGAGCATATTGCCTACCTGCAATCCGGTAATTCCTGTAGAGTCTGGTTTTAAATGTTGGTATTGTACAGATAAATGGTATTTAAATTTTTTGAATTCTGGTTTGTAATCCAGTTGAACAGACCATTGTTCAGCAGCATCCAAAGTTTTAATAAAATATTCTTTGGTAAAAAATGGAAGTTTTTTGAATTTTGAATAAGCAACTGAAAACGTGGGTAGCTCATTGCGTTTCGTACCCATGATGAGTTTGGTGGTTATATCCTGGTGGGTATTTCCAGGGTCTAGTGTAAATAATCCAATACTGTCATTTAAACTTATATTTCTAAGTACATAAGGAAACGGCAAGCTCTGGTAATTTATCTGTAATATTGGATTCCAATGATCAAGTGAATTTAAAAATAACTCGGCATTAAGTTTTGAATGGATTTTTGAATCTTGTAGCCCGGAAATATATTGGCCAGAGAATTTAATTTTATAATATTCAAATCGGTACTTGGCTTTAAAACCATAAAATGAGTTTTGTGAGCTTTGAAGTGGAAACCTGTTAGTTTGTAATTCTACTATAGGGCCCAATTCCAATCGACCACTTGGATGATTTAAAAGATGGGTGGTAAGTGCTGTTTTAAAAAAATTCTCTTCATATCTATAATGGATAACCTTGTCAATCAGGAATCTACCGTATATGGCTGAAAGTGAGTCGGCCGATTCATCCCGGTAATCAAAATCCTGCAAAGCATACTGGGCGTGAAATCGAAAGAACGAAAAGGGAATCGTGCTATCTGTTTTTATCCGGATACCTACATTTACCGAAAAGGATCTGTTGGAGGATTCATGCAATGGTGAAGTGGTCCAAACGGGCAAAGCTTCCCGGATAGAGTATTCTTCCAATGCCAGTAAGCTGTCGTGACGAATCCCCCAATTGTGTTCTTTGTAATGCCGTTCATCCGTATAGATCACATTGATAAAATATTTTTGATCCGATGAACTGTGGTGGACTCCTGTGGTGAATAGTGTAGAGCGTTCTTTTTCATGTGCATAAATCCCTTTAAAAATATTGCGGTCGTAACTGAAATTCCAGAGGGTATTTCCTCGGAAGGAAGCAGCAAACAGTAAGTTCAAATCAAAATTATCCTGAAATCCAGCCTGGGAGTTATTCAGAACACGCCAGCGGTTGGTACGGACTTCTGTAAAGGCTTGATTGGGAGACAAAAAAGTATAGTTATCTGAAAATGCAGTAAGGCTTGATAAATTTGAAAATCCATTGGTTAAGATGCGGTCGTGAAGATATTTAATCAAGTTGATGGGCTTCAAGGTATAACCATTCGGTAGGGCTCTATCAAAAGTTGGAGATTTAGGAAGCACTGAATTTAGCGTGTCCAAATCATGCAAAGCATTTGGATCATCGGCAACAAACATTTGCAACTTCAAGGCTATGTTCTGGGCGCTGTCCACCGCAGGCCGTGGTGCAATGCTGTCAGATTGTCCAAAGAGCATCCTGCACGAGCATAATGTCCAAAGGAAGAGAGATAATTTCAAATTTCCTATTATAGCTACAGGAGCAGTTGTACCAACGAATACTGAATATTTTGATCTCAAAGCTTTATAAAAGTTTTCCTATACGGTGGAAAATTTTGGCTATTCATTTCGAGAATGTAGAAACCAGGATTCAATTGATCTACTGAAATCGAATTATCGGACAAAGTAAAAGTTTGATTGATTTTGTTTCCGTTGATGTCGTAAACGCAAATATGATACAAAGCGAATGGAATTTCTGTCCTAAAATAAATCCTATCGCAAACAGGATTTGGACTGATTTGGAAATGATGGCTTTCAATTACCTGTTGCGTATTTACTGGTAAACAATTGTAAGTCTTGTTGCAAACCTGTTCAATTCCTTCGAGGATGAACAGTCCGTTTTGCATATCAGCAACTACCAGATTTCCCGATGGTAAATAGGGATAATTTCCCCATGAACCTTTGTAACTTTTATGATTTGGTAACTTCGAAGTAGGGTAGTAATATTCTAATTTTGGAGATGATGGGTCTTTAATATTATATACCTGAAGTCCATCATAATAATAAGATACATAGGCATATTGGCAGGATACCAATGGATTATGGGGTATGCAAACTGAAGTATCTTTATTGGCAAATAAAAGAGATACGGTTTTGGTTTGCTCAATATCAGAGAGGTCAAGCACTTTTAAGGGGGAGCCATGGTTTTCATCGGCCATGACATAAGTTTTACCATCCGGTGTCAGCCATCCAGAATGATTATAGCCAGCATGAGGGTATTCATTGGGTTTAGCAGTAAAGATGGGTTTAATGGCCTGGGGATTACTAAAATCCATAATGGCAAAGCCATCATTGCCACAGTTCAGGTAAACCGTATCATTTCTTGCATACGCATCATGGACGTGTCCAGCGGTTATATCACCAAAGCGATTGTAATGACCGATAAATTTTGGTTTGGCTGGTATTGAAATATCGTAAACACCAAGGGCCTGAAAGCCTGCCACTCCGGATTCAGCACAGGTGTATAATCTAGCTTTGGGGATATCAATGAAAATGTTGTGTACTCTAGTCATGAACTCTCTCGAATCATACACTATGTAAGCCGTGTCGGGTAATGATGAAAAATCTATGATTTGCAATGAGCTTGCCCCTTCATCACAAACCGCATATAAATGACATTTATAATCATCATAATCGCGATGGATGACTCCGTCTCCATTAAAAGCACCTTTAATCAGCATGCGCTCAAATGGATGCCTTGGATCGGTAATGTCAATAAGATGCGTTCCAGAAGTAGAACCTATTACAGCATATTCATGCCCATTGACATACAATCCCCATGCTTCGTTAAATGCATTATCATAAGCTTTTGATCCAACGACACTGCTGTCTCTCCAATGCCCCAATAAATTCAGGCGATTGGGTTGTGCACCGCTGCTATTAAGCGCGAGTACACACAAAATCCACAGGATGATTAATTTCATTGGTTTAGATTCAATATAGCAGGATTCATTCCCATGGCTGAAAAACCGCCATCATGGTATAAATTCTGCATCGTTACCATTCGGGTTAAATCAGAGAACATCGCGACACAATAGTTTGCACAATTTTCAGCAGGGGCATTTCCGAGCGGACTCATTTTGTCGGCATATCCAAAAAACTCGGAAAATCCCTTTACACCGGATCCGGCAGTTGTCATAGTAGGTGATTGGGAGATGGTATTGACTCTGACTTTTTTCTGAGTACCAAAATGATAACCAAAACTTCTACCTATCGATTCCAATAATGCTTTGGCATCCGCCATATCATTGTAATCCGGGAATACGCGCTGTGCGGCTATATAAGTCAAGGCCAGAATGGATCCCCATTCCTCCATGGCATCCATCTTCAATGCAGATTGCATTAACTTATGAAACGAGATGGCCGAAATGTCATAGGTTTTTTGAAGAAATTCGTAATTCAAATCAGTATAGGTCTTTCCTTTTCTCACATTGAGTGACATCCCGATGGAGTGAAGAATAAAATCCAACTTACCCCCAAGTATTTCCATGGATTGCGACAAAAGATTTTCCAGGTCCTCCAATGAGGTTGCGTCTGCCCCGATCAAGGGAGCATTCAACCGGCTGGACAGTTCCTGAATTTTACCCATTCGCAAAGCTACCGGTGCATTGGTTAAAACGATGCGGGCACCCTGAGATACGCATTTTTCAGCGACATGCCAAGCAATGGATTGCTCATCCAATGCTCCAAAAATAATACCTCTCTTGTTCGCTAATAAATTGTTTGACATGGTCCTTTAATTTTAGGATACAAATTTAGAAGATAAATCCCAAGTGGACGTACAATTCAAATCAGAAGTCAACTTAATGGTCAGAATGCTTAAGAAGCTCCTCAGCGTTGCTTAAAGCCGCTTTGCTAGGGGGTTCGCCGCTTAGCATTTTTGCCAATTCTATGACGCGCTCATTTTCTGTTAGCGATCGCAATCTGGTTTGACTCAAGTTACTTTCATGTTCTTTATAGACATAGCTATGTTGCTTTGCCCGACTCGCAACCTGTGGAGAATGGGTGATGCAAATTACTTGTTGGGAAGTTGCTATTTGGCGTAAAAGGCTACCCATCTGTAAAGCAATTTGTCCGGAGACGCCTGTGTCAATTTCATCGAAAACTAGACAGGTGGTTTGTTGTCTAGAAGATACCAGGGATTTAACGGCTAAATTGAACCGGGCTAGTTCTCCACCTGATGACTGATCTTTTAAGGATTTGAGTGCATTTCCTTTATTGGCAGAAAAAAGGAAGTCAACTTTGTCCATACCCGTTTCGTTCAATTGTCCCTCCTCACTCAGTTGAATTTCATAACGTGCATAAGGCATTCCAAGTTTTTTGAGTAGATCAGTGGTTTTTTCCTGTAATTCAATCTTCACTTTTGACCTTTGTTGATGCAATTCTTTAGCCCATTTCAACAGGACCGATTTTTTTTCTTCTATTGTCTTTTCAAGTGTTTCCAATTCTTCCGAAGATTCATCCAGTCGCTGCAGAGTCGTTTCGAGTTCATCCTGGTAACGCAAAAGATCTTCAGTGGTCACCAAGCGATGTTTTTTAAGCAGGTTATTGATTAAATCCACTCGTTGGCTGATTTCTTTTAATCGAATGGGATCTGCTTCAGAGTGGTCAGCAATATGTTCTAAATCTCTTGCAATTTCAGAAATATCCAATTTGATCGATTCCATGCGGTCGTAAACCGATTGAAGTTTGTTATTTAATAACAAAGGCCGCAGTTGAGCCATGCTTACCGTAAGTTTGTCCACGATACCTTGTTCACCTGAAAATGATTCATGGATCATTCGGCAATAATGGTTTAAATCTTCTGCCTTGGATACCAATGCAAGTTCTTGTTCGAGATCGTTTAACTCGGCTGGTTTGAGTTTAGCTGCAGCTAATTCGCGATATTGGAATTCCATAAATTCTTTTTCACGAAGCACCCTGATTTGCATCTCTTCCAGTTTATTTTTTTTCTGTATCAATTCTTGATAGGTTCGAAAGGCAAGCTGATAGGAGTTCAATAAATCCCAATGTCCGGCATAGTCATCCAAAATCTTAAGTTGGAACTTTTTATCATAAAAATCAAGATGATCAAATTGCTGGTGAATGGAAATCAATTCAGATCCTATGGACTCCAGTTCAGTTAAAAGTCGGGGACTATCATTAATGAAACTTCGGGATTTACCGGAAGGATGAATTTCTCTTCTGAGTAAAATTTCATCGCAATCTTCCAGATCAAACTCATTTTTTATTTTTTGTTGCAATGGCAAAGGACATTGAAAAATGGCCTCTATGATGCACTTTTGGTCAGCATCGCGCATAATTTTACTGTCAGCTCGCGCACCTGTCGCCAATTGAATGGCACCAATGATGATGGACTTACCTGCTCCTGTTTCGCCGGTAATGGCGGTTAACCCTTGCTTGAAGGATACGTTTAGTTCATCGATGAGCGCATAATTCTTTATGTAAAGAGATTTTAGCATGTTTCTATTTAATAAATCTTTTCTCCGAGTTTGCCTGCTTTTTGTAAATCCTGATCTGCCTGGACATTTTGACCTATGGTTTGAAAAGTTCGGCCTCTTTCCAAGTAAAATAATCCAACATTGGGTTTTAATTGGATGGCTTTTGTGTAGTATTGAATGGCGCGTTCGTATTCTTTAATGGCTCGATAACATCGTCCTCCTTCATACCACATGTCTGCATTCCCGTTATCAAACTTCAAATAACGATCGATATCGGCGGCAGCGTTTTGAAAATCTCCTTTCTGGTTATACAATATCGAACGATTTAGGTATCCGGTTTTCCAATTCTTGTCTAAACTTAATCCTTTATTGATGTCTTCAAAAGCCTCTTCGGTTCGTCCAAGTTTTGCTTTAGCAGCTCCTCGATTCACATAATACTCAGCGCTTGGGTGGAGGGAAATGGCTTTATCATAGTCGAGCAAAGCTTTCTCGTCTTCGTTTTTTTGGAAATATAGTTTAGCCCGGCTATTGTAAGTACCATGTCCGGCTTTGTATTTAATTGCCTGACTATAATCAGCTAATGCCAGATCAAACCTCTTCTGATCCCGGTAATGGTTTGCCCGGTTATTATAAGGTAACGGAGTATTTTTATAATAATTCAAGACATGAGTCCAAAGGGACTCTGAATCATGCCAAATCTTGGTTTGTTGATAAGTTTGAACGGAAAGAAACCCTAAATAAAAAGGAAAGCATGCTAGAATAATAGATTTATTTTGTGATTGATGCTGCGTCCAAAACTGTAAGCCATAAGCCAATAGAAAGAACAAACCCATATAGGCAATATAGGTAAATCGATCTGCCAGATAGCCTTGGCCTGCACCTAGGATTTGTAGTAAAAACATGATGTTGAAAAAGAAAAACATAAAACCAAAAACCAGCCAGCGGTGGTTGTGCCGATAGGCGTACCACAAGCCATAAAAAATCAATAACACTGCGGGCAATGAAACATAATGCCAAACATCAAGTGATTCTGGGTAAGGGTATAGGGGAGACATTCTAAAGGGAATCAACCACTTGATTAAATAAATCATTAAACTGTAGCTTCCAATAAAAACTCTGGACAAGCCCGTATGGACTGCATCATTGGTTTCAAGACTTCCTTGCTCTTTTAGAAACAGTATGCCGACAATTCCAAAAATCAGTGCTGTCAAAAAAAAGTGCCATTTTTCGACTAGGCGTTTGATATTCAAGGGTTTTTGCTTCCAATAATCTACGGCCAGGAAGGTCAAGGGAAGTGCAACCATTTGGATTTTGGCAAAAAGACCCACGACAAAAAGCACATAAATTAATAAAGAGTGCTTCTTGCTAGGGACATCTTGGTTTTTCAAATATAAAAGCAGAGCTAAACAAAAGAAAAGTCCATACAATACATCCTTGCGTTCAGTAATCCAAGTCACTGATTCTACTCTCAAAGGGTGTAACGCAAATAATGCGGTAGCCATCCATGCAAACCAGGATTCAAGTGACAGTCGCTTGAAAATAAAGTAAACTAGGGTGACGCAAAGTAGATGTAATAAAAGGTTGGTCAGGTGCATTTTACCCGGATCCATTCCAAACAGCTTGTATTCAATGGCGAAACTCAAGATACTCAGGGGATTATAGTTGCCTATTACATTTTGAGTAAAAATCCCTTTCACATCAAATTCTTTGACCAGGGGATTTTCATATACGTTCCGGTCATCATCCCAATTTACAAAACCCGATTTCAGGGAAGGGCTAAAAAAGAGAAGGGTAACAGCCAACAATAGAAATAGAATCAAATGCTCATTTTTTGAGCTTCCAGAAGAAATAGCTTTTGGTTCCGGTACGGTTCTTGCCGGAATATCCTGTGCAATCCTTTTTTGTTTCTTTTTCATACCTAATTGGCTGCCGACAAAGGTACAACCCATTTTATGCTGTAGCACAAAATGCGGATTCCGATTGCTTTAGAAATCGGAACAATGACGAAATAAGTAAAGCATTTGCTAAGACATTATTTTGCTTAGATAGGCGGACCAAAGACCTGCTTTATTCATTTATTTGGGTTGATCCAGTTTTTATTGGGGTATACTCTGGTTTACAGACCAGCGATGAATTCAGCATGCAAGGATTAGTTGCAGATTAACTTGAGCAGAAAGTGGATAGCCAGGTGATTCCTCATTTTAACCGAATGCTTAAATTTGTACCGTGAAAATAAAAACAGGTGATTTGGCCAGATTGGTAGAGGGCCATCTGGAAGGCAATCCGGATATTTGGATTACCCATCCTAGCAAAATTGAAGAGGGTGAACCTGGTTCTATTAGCTTTTTGGCAAATCCGAAATACGAACATCATCTTTATGAGACAAAAGCTTCGGCCGTTTTGGTGGATAAGCATTTTCAACCTAAATCATTGGTAAATGCTGCCTTGATCAGGGTAGATAATGTTTATTTGACCATCGGTAAGCTAATGCAGGAATTCAATCAAACGACCAATGGAAATCCTGGAATCCATCCTTCCGCTTTAATTGATGAATCAGCTCAGTTAGGGCCAGGGGTTAGTATCGGACCGCAAACCATTATTTCTTCTGATTGTATCATCGGACAAGGAAGTTGTCTATATGGACAAATTTTTATTGATCGGGAGGTGGTCATTGGGAAGAACTGTACCCTATATCCTGGCGTCAAAATATATAAAGGATGTAGAATAGGAGATGATTGCATTGTTCATTCCAATGCCGTGATTGGATCGGATGGTTTTGGATTTTCTCCAGACGGAAGTGGACAATATCAGAAAATACCTCAATTAGGATTTGTTGAAATCGGAGACCGGGTGGAGATAGGGGCCAATACTACCATTGACCGAGGATCGCTCGGAGCCACTCGAATCGGTCATGGCTGTAAGCTTGACAACTTGATTCAAATTGCGCACAACGTACAAATTGGGGACAATACGGTCATTGCTGCCCAAACAGGAATTGCTGGCAGTACGAAAATCGGTTCCAATTGTCAAATTGGAGGACAGGTCGGCATTGCAGGGCATTTGACCATTGCTGACGGTTCTCGCATTCAGGCACAATCTGGAATTGCCAGTTCTTTAACTGCACCAGACGGGAAATGGTACGGTTCTCCGGCCATTGAATACCTTGCCTATCTTCGTTCATATGCCGAATTTAAATCTTTACCAGACCTAGCCAGGCGACTCAAAGCCATTGAAGACCATTTTAAAGCTTCCAAATGACACATTCAGTTAAACAAACTACTATAGCAAAAGACGTATTGATAGAAGGTGTGGGTCTTCATACAGGTTCATTTGTAAGTATGCGTTTTAAACCTGCTCCTGAAAATCATGGTGTTCGATTTCAACGATGTGACCTGGAAGGCAAACCAGTGATACCGGCCGATGTTGGAAAAGTGGTATCAACCAACAGGGGTACTACCCTGCAGGAAGGCACGGCACAAGTTTGGACAGTTGAACATGTTTTGTCTTCGCTGGTGGGCCTCGGTATTGATAATGTGTTGATTGAAATTGACGGCCCAGAAATTCCCATCAAGGATGGAAGTGCCATTGATTTTGTCAACATACTCGAATCTGCAGGAAAGGAAGAACAGAACACATCCCGTGAATATTTTCGGATTTCAGAACCCATTTCCTTTGAAGACCCTGAAACCGGTGCTGAGTTTTTAGCACTTCCTGCGGATAAATTGGAAATTACTACCATGATCGATTTTAATTCCAAGACCTTAGCACCACAATATGCTACATTGGAATCGATCGAGGATTTTAAAAAAGAAATAGCCCCTTGCAGAACATTTGTTTTTTTACATGAACTGGAAAAACTCATCGATCAGAATCTTATCAAAGGGGGAGACTTGGACAACGCAATTGTGATTGTCGACCGAATGATGAACCAAGAAGAACTTGATATTCTGGCAAGAAAATTAAATAAACCCAGTGTAAAAGTTGAAAAAGAAGGGGTACTCAATACCATCAAACTGTATTTTGACAACGAACCCGCCAGACATAAGTTACTGGATGTCCTAGGAGACCTAGCCTTGGTAGGAAGACCTATCATTGGAAACATCTTGACCAAAAAACCAGGCCACCGCCTCAATGTTGAATTTGCCAAATTGCTTAAAAAGAAAATGATCGAACAAAGGAGAATGGTCGGAATTCCGACTTACGACCCTGATAAACCGGTCATTTATGATATCGAACAGATCAAACAATTGTTGCCTCACCGATTTCCATTTCTCATGCTGGATAAAGTGATTGAAATGTCTGATAAAGTAGTCGTAGGTATTAAAAATCTAACGGGTAATGAATCTTTTTTTGAAGGCCATTTTCCCGGAAATCCTGTATTTCCAGGCGTTCTGCAAATAGAAGCCCTTGCTCAAACCGGAGGCATTCTTGCATTGTCTGCTATGGAAGATAAAGGTCAATGGGATACTTATTTTGTCAAAATCGACAGTGCAAGATTTAAACAAAAAGTTGTGCCAGGAGATACCCTGATTTTAAAAATGGAACTTGCAGCCCCCATCCGACGGGGTTTGGTTCAAATGCTCGGCACAGCTTATGTAGGAAGTAAAGTAGTGTGTGAAGCGGATATGACTGCCCAAATCGTGAAAAGAAATCCATGAACCAAATTCAAAGTAATATTCATCCCAATGCCCGCATTGGTGTTGGTACTCAAATTGAGCCTTTTGCAACAATACAGGGTGATGTAATCATAGGGGAAAATTGTTGGATTGGACCTTATGTGACCATAATGGATGGCACGCGCATTGGGAATCATTGTAAAGTGTTTCCAGGAGCAGTGGTTGGAGCCATTCCTCAGGATTTGAAATATGCAGGGGAAAATAGTTTATTGGAGGTGGGGGACTACACCATAATACGAGAATGTTGTACCCTCAACCGAGGAACAGCAGCAGCCATGACGACCCGTGTTGGGAGTCGCTGCTTGTTGATGGCTTATGTACACGTAGCACACGATTGCATTGTTGGCAATCATGTAATATTAGCCAATAGTGTGAATTTGGCTGGACATATTGAAATTGAAGATTATGCAATCGTTGGGGGTATGTCCGCTGTTCATCAATTTGTAAAAATTGGTGCACATGCCATGATTGGGGGAGGTTCATTGGTCATGAAAGACGTTCCGCCATTTACCAAAGCCGCAAGAGACCCATTGTCGTACGAAGGAATTAATTCGATTGGCCTCAAGCGTAGGGGATTTACAGTCGATCAGGTCAACCGCATTCATGAAATTTATCGTTACCTGTTCGTTAAGTTTAAAAATATCGGAAAAGCTGTAAAAGCCATTGAAGTAGAGTTACCCGATTCTCCGGAGAAAGATGTGATTCTGGAATTTGTGAGAAATTCAAATCGTGGCTTGATGAAAGGATATCGCAGCTAGGTGTTTATGCAGATTATTGCAGAAAAATTATCCAAGAAATATTCTTCTGGATGGATATTTAAAAATTTTAATAAGGTCTTTGAGACAAACAAAGCCTATGGTTTTGCTGGGCCGAATGGGTCGGGTAAGTCGACCATGTTGCAGGTCTTATCTGGAATGATTCCTCCCAGTCAAGGAAAGTTGATGTTTGCAATGGATGGAAAGGCAATCCAAGAAGATCAATGGTATCGGGAAGTAAGCTTTGCTGCGCCCTATGCAGAGTTATACGATTACATGAAATTGCATGAGTTATTGAGGCATCATTTGCAATTCAAAACCCTATATGAAGATATTTCACTTAACGATTTGGTTGATTGGGTACAAATAAAAGATCATTCAAGTAAATATATAAAATCTTATTCATCCGGAATGAAGCAGCGCCTCAAATTGGCTTTGGCCATTTGTACTAAAAGCAACTTACTGGTGCTGGACGAGCCTCAGACAAATCTGGATGAATGGAATGCAGCCTGGTATATAGACTTGTTACAACGGTACCGCCACAACCGAATTGTGATGATAGCTTCCAACCTACCCTCAGATTTTCTTAAAGTTGATGAAATCATCACTTTAAGTGCATGAATTTCATGCACGTGTCATATGAACATTAACGTTTAACTTTGCAATGCATTCGACACGAAGGAATCGATTGAATCCTCTTAGTAGGATGAATCATAATGATTTTTATGGTCTTATAGTTCAACGGATAGAATAGGAGTTTCCTAAACTCTAGATCCAGGTTCGATTCCTGGTAAGACCACTTTTCCTGTTCTCTCGATATACTTGTATCTTAAAGAAAACCTCAATCAGAATAGTAGAATCTGGCTAAAATGTTAAAATGATAAGGTAGATTCAATTTATCATTTTATCTTGGATTTGAGCTGTTATCTTTACCCTATGGTAATGTATAAACGCTTTTTCATTGCTGTGCTTTGTTGTGCAGCCCTGTTTGCTTTAAACGATTTAGTGGCTCAATATTATTTGCTTCCACCAGTCCAAAATGGAAAAAATCCAGGCAACTTAAATCGCGATAACGAAAATCCTCAGGGCAGTGGTTTGTCAGCTGGATGGCAGACCATCCTTCAAGGGCCTCAGGCTTCTGGCAACTGGACAGCGACCTTTCAGCTCCCTTTCAAATTTTATTTTTATGGGCAATTGGTCCGTAGTTTTAAAGCTTCCACTTCCGGGGTAGTCACGTTTAATACACGAACCAGTATGCGGGTGGATTCCAATAATATTGCATTGCCAACTTCACGAATTCCGGATACTTCGATTTGTGTTTGGGGCCTCAGAGCTGCTCAAGGTGATTTTATTATTGCCAAAGTTTTTGGGACAGCACCTCACCGCCAATATTGGATTAGCTATAATTCATTTAGTGAACAAAATTTACAGTCTGGAGGTCATGTTTATATTTCTGTTGTACTGGAGGAAACCACCAACAAAATATTCCTGGTAGATCAGCGGGTTGTCTGCTTGCAAAACAATGTTGCCTGCGGAGGTAAAACCAACCTGACATTAGGAATCCAATTGGATTCAACCAACGCGATGATGGTCCCCGGATCCCCGGATTATGCTTGTAATAACAATAATTTGGCAAACACAGATGATAATGTTTATCACACCTTTATACCGGGTCAAATGCCGATGTTGGATGCCGAAGGGCAAAGCCTGAGCCTCCGTAAGTTTTACCTTACTCGTGAATTCCCTTTGAGCATTTCAGGACAATTTAAAAACATTGGCAGTACCCCAATCAATAAAGTTGTTTTTGAATATCAGATCAATAACGATCCCGTGCGATCTGCAGAAATCACCGGATTAAACGTACCTGCTTTGGGTGAATTTAATTTAAGTCACCCTATACCTTGGATGCTCAACAACAATGGTTACAGTAACCACAACATAAAAGCCTGGATTGCCACAATAAACGATATGATTCCAGTTCAACCGGCCGACGATACCATAAGCACCAGTTTGGTTACCAGTGACACCGTTTATGAAAGAATACTGTTGCATGAAAACTTCAGTTCTTCCACCTCTACCCAGGCCAAGGCTGCTAATGATACCCTTCATCAAATTTTGAATGATTTTCCTGGGATACATGCAGCGCTTTTGTATCCATTAGGCAGTCCGCAGGGGGGAGATCCTTATACTACGATTGAAACTTCTTCCCGGGCAAGACAATACAACATCAGTAATTTTAATATTCCACGCCTTGTCATAGATGGAAACACCTTGATCAATGCTTCCACATACAGCAGAAGTATGTTTCAGTCATTACAAGAAGATGCCAGTTTCTATCTGGTTAGCCCTACAGGTAAAGTAAAGGGACAAGACATTGAAATAAATGTATTGGTAAAGAATGTTGCACCAATAAAAACTAACACCCGTTTGCATATCGTTGTGGCGGAAAAGCAAACCAATCAGAATGTCAAAACCAATGGAGAAACCGTGTTTCGCCACGTAGTGAAAAAGATGCTTCCTGATACATTGGGGATTCAGCTGGATACTTTACCAGCAGATTCCTTTTTTACCGCTAAGATAAGTTGGACAGTACCAGGAGCTTATCGCTTGCCTGTAGATGGCAGGACCACTAACATCATTAACTTGCAAACTGAACATAGCATTGAAGAGTTTAATGATCTCGAAGTGGTTTGTTGGCTGCAAGAACCCAACCTAGAAGTGTTGCAAGCAGGTTCATCCAATTTGGAGTTTTCTGTAGCAAACGAGGAGCTTAGCGGGGGCAATACAATTCAGGTTTATCCAAACCCAGCAGGGTCATATTTTTATCTGGATATCAACAGCATTAGTACCAAAGAACCTGTGGAGCTTTCCATCATCGACACAGAAGGCCAAATGATATTCTTTGAGTCAGGATTGCTTACTTCGAAATTCATCCAAACTGCGCATTGGAAACCTGGCATTTATTACCTCAGATTAGCAGGCAAACAGTTGTTAGTCTCTAAAATGATACAGTTGATCCGGTAGGCTTCTTAGATTTATTCTTGGAGGGAGCATAAACCTGAGGATTGAAGATAGAAAATTCCACTAAGGACTTGCAAATTGCGTGGGCTTGAATATCCTAAATTAGTTTTGTGGTTGATCATGTTGATACTCTGAAGTATTGAGTACGTGACTTAAGTTTCACCCTACAGTAAAAACCAGAGATCTTATCGAAAACTTAAATAAAGAAGTAGAGATAAAGATATCAATCAAACGATTGATTTAAGGTAGAAGCCATATCAACCATGTCCTGATATTCTTCAGGGCTTAGTCCGTCCATACAATAATGAATAGGATTGACTGGTTTTCCATTTTGACGCACTTCGTAGTGCAAATGTGGTGCAGTTGAAGTACCCGTACTTCCAATGGTTCCGACAAGTTGTCCTTTCAAAACTTTTTGCCCTTCGCGTACCCGGACTTCTTTTAAGTGTGCATATAAAGTTTGAAAACCATGTCCGTGATCGATCAAAACATTACGGCCATATCCACTTTTTTTGGATTCAACTTTGATGACTCTGCCATTTCCCGTTGCTTGGATTTCTGTTCCAGAGGGAGCTGCAAAATCAATGCCATCGTGCATTTTACTGACTTTGTGTATCGGGTGAAGGCGTATACCATAACCTGACATCTGATTGACTCCCCGGTTCAGCTTATCTACCCGGACAGGTTTAATGGAGGGAATACTTTGAAAAAAATCTTCACGATCCTTCATTCGCTTTTCAATCGCATCCAGTGAATTCGACTGGATAAATAATTGTCGTTCAAGTCTGTTGACGGTGTTTTTTAAACTTTTAAAGGTTCCACCGGTCATTTTAAAAGTGGAAGCCATAGCATTTGGATCGTGACCGCCAACACCACCTTCCCATAAATCTTTATCAATGGGGTCCATTCCAAAAAGTACACGGTGTACTTGAGCATCCCGCTTTTGAACGTTGTGCAACACTTTATCCATCATCCCAATCTGATCCTTCATCATCAACATCTGGTATTCAACCTGGCTCAACTCCCTTTTTAAGGCTTTTTCTCTGGGTGAAGGAAAAAACTCGGAAGTAAAAAAGTAAATCAGGAAAGTGGTCATGATCACTGCCGATGCAAATCCCAAAATACGAAACAGATAAGCTGAACCTGTCAACTTAACTTTCTCAAACTGAAGTGTTTGTGGGTTGTAAACGTATTTTTCAGATCTCATTAAAACCGGCCAGCATTAAAAATACTAAATTTGCGATCCGATTGAACTCGCTTTGTTTGACTGATCAAAATTAAGAATTATTTCATAAATGAAACATGTTAAAAAAGTTAAAATGTTTAATGCGTGCTGAATTAAGCTTTAAGTTATTTAAAATTAATTCTATAAATATATAATTTTATTTTAATATAATATGGAATCACGACGGATAAGACAGACCTTTTTGGATTTTTTTGCCAAGAACCAGCATAAGCTAGTCCCTTCGGCACCCATCGTGGTGAAGAATGACCCCACTTTGATGTTTACCAATGCGGGGATGAACCAATTTAAAGATTATTTTCTTGGAAATCAGATTGCGACAGATAAGCGAATTGCTGATACTCAAAAATGCCTCCGTGTAAGCGGAAAACATAACGATCTGGAAGAAGTAGGAACCGATGGATACCACCACACCATGTTCGAAATGTTGGGTAACTGGTCATTTGGCGATTATTTTAAAGAAGAAGCCATCCAAATGGCATGGTCCTTACTGACGGAAGTTTACCAATTGGATCCTGGTCGCCTATATGTATCGGTATTTGGAGGAGATGACTCCGAAGGTCTTTCGAAAGACGAGGAATCCGTCAGATTTTGGCAAAAGTGGCTTCCTGAATCCCGAATCCTCTTTTTTGGTAAGAAGGACAACTTCTGGGAAATGGGTGATACAGGTCCATGTGGTCCATGTTCTGAGATTCACTACGATTCACGTGATGAGAAGGAACGAAAAGTAACCAGTGGAGCTGCTTTGGTTAACGCAGGTACACCGGAAGTTATGGAAATTTGGAACCTGGTGTTCATTCAGTTTAATCGTAAAGCAGATGGAAGCCTGGAAGAATTGCCGGCAAAACACATTGATACGGGGATGGGATTTGAACGGCTTACCATGGTACTGCAAGGAAAAAAAGCCAGTTACGATACCGATATTTTCAAACCTTACATCGATTTTATTTCTAATTATACAGGTATTCCCTACAAAAGTTCATACCTGATTTCCGATAAAACCGATCTGGCCATGCGGGTAATGGCAGATCATATTCGGGCAGTATGTTTTACCATTGCCGATGGAAGTCTGCCATCCAATACAGGACCAGGTTATGTCATCCGCCGAATTTTACGGAGGGCAGTGCGCTATTATTATTCCTTCCTCGGGCAAAAAGATCCGCTCATGTTTCGTTTGGTCCCCATTTTAATTGATCAAATGGGTCCATTTTTTCCTGAACTCATCGAACAACAAAAACTGATTTCGGCAGTCATTGCCGAAGAGGAAAGCAATTTTTTGAAGACCCTGGAGGATGGACTTCGCAAACTGGAATTTATCGATAAAAAATCAGGTAGTATCTCAGGAAAATTAGCTTTTGAATTGTATGATACCTACGGATTTCCGTTTGATCTCACGCAACTTATAGCACGTGAAAATGGATGGAATACAGATGAAAAAGGTTTTGAAGAAGCGATGGCACTTCAAAAGCAAAGATCCAGATCTGATGCAAAAAAAGAATATTCAGACTGGACGATTCTCAATGAAGGATCCCCACAATTTGTAGGTTATGATCTCAATGAAATTAAAGGTACGCATCTATTGAGATGGCGATCTTTTGACGAGAAATCTCAGCGTTATTATCAATTCGTTTTTGACAAAACACCTTTTTATCCGGAAGGCGGCGGTCAGGTCGGCGATCAAGGATTTGCGATTTTTGGAGGACAAGTGGTCGATATTATTGATACCGTCAAGGAAAACGAGTTGATTTTACACATTGCTCAAACCATGCCGTCCAAACCCGAATCAGAGGTTCATTTACAAATCAATACCGGACGTAGGAGGGCTATAGAAAATAACCACAGTGCAACGCATTTGTTACATGCTGCCTTGCGGACCGTATTGGGGGATCATGTCCAACAAAGAGGTTCTTTGGTTGAAGAAAAACATCTGAGATTCGATTTTTCTCATTTTCAAAAATTGGATGATGATACCGTTCATCAAATTGAACATTTGGTGAATCAAAAAATCAGAGAGAACATCCAGTTACAGGAAAACCGAAGTATCCCGATTGATGAAGCCAAAGAAGCAGGTGCAATGATGTTGTTTGGTGAGAAATATGGAGAAAAGGTGCGCATGATTACATTTGATCCAATGTACAGTATTGAATTGTGCGGTGGCTGTCATGTTCCTCATACTTCCAGAATCGGATGGTTTAAGATTACCACCGAGACTGCTATTGCAGCTGGAATTAGAAGAATCGAAGCAGTGACTTCTCACATTGCAGAAACTTTCATCTGGAATCAATTGAAATTGGTTCAGGAGATTAGGCAAACTTTAAAGAACCCTGCTGACTTGATAGATTCTATCAATCATTTGTTGGATGAAAATAAAAATTTACAAAAGCAAATGATTGAATTAAAAGAGCAACAGGCTGCTTCTTTGAAAAAAGAATTATTGAATTCAATTGAAAACTTTGGGAATATTCATACATTGGTTGCTTATGTTCCCATGGATGACAGTCGCATTGCTAAAAACTTGATTTATCAATTGGGCAAAGAAATTAATCCCGCCATTATATTTTTTGGCCTCATGGAAAAGGACAGACCTCAATTGATGTGTTATATTTCTGAAGAACTGGTCAAGTCCAATGGATTTAATGCTTCGTTGTGGATTCGTCAAATTGCCAGTTCAATTGAAGGGGGTGGAGGAGGACAGCCATTTTTTGCAACTGCAGGAGGAAAAAATCCATCGGGATTAAGTGACGCAATGGATCGCGCAAGGCGATTGATTCATGAACAATTTATAAACCAGTAGGTATGACATTGGCATTGGTCTATGTGTTTGCCATTTTTGCTGTCTTCGTTGCCTTCAATATTTATATAAGGGTGAAGACCTTTCGATATTATAAGCAACTTGTTGAACATCGCATTCAATTTCAATTCAACGATTTGTTTAAGTCCTCCCGATGGAAAGAAGTTTTGGATCGGTATCCTTCGCATGAGGTTTTGCTAAACCAATTCAGAAAACACATGCTTTCTACGGGCTTGTTATTTATTTTGGTTATCGTAGTGGTACTCATTCTATTGTTTCTCATGCGTAACCTTCACTGATATGTCGGATCAGCGGCTAAGTATTGGATTGTTAGGGGCTGGGCACTTAGGAAAAATTCATTTAAAGTGTTTGTTGGAGTTACCACAATGGAATGTTGTTGGATTTTATGATCCTAATCCATTGATTCGAAGTGATGTACAACAATTGTTTGGAATACGAGCTTATGACAATGAAGACGAATTAATTGGCTTATGTGATGCATTAGATATTGTTAGTTCGACAACAGCTCACGCGGGTCTGGCGATGAAGATCCTGAAAGCAGGAAAACATTGTTTTATTGAAAAGCCCGTGACCAGCACAGTGGAAGAGGCCGAACAATTGTTGTTACTTTCCCTGGAAAGCAATGTGAACGTACAGATTGGTCATGTGGAAAGATTTAATCCATCATTTGCAGCTGTACGCCCTTATATCAAGAATCCAAGATTTATTGAAGCACACAGATTATCCAGTTTTAATCCAAGGGGCCGGGATGTATCTGTTGTCCATGACATAATGATTCATGACTTGGATCTGATCTGTTTATTGGCCAATAGTCCATTTGTTGATATTCGTGCCAATGGAGTTTCATTGGTAAGTCCGTTACCCGACATTTGCAATGCAAGAATTGAATTTGAAAATGGTCTGGTGTCCAATGTGACTGCCAGTAGGATTTCATTGAAACAAATGCGAAAACTGCGAATCTTTCAAGAAGATGCCTACATCAGTCTTGACATGATGGAAAGAGAAGCTCAAGTTGTTCGATTATTGGATGATTACCAGGACAATACCCTTGAAATTGAAACGTATAAAGGAAAACGTTACATCAGTTTGGTTAACCCTGAAATAAAAAATTTTAATGCAATTGTAGAAGAATTAAAATCTTTTCATAAAAGTATCGTTAGAAGAGAAACTCCCGAGGTTAATTTACTTGAAGGAATTCAAGTAATGCAACTCGTTCAAGCAATAACGAAGCAAATAGACCAAAACCAATGACCTGTGGCTGGAAGAGAATTCTTTATTTTCTGATAATTGTCTTTATGGTTTCCTGCGATGGCGACCAGGAAGCTGCACCGACTTACCTTTCTATACAGAAATTTTCGTTTAATGTCCGTGCTGGTGAAGGTACTGGTCGCCAAAACATTACAGATGCATGGGTTTATGCAAACGGACAATACATTGGAGCTTACGAACTTCCGGCTATCATTCCATTGTTGGCTAGTGGAAAAACAGATGTTAGAATCCTACCAGGATATCGACAAGATGGTCGTATCACCAATGCTTACCGCTATGCCTTATTGCAACCTTTTGAAACTACCCTTTTTTTTAATGACTTGGATACATCGGTCGTTCATCCTTATACCGCTTATCAGGATGGGTTAAAATTTCCATTTGTTGAGGGATTTGATGGTGCTCATTTTTTGAATACTGACAGGGATAATGATCCTGAAACAAAACTTCAACTTACCGGTTCAGGAGATGCATTTGAAGGTTCGCGATCTGGTGTTATTGAGTTAACGGAGCAGCATTCTGTCATTACCTGCGTTTATGATATTGAACGGGTAATTCCTCAAAGTCCCGATCCTATCATTTTGGAACTCCACTTTAAATCGGACATCCCATTTTCCATTGGCTTTATTGCAAACAAGGGAATTTCGGGCGAAGAAGATTTAATTCAAGCGAATCTTTTGCCAAAAAGTGAATGGACAAAGGTATACTTTGATTTTCGGGAAATTATCAATCTTTCCAATGCAGTCAGTTATCGGTTGGCCATTAGAGCTAATTTTCAAGCCAACATAAATTTGACCACACAACGCATCTGGCTGGACAATATTAAAGTAATTCACCGGTAAATCTATGTTGAAACGTTGGGAAAATGTGGTTTATGTGGTTGGGGATTTTATCCTCACTTTGATGGTATGGGCCCTATATGTAAAATACCTTGCATCCAATAATTATCTGACAGAAAATCAACTTTGGTATTGCACTCAGTTTTATCAGATGGGTTTAATGCTAGTCCCGTTATCATGGATAGCTTTTTATTTTTTGACTGAGCAGTATAGGGATGTTTATCGCTTATCACGATGGGCCGTATTTTCTAAAACACTGATGTCCTCTATTTTAGGGACATTGTTGCTGTTTTTTATCCTGCTCGCAAATCCGGGAATTTATTTTGCATCAAGGTATTTTGAAGCCATCCTCATTTATTTTTCTTTGCAATTTGGATTTATTATTTTTTATAGATTAATCTATTTAACGTTTATCAGTAGCCGGCTAAAAAATGGTAGGGTAGGATTTAATACCCTTATCATTGGAGGGGACCAAAGTGCTGTAAAACTTTTTAAAGAGATCACTTCACTACACTATTCTCTGGGTCATCGGTTTGTTGGATTTATTCATTCGAACGGAACCAGTAGCAATGAGTTAAATAAGTATTTACCGGAAGTCGGTGGTTTGAAAAATATCCAGTACGTCATTGAAAATTTGAAAATTGAAGAGGTATTGATTGCCATTGAATCAACCGAACATGAAAAATTGAAATCCATTTTGGACGTATTGTTTGAATTTGGTGACAAGTTGATTATCCGTACCATTCCAGATACTTATGATATTTTATTAGGAACGGTACGCTTGAATCATTTATATGGTGCAGTGTTGATTGAAATCAGACAAGAAATAATGCCCCGCTGGCAAATTTTTACTAAACGCATGTTGGATTTGACGGCCAGTGTCCTTGCACTCATCGTATTGTCCCCATTGATTTTGTACATCGTGATTCGAACAGCGGTTACCAGCAAGGGCCCGGTGATTTATAAACAACAGCGCATCGGATTGAATGGAAAACCTTTCATGATTTATAAATTTCGTTCAATGTCATTGACTGCCGAGGAAAATGGTCCAATGCTTTCATTCGAAGGAGATCCACGCATTACCGCATGGGGAGCAATCCTAAGAAAATGGCGATTGGACGAAATTCCACAATTCATCAATGTGATCAAAGGGGATATGTCATTGGTGGGACCTAGACCAGAGCGCAAATTTTTTATTGATAAAATCATGCAGCAAGCACCACATTACAAACACCTTTTAAAAGTCCGACCAGGAATTACTTCCTGGGGTCAAGTAAAGTTTGGATATGCTTCCACATTGGAAGAAATGATGAAGCGCCTGGAATATGATATTCTCTATATCGAAAACCGTTCCCTGGGTTTGGATTTTAAAATTATGTTCTACACCGTTGCGGTATTATTGCAAGGGAAAGGAAAGTGATCAATGTAAATTTTCAACGATCATTGCTGATGCACCACCGCCCCCGTTGCAAATAGCGGCAAGGCCATATTGACTTCGATTTTGTTGCAATACATTTAATAATGTAACCAGTATTCTCGATCCCGAACTACCGAGAGGATGTCCCATTGAAACGGCTCCTCCATGCACATTGATTTTTAGCATATCAATCTCCATTAATTTTTGAAAAACTAAAGGAACCACGGCAAAAGCTTCATTGACTTCGACAAAATCCACCTGATTCCAATGAAGTCCTGCTCTTTTCAAAGCAAGTGTTGCCGCTTTGGTAGGTGTAGTGGTGAACCATTGTGGGGCTTGTTCAGCGTCAGCGCAAGCTACAATTCTGGCCAGCGGTTTTAAATCCAGTTCTTTCAACTTAGATTCACTCATAAGGATTAAAGCAGAGGCCCCATCATTGATGGTTGATGCATTGGCGGCTGTAACACTTCCCGTTGGACTGAAACTGGGCTTAAGACCTGGAATTTTGTTGAAATCCACTTTATAAATTTCTTCATCCACTTCAAAGCGCAAGGGATCACCTTTTTTTTGAGGAAGATTTATAGCACAGATTTCCGTTCTGAATTTTCCTTGTTGTGTGGCTTGTTGAGCCAGAGTATATGATCGAATAGCGTATTCATCTTGTTGTTCACGCCCAATTCCATATTCTGCCGCGGTTTGGTCTCCAAATTGACCCATAGCCTGATGGGTATAGGCATCTGATAAACCATCGCGTTGCAAGCCATCCATAAGAACCTGGCTGCCAAATTTTGAACCCCACCGCATGCCAGAAGCGTAGTATGGAATATTGGACATACTTTCCATACCACCAGCCAGTACGACATCAGCATCACCCGCTAGAATGGATTGCATCCCAAAAGCAACTGCTTTCATTCCGGAAGCACAGACTTTATTGATGGTGGTACATATGGTGTCTTCTTTTAATCCGGCTCCCAATGCCACCTGACGTGCAGGTGCTTGTCCCAAATTAGCGGAACATACATTGCCCATCAAAACTTGTTCAACCAGACCAGGATCCGCTCCAGATTGTTGGATGGCAGCTTTAGCGGCATGAGTCCCCAATTCGATTGCACTTAAGCCCATAAGGCTACCGCCAAAACTCCCCATAGCGGTTCGGGTTGCAGAAACAATGTATACTGATTTCATAAGGGATAAAATGTCTTTAAAGGCCGCAAATATATGGCCGGAGTGTTCTTATTCAACAGGGTAAGGCTGCTTTTGTTTTTTAAAATATTATAAAAAAACACTCCATAAGATGGCCTTCATCAAGAGGATCAGGTCGCAAACTGGAAACGACGCTGGTTTTAATCCATAACATTTAACCATTAGAGTGATTGAATACAGGATGTATAAAATGAAGGTCGTGATGAGTAAAGACCATGAAATGCGATGGTTGATTTGAATTGCAAGTAAAGTGATCAAACCACTGGTCAATAACAAATTCGTGGAGACTTTTCTCAATGTATCAGGCGGTGTAGTATTTATCCATGTAAAATGTTGATACTCTATATCTAAGCTGCGATCATTATGATCGGACAGTAAACTTTGAAGTAAAAAGAGTATCACAAAATCAAGTGCAATTAAATGATGAGTTATGCTCCAGCTGCTGAGAGGTTGATGAGTGTAGAACAAAAGTATCACCCAGCTTAATGCAACTGTCAGGTTTTTCAATACAGGAATTTTTCTTAGAATGAAATGAGCACCATGATTGTGGTAGATCAAATTCAAACCGGTTAAAACACTTAATGCGATGACCTGTTGAATTTGGACTACGTTTAGGGTTGGAATGATGAACCATGTTGCAACTCCTAATGGAGCAATATCCGCTAAATTGAAGCCTTTACCTTGATCATGATGCAGCTTAAAACAATAATGCTTTTGGTAATAATAACTGGCAAAACAAAGCAACCCCGTCAATAAAGTGGCTGCAAAAGTTGTATCAGGACCTGTGTTCGGGCTAAATAGTAGGTGAAAAATCGACGCGGCTATACATCCATAGAATGCGGATTGAATAATCGCGATCGATCTTTGTTTAAAAATACCGGAAACTTTGTTTTGGATCAATGGCCAATAACACTTCGTAAATCAAATGAATTACATTTTCAATGTCCTCAATACTGGCTGTTTCGACCGTAGTATGCATGTATCGCAAGGGTAAAGAAATTAAGACTGAGGGAACCCCACCATTGGAATAGGCAAAAGCATCTGTATCTGTTCCAGTGGTTCTCGATGCTGCATTTCGTTGGAATGGAATTTTCTTCTTTTCAGCAGTTTGAATGACCAAATTTTGAAGAATGTTGTGTACGGGAGGAGCATAGCACAGTACTGGTCCATCACCACATTTAATTGAACCTTGTTCTTTGGTTTTTAACATCGGGGTATGGGTATCATGTGTGACGTCCGTTACTATGGCTATATTTGGTTTAATGGTTTGGGCGATCATTTCAGCTCCGCGTAGTCCTATCTCCTCCTGAACAGAATTGACAATGTATAGCGAATAGGGTAATTTGACTTTATTTTTTTTCAGTAGTCGAGCTACTTCAGCAATACAAAACCCACCCATCCGATTATCCAATGCCCTTCCAGTATAGAAGCGGTTGTTCAGTTTGAAAAGCTCATCCTCATAAGTTATGCAACAACCGACGTGGACTCCCATCTTTTCGACTTCCTCTTTATTCTTAGCTCCTACATCTATAAAGATGTTTTCAATCGTGGCAGTAATGTTGGTATCATTGCCTTTTCGTGTATGAATAGCTGGCCAGCCGAATACGCCTTTGACCATTCCTTTAGGGGTATGAATGGCAACTCTTTTTGATGGGGCAATGCTTTGATCAATGCCTCCGTTTCGAATGACATAAATAAACCCATCATCGGTTATGTAATTGACCATCCATGAAATCTCATCGGAATGTCCTTCAATCACTACACGGAAGGATTTATTGGGTTGGAGTATACCATACAAAGTACCATAGGTGTCTAGACTCCAAGCATCCAGAAAAGGCTTGACATATTCAAGCCAGATCTTTTGACCTGCAGCCTCGTGACCCGTCGGACTTGGGTTATTGAGGTATTGATAGAGAAAAGCTTCAGAGCTTTTGGTAATTATTTTCATAAACTGGCTTGCTCGGACTGGAATTTAGTGGACCATGCAACAGGATCCAAATTCCAGTGCTTTAAAGTTTCATATTCGTTTTGTTCTATTATTTTATCTATCAAAGCTCGTTCCAATAATGTTGAAAAGTGACTAAGACTTCTAAAAGGTATTGATTTTTCGTTAAAATTTTGTTGGGTTGAAGTAAAACCATATTCAAATATGGCAATCACCCCAATGACCTCAAGACTTTCTCCCTTTAATGCTTCGCAAGCTTCCAGTGAACTTCCTCCTGTTGAGATTAGGTCCTCAACTACCAGGACTTTACTTTCAGGCACTAAGGTCCCCTCTAGCCGATTTTTCAAACCGTGTTCTTTAGGTTTACTTCTCACATAACAGAATGGCAATTGAAGTCGGTCGGCCAGAAGTGCACCCCAGGCAATTCCGGCAGTTGCGACTCCAGCAATCGCATTCACGCCTTGGAAATTTTCACTTGCAGTCACAAAACCATCCAAAACATCGTTTCTAATACTGGGATAGGACAAAACTTTACGATTGTCGCAATAAATGGGTGAACGAAGTCCGGAGGCCCAGGTGAAAGGTTCTCGAGGATTTAGTTTGACGGCTTGGATTTTTAGCAGATGCTCTGCTATCTTGTGGGCAATAGTCATGAATATGTCAAAAAGAAGGCAAATTTACGATATTCAAATCAATGAGCATAGCCTGTTGCTTACAGGTAAACAAGGCCAAGTAGCACTCGTGCCATCAAAAAACCGGATTGTATTGCCTTACCAGGGCAATAAGAAAACCTTCTTTCAATATTTAGATACCTTGGAAAAGTCCAATCGGTTTGAAGAAATCGTATTGGAAAGTGACGACCCAAGACAAACATTTAGAGATTTGAAAGAATTGTGCAACTGGGTACCAGCGGCTGGTGGTGTAATCAGAAATCCAAAGGGCGAAATATTATTGATTTATCGAAAGAATTATTGGGATTTACCAAAAGGAAAATTAGATGCCGGAGAAAAATCAAGACAAGGAGCTATAAGAGAATGTGAAGAAGAAGTAGGACTTAAGGATCTAACCATCCATACGAAAATAGGGGTCACATGGCACATGTATCGTGAAATCAATAAATCCAGATCCTTAAAAAGAACCAAGTGGTATGTATTGGATACTCAAACACCTGATTTGGTAAAACCTCAAAAAGAAGAAGGCATTGAACGGGTAGAGTGGTTCAATGCCTCCGATGCGTTATCCTTGGAACCCATGTATCAAAACATTCGGTTCATTTTAGAAAAATACATTAACGCATTTACTCCGCCGAAAACAGCTTCCATTTAAAGCCCAGATAAAATTTGGTTCCGGAAATTGGAGCATAAACTTCTGCGGCATTGAAGTAATCACCCATCGGCTGCTTAGGATCAATGATGGCATTATGTTGGGTGTAATCCAAAATATTTTCAGCACCTCCGTAAATTTCCCAAGAATTACTAACATATGTTAGTTGGCTTTGCAATAACCAATAAGGCTTTGTCGGGGATTTATGACCTTGTAGCAAGGTAGCAGGAACTCCGGACTTATCTGAAAGTCTCATTGCCCCGACATGATTTGAAGTAATGTTCAATAACCAGTCGTTTTTAAAGGTATGAAAGTCAACAGAAATTAACCCCCGGAACCTGGGCACCATGGGTACTTCCCGTAACCCACTTTGGTAGGTTAGTTTCGTATCTGTATACTTACCTCCGATCTTAAAATTCATAAATCGAAAAGGTTCATAAGCCAAGGTCAATATGGCTTGAAAGGCCCTTGATTTTCCATTCAAAGGATAGATGAAAATTTGCTGTGCATTTTGATCAAGGTCGATCACCATTTGAGTTTGGAACCAGGTATAATAAGCATCTGCATTAATTTGAATTTCTTGACCGTTCAAAAATGTGGTCCCAACGAGGTTCATCCCACTGTTCCAGGAAGTCTCCACCTTTGGGGGATTCAGTAAATTCCATTGTTTTGAAGTAGCCAGTAAATTTAAGTTTTCCGCATAAAGCCTCACATATCTGAATCCTCTTCCGATGGAAGCTCTAATGGTCCAATCTTTAGACAGAAGATAGCGCAAACTGGCACGAGGACTCCACATGGGTTTTCCTCCTGCGATCCAATCGGCATGAAGACCTATGGTGGTGGTCAGTGTTGGCGCATCACTCAGCTGATTTTTAAAACTGTGTTCGAAAAAAAGTGATGCAAGTTTTTCATTGTAAGAAATCGTATTTCCATTCAGTGATTCTTCAGCCTGGCTCCAGGCTAATTTTGGACCGGTTGAGATTTTGTGGCGTTCATCTAAAAAAGAATAATTCATCAACCATATGAAATGAGCGTTCGATTCATTCGCCATCAAATGATGTGAACCAAATAGTGCATCGATCTTGGTATGGCTTAAATTATAAATAGATCCAATGCTGTTGTCCGGATCATTGAATCCGACGTATCCTAGATTACCAGAAAGACCAGCATATTGAACCTCCTGAATCAATCGGTAAGGAGCATCCTGTTTAAGTTGGCCACCTTCCTTTTTTTCATATACCAATTGACCATTGATTTGACCTTCCAGGGTTTTGCCAAAAAGCGTATTTCTGATGAGCGCATTGAAGCGTTTGGTTTTTGGTTCATCCTGAAATCCATCGTGATTGTGATCCATACTTTTCTGCTGAAATGCAGTATTTAAATAAATTCCGGAAAACCTGGCATTGTTCCACTTTTTATTGAGATGCACATTGCCCTCAATCCGGCCATGAAGGTCTCCAAAAGCATTTAGAAATAAAGGAAAATCTTCATTGGGCTTTTTAAGTTGAACATTGATGGCACCTGTCATGCTTTGAACTCCATTGACCACCGATGAAGCACCTTTTTGAATGTCGACCCGATCTAACCAAGTTCCTGATAAATAATCAAAGGCGAAAGGTTTGATAATACCTGAATATGCTGGATGGTTTTCAATGAGTAGATTTGAATAGATCCCACGTAAACCAAGGAATTGTATTTCTTTAGAACCAGTAGCAGCATTGGTATAACTCACATCAACGGCATTACTGGTTTGAAAACTTTCAGATAAGCTGCAGCATGCGGCTTTACGAAATTCACCAGAGTTTAATTTTTCAATATTCAGTGGATCCAGTCTTGAAAAACTATTGGAGTTGCGGGTGGTTTGAACTTCGACGGTATTGAGCGTAATCCCTTCCTGTAAAGTGAAAACTTCAAATGACATATCAGAAGCTATTGGAAAGGTGTCCTGCACAAAACCCAAATAACTCACTATGACATTCGAATCGCCTGATTTACGCTCTAATTTGAAATAACCATTTTCATTGGTGGTGGTGCCTGTTTTGGATTCCAGCCAAAACACTTGAGCACCAACTAGGCTTTGCATTCTAGGATCAACGACATTGCCCATGATAAACTGAGCATGTAGCGATTGACATAAAACAATGCTTGTAGCGATTAAAAAAACTTTATTGCTCATAAAATGTATTGTTTAATAAATAAAAGAAATAAAAAGACAATACATCTGTGGCTAACACAGCCGGCTACAATACTTGTTGATGATTTCTGCCCTATTAATTTTCCATGGGAACCGGGCATCTGGTGAAGGAATAAGAAAATTTTGTTTTTCCGAAAATTTGACGGGATAAACTTCAGTGAGCAAAACATCAAATAAGATGATGAATTTTTCTTTGAATGGACTCTCCGCTTCAAAATCGAGGGTCTTATATTCGACGATTTGATTGCTACAGGGTCTTGAAGAATTGCCTGAATGACAGGTTTTATGAGAATTCTTGCACAATCCAAGAGATGCAGAATTTTTTTGGCAAGGATCCGAAAGTGGAATCAGTGAGTACTCCACCTTTTTGTTGCAACAGCAATGCAATAAGTAAACGTTGAGACCTAACTGAGCCACCAAGAGGTGTAGAGAAAGGATCGCAGTAAACAAGCGATATTTGCTTTGCATGATATGGCTAACAATGGTGGTGAACTTTTGTTCACTTAAAATTAAATAGAAAATTTGGACTTTTTAGAATTCATGGAAAAAATCAACATGTACAGGAGGTTCGAAAGGCAATTTCAAGAGCGAAAGCCCGCCAAAGGAAGTCAGCCAATATCAGACTATTCTTTCAAAGCTTCTCTGGATATGACCAGTTTTTGGATTTCTGAAGTACCCTCACCAATGGTGCACAGCTTGGAATCTCTGAAATATTTTTCGACAGGGAAGTCTTTGGTATATCCATAACCTCCAAAAATTTGGATGGCATCCGTCGAAACGGAAACGGCCGTTTCAGAGGCATAATATTTCGCCATCGCTGCTTCCTTGGTCATTTTCAGTTGTTGATCTTTCATTTTGCCTGCTTGCCGGGTGAGTAATTCAGCAGCCTCAATTTTCATAGCCATATCGGTCAACTTAAAGGCTATGCCTTGAAATTGGGCTATCTTTTGCCCAAACTGCTCACGTTCCTGTGCATATTGTACGGCTGCCTGGTAGGCTCCTTTGGCAATTCCTAATGACAGTGCGGCTATGCTGATACGTCCTCCATCGAGTACTTTCATGGATTGTATGAACCCTTCACCAGGGTTGCCCAGAACCTGGCTTTCTGGTATTCTGCAATGGTCAAAAATCATTTCGGTCGTCTCGGAAGCCCTCATCCCAAGTTTATTTTCTTTTTTTCCAGCTGAAAACCCTGGCGTTCCTCTTTCAACAATAAATGAGGTCATTCCACGGCTGTCCAACAATTCTCCAGTACGGGCAATAACGACAGCCACATTCGATGATTTTCCATGAGTGATCCAGGTTTTGGTCCCGTTAAGGACCCAGTCGGTTCCCTCTTTGTAGGCGGTACATTTCATGCGAATGGCATCGCTGCCTGTATTCGGCTCGGTTAATCCCCAGGCCCCAATCCACTCGCCTGTGGCCAGTTTTGGTAAATAGATTTGTTTTTGATTTTCGTCACCAAACAACATGATGTGGCCGGTACATAAAGAGTTATGCGCTGCAACGGATAAACCAATGGCACCGCAAACTTTTGCAATTTCCTCGATCACGGTGATGTACTCCTGATAACCCAATCCAGCTCCGCCATAGTCAGAAGGAACCAAAACACCTAAAAATCCCAGTTTGCCCATTTCGTGAAACAGGTCTACCGGAAAATGTTGGTTTTCATCCCACTCCATAACGTGAGGTTTTATGTTCTTTTCTGCAAAACTTTTTGCAGTTTCTCGGATCATTTCCAGGTGTTCTGATTCAATTGGCGACATGTTAAATCTTCGATTTAAAGAAAAGCAAAATTAATCAACGGTCAGGATGTTCAATAGTTGTATTTACCTTTCCATTTTTCATTGAGAAAGTGCTTGAGTTTAACTTCAGATCCCAATTCGCCAGGATTGTAAAAGCATGATTCAACCAATTTATCTGGAAGATATTCTTGGTGGGTAAATCCACCCTCATAGTCATGAACATATTCATAAGATGCACCGTATTGCATATTTTTCATCAGGCCGGTAACGGGATTTCGCAAATGAAGTGGAACAGGTAAGTGACCTGTTGACTCAATGACGGCTAAGGCATTTTCTATGGCCATATAAGCTGAATTTGACTTGGGTGAACAGGCTAAATAAATCACTGACTGTGCGAGCAGGATGCGCGATTCAGGCCATCCAACCTGTTGAACTGCTTGTTGACAAGCTGAAACCATCAATAAGGCGTTTGGATTGGCTAAACCAATGTCTTCCGCTGCAGAAATTAACATCCGGCGAACAATAAAGGCCGGATCTTCTCCTCCCGCGATCATTCGTCCTAACCAGTAAATGCTAGCGTTAGGATCTGAACCCCGGATGGATTTAATGAATGCAGAGGCTACGTCGTAGTGTGCTTCTCCATTTTTGTCATACATCAAAAGGTTTTTCTGTACGAGAGTTCGAACTAAGTCGTCGGTTATGTTGATTTCTTTTTCATTTAACATTCCTATCAACTCCAGAATGTTACAGAGTTTGCGGGCGTCGCCTTGGGATAATTGGAACAGGGCGTTAGTTTCTTTTAGAACCACTGATTTGTCTTTAAATAGAAAATCTTTATGAACGGTCGAATGAAACAATTCCAAAAGGTCTTCTTCAGAAAGTGGTTGAAGGGTATAAACCTGACATCGGGATAGCAAGGCATTGTTGATCTCAAAGGAAGGGTTTTCAGTAGTGGCGCCAATTAAAACGATAACCCCCTTTTCTACAGCAGCGAGTAAAGCATCCTGTTGTGCTTTGTTGAAGCGATGAATTTCATCTATAAATAAAATTGGAGAAGCCTGATCGAAAAATTTAGTAGACCTGGCACGGTCCAATACTTCTCTTACATCTTTAACTCCTGCCTGGACTGCGCTCAATTCAAAGTACGGTCGTTTCAGCGATTGTGACAGGATTTTGGCCAATGTGGTTTTGCCAACTCCCGGAGGCCCCCAAAAGATCATCGAAGGGATATGTCCTTTATCCAATGCCTGGTAAATAACTTTCCCAGGAGCTACCAGATGTTTTTGACCTATAAATTCGCTCAGTTGACTGGGTCGCATTCTCTCTGCAAGTGGTTGCATAAGTTATGGTTTAATCGGGGCAATTTTAGTTAAATATTTCATCAGACTCACAGGTTTTAACACAACATAAAGAGCTTTAGATGCTTTCAATTATCTTTGAACTGCCATGAGAGCTTTATTTCTTTATTGCATTCCCATTGCTTTATTTTATTTTATGCCACAACACGGGCATGCCGCTCATATCATTGGTGGGGAGATGTATTACGAATGCTTGGGTTATGGATCAAATGGGACGGACACCACTAAGAGACGATACTTGATTACCATAAAACTCTATCGGGATTGTTTTTCCGGAGGTGCAAATTTTGATGATCCGGTGGGATTTACCATTTTTCGTCAACAGGGCAATGGCTGGGTAAATACCAGGAATGGTAATGGGGCCAATTCCGAATACCGGGTAAGTCTCAGGCAACCTATTGAAAACATTGATCCTCCGAATTATCCGTGCTTGCTGCTGCCTCCTGATTTATGTGGAGAAGCGGGCACATATCAAATGGAAGTCGAATTACCCATTATTCAGCAAAAATATCTCGTGGTGTGGCAACGCTGCTGTCGTAACAATACCATAACCAATATTGTAAATCCTGAAAGTACGGGGGCTTCATTTTTTATTGAAATACATCCAGAAGCCCAGAAGACCTGCAATAGCAGTCCGAGATTTATTAACTTTCCACCTACCGTACTTTGCGTTAATGAACCATTTACTTTTGATCATTCTGCATTTGATAAAGAAGGCGACTTGCTGATCTATGAATTTTGTGAACCACTGACCGGAGGGGGCCGCGGAGGAGGAGGTGGCAATTGTAATTCGGTGATTCCAACTCCCGATTGCGCTCCACCTTATGCCCCGGTTCAATACCGCATCCCTTACACAGCCTTGTTTCCCTTAGGAGGCAATCCACAGGTAACTATAAATACTTTGAATGGTATAATTTCCGGTAAGCCGGATGTGATCGGTCAATTTGTTGTTGGTGTTTGTGTTTACGAATATCGGAATGGTGTTCTTTTATCTGTCTTAAGGCGCGATTTTCAATTCAATGTTGCCAGCTGTGAAGGCGCAGTGGAGGCTAGGCTGGCAGGGGCGTCGCAGTTGACTCCCGATCAGTTCAGTATCACTGTTTGTGGATCATTGCAATATCAGATGCGCAATTCCAGCATCGATTCCAGATTTATCAACGAAGTACAATGGACTTATGAAAATGGAGGTCAGGTGGATACTTTCTATGGTTGGGCACCTAATATTGTATTCAAAGAGGGAGGTTGGCACAATGGCCGATTTATTTTGAATCCTGGAACGAATTGTGGAGATACAGGATATTTTAGAATAAACTTAATTCCAGACCTTCAGGCAAAATTTGATGCCAGTTACGATAGTTGTCATGCAGGGCCCGTTCAATTTATTGACCTCACAACTTCGGGATTTTCTTCACCCAATCAATGGACATGGAGTGCAGGGGATGGCATTACCTCCAATGCGCAAAATCCCAATATCCAATATCTGAGGCCAGGAAACTATACCGCTATATTGACTGTGAAAGACAATTATGGTTGTGAAAGTAAAGCCCAAAAAATCATCAACTGGTTTCCTTCGCCGGAAGTGGTCATTTTTGCACCCAGTAAAAGTGAAGGTTGTGTCCCTATGGAGGTAATTTTCAAAAACATTTCTTTCCCAACAGATTCAAACTATCAATTTGTTTGGTCTTTCACGGATGGTTTTGTGGATACTGGATACTCAATCATTAGAACGTTTCCGGATACAGGAATTTTTGGGTTGAAACTGGCGGTTACTTCGCCTTTGGGCTGTTACAATGAAAGTAGTTTTAATCAGGTCATTCAGGCATTTAATCCGCCAGTGGCCATGTGGTCGATTGACAAGATGAACATAAATCTAAACGATCCTGTGGTTGAACTGAAAGACATTTCTCAAGGAACCATAGGAAGAACATGGACAATTCAAGGAAATGAAGTTTATTTTGATAGAAGTTTTCAATATGAATTGAAAGATACGGGTTATTATAATGTTCAAATGATTGTAGTGGATCGGTTTCTTTGTACCGATACCTTGGAAACCAATTTGTTTGCATTTAAGAACTTTAGTATTTACTTCCCCAATGCATTTTCACCCAATGGTGACGGAAAGAATGAAACTTATGGTCCAGTTGGTCAATTTAGTTCATTACAGCATTTTGCAATGCAAATATTTGACCGATGGGGAGCTCTCGTTTACGCAACCCAAAGCCCTACTGAAGGATGGAATGGCAAAAATCAACATTCAGGAAAAGACCTGCCAGCAGGAGTTTATGTTTGTAAATTAAAATATCAAGCACAATCCAGAGAACCCGTTGAGACTCATTATCTGTTTAGTTTATTGAGATAATTTTGTTGATGGATTCTGCTTCCATATTGATTGAAACTTTTCTGGACGCTTTTGATAAAAATGCAAACCCACAAAGGGCAAGGCAAATGGAAGCTTACATGAGAAATCAATTTTCTTTTTACGGAATCCCAGCACCGCTAAGAAAGCAAATTATTCGGACGCATGTTCCATATTACTTTTGGGATTTTCAAGAACAGTTCCTGGATTTCATACATCAATGTTGGCTTCAGGATCACCGAGAGTTTAAATATCTGGGGTTGGATTTAAGTCGCAGATTTGTCAAAAAATTGGATGTGCATGCACTTCCATTTTTCGAGCAAAAGATTGGCGAATCCTCCTGGTGGGATACGGTTGACGGTATCGCGCCCAATATCTTAGGGTATATCGTGAAGTCATCTCCAGAGACTATGATTTCATACTGTCAAAATTGGATTGAAAATGATAATTTTTGGTATCAGCGATCTGCCATTATTCTTCAATTGACCTACCGGGAGAAAACCAATACGGAATTGCTTGCAGAGTGCATAAAAAGAAGGGCAGGCAGCAAGGAATTTTTTATTCAAAAAGCGATAGGATGGGCACTCAGGCAATATGCTAAAACGAATCCAGATTGGGTAAGGAGATTTATTTCAAAAAATAAAATTGCCCCTCTGAGTATCAGAGAGGCAATGAAATCTTTAGGTTGATAATACAACGAAGTTAGTCTTTAAATACCTTAAAATCTTCTTGTTTCGCAACTTTAAGAATATATGAGCGGGTACATTGCTGATGTACATACTGATCATAACCTTCAACCAGTCCGGTGACAACAAACCGTTTATTCGCCGGGTTTTTAATATCTGAATAAAGTTCAACCGGAACAGAAGATGCAAATTCGATTTTAATGGTGTAATCATAATTGTCAGGATCGCGCGCAAAGATGGTATTTCCTGCGGTCATGATATTATTATTGGCAAGCAACATTTCTACAGTGATGGTTTTTCCTTCACAATCCATTTTCTTATTGCAAGGACCATTGCATCCCGACTTTTTAAGAATACCCTGAATACCTTTAGCAACAGATCCTCCGGGAGAGCAGGCACTTATGACCAATAAGCAACCAAAAAGTATTGACATCAATGATTTCATTTCTGACTATTTATGCAGTTCTTCAGTTAAACGATCCGCTTTATAAATGTATTTTAAAGCTGCATAGATCCCACCGGCATGTACACCAACGGTCCGGTTAAATTTTTCATCAAAGATAAAATTACCAGGCAAAGACTCGATGTTTCCATCAAATACCAATCCTACGACCTGTTTGTTGCGGTTGATGATAGGACTTCCTGAATTTCCTCCAATGATGTCATTTGTAGAAACAAAACAAAATGGAGAAGAAAGTAATTCGGAAGGAGGATTCAACCATCTTTCTGGGAGAACCCATGGTGATTTTTTATTGTAAGAATAATATCGATCATACAAACCATAAAAAGTGGTTTTGTATGGAGCAGTTGTTCCATTGTAATCATAAGGTTTAACTACACCATCTGCTAAACGCAAAGTAAAAGTAGCATCAGGTGGCAGGTTATTACCCTTTACCTTAAAAACGTTGTTGGCAATTTTTGCTTCAAGGCTTTTTCTTTTTGTAGTTGAACTTTGAAATGCGGTCACAGCTTCTTGATATCGTGACATAATGAAACGGCCTGCTTCGAGTAATGGATCATCACATTTAGCAAGTTTCTCTGCTGGTTTCATTAATATTTTATCCAGATCTTCTGAATCAGCAAAATCGGTTTTATCCAAAATTTTCATGGCTGCTTTTTCAGGCGACTTTCCATCGAGCAAAACCTCAGAGAGTTTATAATCAGGATGTTCAAACTGTACTAATTCTTCAAACAAAGTTTTGAGCAACTCCACTTCTTTAGGAGAATTAAGATCTTTTGAAAGTCCTTTCATTTGTTCCTTTAGCTTTGTCAGGGTGGCATCGTTTTTTGGATTATTTTCCAATAACAATTTCTCATAATTGGCCGCCGTAAACATCATGGTCAAAGCATTGCCTTTGATGGGAGAGGGGCCCAACAAGGTAAGAGCGCTTCCGTATTTGCGTAAATTGGAGTACGCCTTTTCCATTTCAATCCAGGGGTCTTCACCTTTTAATTTGGTTTTACTGCGTATTTCCTGTTCCATGGCTTTTTTGCGGCCCAACAGGGATGGATTTCTGAGTCCGTCCAGAATTCCTGTCATGGCTTTAATACTGTTTCCAAGACCAAAAATATCATTCAATAAATCGTCGTTTGGTGATTTTTCATACTCCCTGGCCATGATGTCTCTGCGATGACTCATCATGGAAATTTGTGTAGGGAAACGAATATCTCGGTCATATTCAAATTGTGAAATAGTGCGATAACGTTCAGTACTACCGGGGTTTCCGATCACGAAGACAGGTTCGTTTTCTTCTGCACCCGCAATATTGAATTTAAAATAGTGGTCGCGGGTATTCAAGGGTTTACCGTCTTCACCATAGGCGCGCCAGAATGTTACATCTAAGCAGTAACGTGGAAAAGTAAAGTTGTCGGGGTCTCCTCCAAAATAACCCAGAGCATTTTCAGGAACCATCACCAACCGGATGTCGTTATATTTTTTATACCCGTAGAGACTAAATTTTCCTCCACTGTAATACGTTACCGTTTGTATTCTTAGGCCTTTCCAATCATCTTTTGCACTGTATTCGCGAACCAGTTGAGCCAAAGCGGAGTCGGTCATGGTTTTCTTTTCTGCATCGGTTTTTGCATCATCCGTTCTTTTCATGACCATTTGTGTGACATCGGCCACAATGATCAACTGTTCCACAAACAACCCTTCCGCTTTACGCTCTTCTGCAAGGGTAGTTGCATAAAATCCATCCTTTAAAAGTGATTCTCCTTCTTTTTGTAAAGATGGAACTACATCACGAGAACAATGGTGATTGGTCATGATTAACCCATCCGGTGATACAAAAGAAGCAGAGCACCATGTGGCAAACCTTAATGACGATTTTCGAACATCATCATACCAGCTATCGGCAGGTGTAAAATTATAGGCCTCTTGAAACCAATCTTTAGGTGGATTTTCAAAAGTCCACATTTTGCCAAAATCAAAGCGCTGTGGTTTGAGATCTTCTTGACCATTGGCCACCCAGGTGATGAACAATAGTAAAGCACTGAATAACTTATTAAATTTCATTGATTCTGTTTTAGGGTTGCAAAGATAAATAATACGAAACAATTCGTAGATTTATTTTTCATAAATCGCTTTTTCAATAGAAGCCCGAGAAATCGGGTGATAGCGATGTTTGTTTGAGGCAAACAATTCGCGAGCATACTTTCCTATTCCTTGTTCCACTAACGCTTCATATAATGGAAGGATATACTTACGCCGACCCACTTCTTCAAGGAAGGATTCCAAAACCGGCTTAATATAATTAATATATTGATTTTCAATCGAATAGATGTACCATGCACAACGGATCTCGGCATTTTTACTTTCCGTAAAATGAAATATCTGGTCCAATGCGATACAAAGCGAAGAATCTTTGTGGTCCGGCAGACTCCGGATGAAATGGAGTAGCTCATGTGTGGACCATTTTGATGTTTTTTCCTGGTCAATGGCTCCATGACTTAAAAATTCTTGAAGCATTTTTTCAACTTCCTGGAATTTTTGACGACTGTAGGGTGAAGTATAAGGCGGGAAACCAGGTTCGTAAATCCATTGTTTGATGGTATCCATGATTTTGTCATCTTGGTTGATCAAATGTTCGCTTAGGAATTTTTGAAAGCCTTCGGTGGTGTTGGATTTAAATTTAAAGTGATCAAAATAGAGGCGTAGAAATTCATCTAAAACGGGTCTACCTTTTCTATCTTCTAAAAAACGAAGCAATCCTTTTCCCTTTTCATAAGCTATATCGGTCATCGATTCTTCCGGATCCATGTCTTTCATATTAAGTTTAAGGCAGGTGAGTGGATTTTTCTCACCCATATCATCAATAGAAGATTTCAAATCCTGCAATCCCAATAAACTCAGCATATCTGCATACTCTTTGCCATATAGGGCTTCCATGATGCGGCTTTCCAGGTAAGTTGTGAAACCTTCATTTAACCAAAAGTCATTCCAGCTGGCATTGGTCACGAGATTTCCACTCCAGGAATGTGCAAGCTCGTGTGCAAGTAATGCTGTTAAACTTCGGTCTCCAACAATTACGGTTGGAGTTAGAAAGGTCATCTTCGGATTTTCCATGCCACCAAACGGAAAACTTGCCGGCAAAACCAAAACATCATAACGTCCCCAAGGATAGGCTCCAAAAAGTTGTTCTGCAGTTTCTAACATTTTTTCAAGATCTGCAAATTCGTTTTGGGCTTTCTTCAACCATAGATCTGGAGCATATACACCAGTGCGTTGGCCTATAGGAGCAAAGTCAAAGTCTCCGACACCCAAGGCCATTAAATAAGCTGGAATTGGGATGTCCATTGTGAATTGGTAAATTCCTTTTTCATGTTTACTTTGAGGACTATTGGCACTCATAACGGCCATCATTCCTTCTGGAACTTTCACCCTAGCTTGATAAGTAAAGCGCATTCCGGGTCCGTCAGGACAAGGAATCCAAGATCTAGCGTAAATGGATTGACTTTGTGTGAATAAAAAAGGTAATTTTTTATTGGCTGTCTGGTCAGCAGGTACCCATTGCAAGGCGGTTGCTTCTGGTCCGGTTTCATAACGAATTCTAACTTTCTCACAGTGGCCACCCAAATGTATTTTAATGGCTTGTCCTAATATAGAATCCATGTGTCCCAAATTGCATTCAGTCTTTTCAAATTGGCCATTGACCATTTTCTCTATTTGCAGAATCCTTAAACCCATATTATCCAAAACCAACTCATTCTGACATTGACTGTCCAATGTATATGTTGCTGTACCGATGAGTTTTTTTTGCTCGAAGTCGACCTCCAGTTCCAAATCCAGATGATTTACACTGCATTGCTCCGGATGACTGAAACTATGCGGGTCATTTGTCCATAAATTGGATTCATTTAAGTTTTTTGGATGGCATTTGAACAGACAAATTGCTAAAATCGGTAGGAGAAATAAAATGGCTGGTCTAAAGGCAGGAATATTCATTTTTTAGATTATGGTTTACAAACGTATGAATTGGCATAATGTTATTTCTAAATTTTCCTTCTTCCTTTCGTTTTTATGGATTGACTTTCCAACATCAATAAGGTGGCTCATGCGTATGGATAAAGATTTGCTGCAGTCGTAAAATATAACCTCGTTTCTGGTCCTAAGTGAAAAATTAAATCCAGTATACATAAATGGTCTTGAAAAACGGTGTCAAAATGTTGCCTGTATACTGGATTGTTCATCTGCGTTTTTTCTATTAATGGTGTGAATCTCCTTAAATCCAATATATTTTCAGGATACTGCTGAACATAGGCATCTGTTTTTTCAATGGGTATTTGAAGCTGTAGCCATTGGAGAATGAGTTTCATGGCTGCATTATTAAAATCCACCAGGTATTCAAATTGCATATGGAAAATATCATCCAAATCATCCTTGTAATATGCGTAATAAGGACTGTTACCATAATTGGATTGAATGAATCGAAGTTGCTGTTGAGGCCAATCCATGGTATAACTAATGCGTACTTGATCAATCGGTAATTGTTGGTTTTTGCCTTTCTCCAAAGGTATGCTAAGCATTTTTGGACCCTGGTGCGATCCTAAGAAATAGCGGTTTCTAAAGGAACGTTTTTGGTAATGTTCATAATTTTCTGTCATTGCTGAATTAACCATAAAAAAATAACCAACTAATGAAATAGGAGGAAATGCCATGGAGTGCATGATCAGCTTTCTATAGTTTTGCATCTTGAAGGCTTAAAAAGCAAGTATGGATCCACAAAGGTATCTTCAAAAACACATAAAGGGAGGATCCCGTATTCAAGAATTTCCAGATATAAACCTGGGTATGGTCATCATTATACCCTCATACAAAGAACCCAGGCTGATGCAAACTTTAGATTCCTTGTGCCAGACGGAAAAACCAAGCCAGTCAGTAGAAGTACTTGTAGTGCTCAATTGTGCTGAGCATGAGCAGGAGCAAATTCAGGAGATGCATCTCAAGCAGTATTATGAGATCAAAAAAAAGTTCAATGAATTGGACCATTGGTTAAAGATCATCCCATTACCACCAGAAGTGATGGCTGATAGAACTGCTGGAGTGGGAATGGCACGCAAAATTGGAATGGATGAAGCCGTCCTTAGGTTTGCTTCGTTAGGTAAAGAAGGGATCATGATCAATTTAGATGCCGATTGTCTTGTCGCCCATGATTATTTGATCCAGGTAGAGCGGACATTTAAAGAGGATGATGCAGTCCAAGCTTTGTCGATCGGATTTCGTCACCATTCCCAGTCTTGTAACGAAATGGAAATTCAGGCAATGCTGGAATATGAATTGCATTTGAGGCTGTATATAAATTGGCAAAAACATTTTGGGTACCCATTTGCCTATCAAACACTGGGTTCTTGTTTTGCCGTAAGGTCAGCAGGTTATCGAAGCCAGGGTGGAATGAATAAGCGTAAAGCAGGGGAAGATTTTTATTTCTTGCATAAATTCAGTGTAATTGGAAAACTCAAATCATTGGATATTCCGCTTGTTTTTCCTTCTGGCAGATCATCAGACAGAGTCCCATTTGGTACAGGACGCGCAATTGGTCAACAAATTCAACTCAGGCGGTTTGAGCGTGGAATTTTGACCTATTCTCCAATGGCCATTGGTATTTATTGTCAACAAGTAGATATCTTGGCCGGTGCCTTTAAAGAATTGAAAGAAGAAGGTAAAAGCTGGAAATTATTTATACAGAATCCCAAAATGCGTACCTTCCTAGAACATCGGTCATTTGATGGTGTATTGGAAAGTGTACTGAATAACTCAGGCAATGCCATTAATTTTTCGAAAAGACTTTTCCAATTTTTTGATCCTTTTTTGATGATGAAGTTTTTACATCAATGGCAAACGGATGGATACCCAAAGATTTCCGTTATGAATTCTTTTTATCAATTTACAGCTGAAAAAGGGTATCGGCAGGATTTGCTAAAAATTGAAACTCCCAAAGAAGCACTGAAGTGGATGCAAACCTGGGATTACCCAACATTTAAGGATTGATCGTGGGCGATTGTTCCATAATCAAATTTGCATTGGGCTTGGTGTAGAATAAACTATAGGAATAAGTCAATATACGGTTTCTGAGAGTCATCATAGAAGACTTCGCTGTTTTGGAGTTGAACAATAGCCTGTTTAGACTTTTATTCAATGTTGGAACCTAAGTCATCTTATGTATGTAAGTTATAAGGCTGTGAATAATGGAAAAATGCCATCTTTGAAATTGAAGTTTCTTAGTTTCGATAAAATATTGATATGAATCAGTTTGGAAGAATATTTAGAATTCAAATCTTTGGAGAGTCACATGGACCAAGGGTAGGTTTAGTCATGGATGGGCTTCCACCTGGATTGCCTTTGTCTGATCAGGATTTCATTTTGGATATTAACCGACGCAGACCTGGAGCATTGGGCACAACGACTCGCGTTGAATCGGATATACCCATTATCGAATCTGGACTTTTCAATGGCTACACTACAGGAGCACCAATGATGATGTATTTTTTAAACAACGATCATCACAGCTCGGATTATACAAGCTATCAAAATACACCAAGGCCAGGACATGCGGATTTCGTAGCGGCTAAAAAGTTTAAAGGATTTCAGGATTTTCGAGGCGGTGGACATTTTAGTGGAAGGCTCACACTGCCATTGGTTGCGGCAGGGGTGGTGGCTAAAAAACTGATTCATCCAATCGAAGTGAAAGCTGAACTCATTGAAGTTGGAGGACAAACAGACATACAAAAAGCGATCCATGAAGCCACTTTAAATGGAGATAGCGTTGGTGGATTGATAAAATGTACTGCTTTAAAAGTGCCGGTGGGCCTTGGTGAACCCTTTTTTGATTCCGTTGAGTCGTTAATAAGTCATATAATTTTTTCCATTCCGGCAATAAAAGGAATTTCTTTTGGAAGCGGATTTGACTCTGCAAAAATGAGAGGTTCAGAACACAACGATAGCATTTTAGATATTGAGGGTCATACAGCAACCAATCACGCTGGTGGCATTAATGGAGGTATTAGCAATGGAAATGATATTGTGTTTCATATTGCAGTGAAACCCACCAGCAGTATCCGGACTTCTCAAAATACCGTAGATATGGTTTCAGGAGAAGTCAATGAGCTCTCCATTCAGGGTCGGCATGATGCATGTATTGCTTTACGGGTTCCAGTGGTAGCTGAAGCGGTTACAGCAATCGTTTTAGCAGATTTATTGATGTTATTTCAGAGAATGGGTCAATAGGGTGCAAAAAAAAACTCCAGCATTAAGCCGGAGTTTTTTATCTCGCGATGATTATTTTACATCTGCATGTCACCCATCATTGGAGCCATGGGTTCAGCGGGCGCAGGCGCAGGCTTCTTCCTACCACGTGATCCAGCTTTTTTAGCGGTTGCTTTTTTAGGAGCTGCTTTTTTAGCAGTTGCTTTTTTAGGAGCTGCCTTTTTAGCAGTTGCTTTTTTAGGAG
>CAZMSE010000005.1:0-127040 GCA_964568865.1 uncultured Saprospiraceae bacterium
ATCCTTAAGATGAGTGTTACATGGGGTCGTAGAAGACGACTACGTTGATAGGCTATAGGTGGAAGCGTAGTAATACGTTCAGCCGAGTAGTACTAATTACCCCGTAGCTTCCTTTTTTTTTATCTTCTGCTCTTTCCTCTTCCAACCTTTTTTTTAAGAACACTGGTTGCCCTTATTTTAATGCTGATGAGCGTTAATGCCCAAAGAAATATTCCCTTCATGGGAAAAAGAATTAGGTGGTTTTAGCGAGGGGGTTCCACCTCTTCCCATTCCGAACAGAGAAGTTAAGCCCCTCTGCGCCGATGGTACTGGACAAAAATCCGGGAGAGTAGGTCGCCGCCTTTTTTTTCAAAAGCCCTGCACGCAGTGACAGGGCTTTTTTTTTTTTACTCATCAATTCATCCCCGAATTGTCATTCGAATCCTATTACAAGTCAAAATAGCTTTAAATGCAAGCCTCTTCTCGAAATTCGTCCTGAAGTCATGATTACTTCATTGCAGTGCGAATATCTTTCGAGGTTTCTTGACTTTGTCGCTATTTTCGCGCTCACTGCGAATCCTAATGGCAATTTCGAGTTGAAATGATTGAAATGGATCTGAAAGCATGAATTACTAACACTTGTTAGTAGACCTTGATGAGTAAACATTGAATCTATTAATGGAGCTGCAAATTTTTCAACTCAACGCTAATTTTGACTCCTTATATCTTAATAAAACTTGAATAAAAACTTTCATACCCATTGAAACATTGAATAAGGCATACTCCGGATGGTATGGATCGGATATCCATATAAAATGGATCGTCCACTATCTGATGTTCAAAAATAATCTGGCCGTATAAATTCCTGATGACTACAGATACAGGTCTTTTCACGTTATCCTTTAACCCTATCCAGATGTATTCGTTGGCAGGATTAGGGCTCACTGATACCTCCATTTGAGTAGTCTCCCGGGTATTTACAGTTTGCTTGTTATGTTTGTTGAAAAAATTCCAGATAACTTCACTTGCATTGAAGTCCTGGCAAGTGGTACCAATGACAAAAGGTGTACCAGGCCAGGTATGACCGCCATTAATGACTTTGTAATGTTCCACTTCGTATGACCCCGGATAGTAAAAATGTTCTGCGTTAGAACCATCACCGGTGTTAAGATCGGGTACATTCATTTTAATCACTGCATTTGCATCCAATCCATTTTTTTGGATCCAAAAATTTAATACTTCTGGAATGGATAAGATTCCCGAACTGCCATTGTAATTCACCACAGCATCAGCCGTACCGTGAATTTCCATTATGGGCATAGGTCTTGCATTTTTGCATAAGACTTGTGTCAATGCTGTCATGGAGCCCGTAACAGATGCTATGGCAGCAAAACGATCGCTCAGACAGGCCAAATGGTAGCTCATAAATCCACCGTTGGACATCCCAGTACTGTAGATTCTGTTTTCATCAATCGAATAAGCCTTGGATAAGGTATCGATGATCGCATGTATAAAGCCAACATCATCTACATTGCTGTTACCCACCAGTCCTACATTCCAGAACTGAAATCCGGTTTGTGGAAACACCGTTCCATTCGGGTGAACAATAATGAATCCTGCCGTATCGGCAATCTTTCGAAAATCGCCATAAAACTCCTGTTGCTCGGCGTTTGAACTGTAACCGTGCAGATTAAACACCAATGGAACTGCTGTGCCTTTGATATAGGAGGCCGGTACGTAAAAAGAAAAATTTCTTTGAAGCTGATTGTGTATGATGTTGGCCTTAATGGATTGTTGTGCGAAGGCTTGTGACAATAAAGCAGTAAAAAGAATAAAGGCTAAAATGGTGTTTCCGGATAATTTCATATTAACTAATTGTATTGAACTACCCAAAACTACAAATTTTGCTGGGAAATTATTGGAGAATACGATGGCAATGTTCTTAACTTAAAGACTGTAAATATTACAAGTGGCTCTTTTTATGCATAAACAGCACCTAAAGTATTTTTTAGTTTGGAGACACCCAGTGTTTGGATTTGCTTAAATTTGGATGATTAAATGAGGCGTTTTTTTCGATTTTACCTAAATGATAATCATATGGATTTTCTTAAAACGAGTAAATACTTCTTATTGTTGATCTCCGGGCTGATCTCATTAAAATGTACTTGCGATGAAATTAATTATTGCGGATCATATGACGATGTGGTTATTTTGGATACCCAAGAGAAGGTGGACAATTTTAGAAAAACGCTTTCGGATGATTGTAATTGTTTTTTGGGCACAATTCAAATAAGAGGAAATGTATCCAACTTGTCGGGACTGAGCTTTTTAAAAACGATCGGTGGTATTGATATTCTGCAAACTCAATTAAAGGACCTGGATGGTTTACAAAATCTGGAAGTCGTTTACAATGATCTTTCGTTGTCAACGGCGGAATCTTTGGTTTCCATAAAGCAACTTTCATCCTTAAAATATGTAGGCAGAGATCTGTTCCTATCAAGGTTGAATGCCATGGAAAATATGGAGGGTATGGAAGCGCTGACAGTAGTCAACAGAAATCTTGTCGTCTCAGCAAATAATAAATTGAAGATGATTACCGGGTTCAATACATTGAATAAAATTGGGGGTCATTTTATCCTTTCAGGCCATTTTGTTCTTGATGATGTAGTGGGGTTTAGAGCTTTGTCTGAGGTAGCTGAACTCTTGAAGATCTATGAAAATAAAACTTTGGTGAATTTAGCGGGATTGAAGAATCTCAAATCAATTGGTACGGATCTCATTATCGAAAAAAATGATAGCCTGGTAGATATGAAAGGCTTGTCTGGACTGGATACTATCGGGGAGAGCATATCACTTGAGGGGAATTTACAATTGAGGGAAATTGGTTTTTCGCTTCCTATCACTAAAATAAATGAGGCCCTAATTATTAAAGATAATCCCGAACTTTTGAACATTGATGGATTGAAGAACCTGACTTCTTTAAAGACGTCATTGGAGCTTGTAAATAATTCGAAGCTGTCAGCCTGTTGTGGATTGTTCAATCTGCTGAATAGCAATGGTGTTGGAAGCAGTATAACGATCCAAGGTAATCAGCTTGGGTGTAATAGTGTTGCAGAAATTCTGCAGGCGGGTATTGCAAATTGTAATTGATGAACCTTTTTGGATTCTGCTTAATGGAATCCAATAATAAAGGATTAATGAACACCCATGAGGAAATAAAATTAAAATAGCAATAGAATCTTAACTCGAATTGTCCGTTTACACCACTAGGGTAATTTTATTATTGCTTGTTTTGTGGGCTATATTTAATCTCACCCAGGATAGTATCGCTATACCTGCTTATAGAAGCACCTTTTACGATGGTATCTGAATATTTGAAAATATGAACAGATTCATGTTGAGTTTCAGGATCGAACACCATCACTGTATCTATTCTAGTTTCATAGACCGTATCTGATTTGAGGACTTCTGCAGTCTCAGGTCCGCTGGAATGATTACATGATGAAACCATACCAAATAGCAGGATGATGCTCATGGAGGTGATTTTAACCAATTGGCAATTGAAGAGTTTCATATGATCAGATTTAAATAGAATTCCTAATTCCTATTAATTCAAACATCATCATTAACTAGCTTAATTATATTTTGCAAACTGTACCACATCCTCAATTTGATTTCCTTCTTTATAAAAAGTGGGCCCACAAAATAAATAAAATAAAGACTCCTTGTAGCTTAATTTCTTACCGGTTAAATCAGTTAAAAATTTAGATACATAGTATTTTGTAAAATTGGTCTTGTAAAAATAAGTATCTATTCCAAATATAGGTCTTTCAATTAAATACTTCGTATTCATTTTATGTAAATCAAAATATTCTGCCACTATAAAAAGCTCAATGTTTATGCTATCACACAGATTTTGTAATAATTCCAAATCTAAACATGCTTTGCTTCTACAATTTGGTTTCCACAAGTAGATCAACACCTTTGAATAATCAGAAATACAGAATTTCAAATCATGTCCATTGACTATGTATATTTTGCTCTTTTTGTTGTTTGAGCTTTCACAATTATATGAAATGGATTCTATAATATTAGGTTTAGTTCTTTCAAGTTCCTCCCTGTTTGATGTAAGGCCCTTGAAGGATCCTCTAATCTGGCAAGATGTAGATAGTAAGAACCAAATGGATAACATCAAAGTAAAAATATAAGGGCATTTAAGCTCCAAATAATTAATCCGTTTAATCTCTTTAATTAAAATAGGTAACGAGTTTATTGGAAAATTAATTACAAATAATGTCTACGATGTAACCTCCCTGAGATCCAATATTTGACTGAAATTGGTATACTCCAGCTTTCATAGTAATGGTGTCAAATTCTTCAATGACATTTGTCAAATTTTTAATATCTTCATCGACATACAAATTCCATTGGTTAATTATCGCTGAGTCTTGCCCAGAGTATGTTGAACTTAATTCTATGGTCAACGTTCCAACTCCAGTCGATTCATCCAAATTAAGATCCCCACTTCCAGCAATTGGATCACAAAACCAGCAATCTTTAAAATTGCATAAACCCCAACTACCGCAATTCCTACTTTTTCTTCCCCATTCATCCCATTCAACATGATAAATTTTCCACCGCAATGTTAAGTTTGGATTATTATCACTTGATTGAATCAATTCTTCCTGATGACATGAAGGCAATGAAGCAATAACCATTAGGCATATAATAATAAAAGTTAAATATTTCATTTTTTAGAATTTACAAGTTACGAAAAGAAATTTTAATAGAGGGCAAAAAGCGTTCAATCAAATATTGATTGAATATTTCGGATGGCCTATAAAGTATCTTAAGAATTAGGTCTTGGCAATCCAGCATGCATTGCCAAATAACTCTCCAGAATTAACTTTTGCAGAACATCCGGTTGGACTTGTCTGGTGGATTCAGGTCAAGGTTTTCCATATTACGGGGTTTAAAATGATTAGCAAATGCCACGCATATTAGGAAGTTTTCACTTTGCTAACATGCAATTCCTTCAATCTTTGGCTGCAATATATATACTGCTCCAAATAAAGGAGACTATTAAACATAAATTTAACTAAATTAAATGGGTATTAATTTAACATGCTACATTTTTAATTGGGTATTTAAATCAAATAGTTACTCATTCCAATCTGGAGCATAGAATGGGGATTTATTCGCCTACAATTTAAAACCATTAAATATGGTCACTTTAGAAGTGAATGTGATAAATGAGAATTCAATCGGTAAGTAGCTTTAAAAATTTAATTCTTACAGTAATGATATTTGCAATGATAGAATATCATCTATCCAATGCTTCATACAATTGCTCCGTCGCTATCTCCATCGCACAATTAAAATGGCCTTCTGGACATGCGTTCTTTCCATGCACTCCGCAGGGTCGGCAGGGAAGAGGATTATTAGTTTCAACAACGAACGATCGTTCAGATCTTGGTCCAAAACCAAATCCGGGAACGGTACTGCAAAAGATTGCACAAACCGGGGCATTCATGGCAGATGCGATATGCAATGGAGCAGAGTCGTTGACATAGTTCATCTGAGCTTGCTTCATGATGGCCGCCGAACCCAGTATATCCAGCATTCCGCAGCAATTCTTCAGGTGCAGCATTGGATTCACCCTCTTGACTTCCTCTGAAATATCTGAGCACAAATCCTTATCCGCCGGACCTCCCAACAAAACCACTTCAAGTTCTTGGGGCAGGGTGGTTAAAAACGCTATCCATTTTTCAGCGGGGAATTGTTTGGTAAACCAAACAGAGGCCGGTGAAATGGTGATGTAAGGATAGTGGAGCCCCAGTGAACTAACAAACGTTTGTATGTTTAGTGGATATAATTTTGGAGGTAGGGAATGGGGCCCTGTGTAAGCTTTTATCAGTGCATGATTGCGTTCAATTTCATGGGTTCCTTTCCTGGGATTTATTTCATGCGCAACTGAATTTGTAAACAAAAAAGAGAGTGGGTTTTTATGGAAACCTATCGTCTCGGAGGCACCGGCGCAAACCGTGATAAAGCCGGTTGAAAAGAATCGTTGCAGGTTGATGACTTTATCATATTGTTGTTTGCGGATTTCACCCATCAGCCGAAACAAGTTGCGATATTTTTGTTGCTTTTTATCCCATACATGCACTTTTCGAAGTCCGGGAGAATTTTCAAAGACCTTTTCATGACCTTTTCTCACCAATACGTCAATGCTATCTTCCGGATGGTAATGATGCCAGGTCTCCACCAGGGCCGTGCTCAGGATGGCGTCTCCTAAAAAAGCGGTTTGTATAAACAATACGGATGCCATGAAATCGAATAGAAATATAGGCAATGTTAAGCCATTTTAGCGAAGGATTAAAAAGGTCTTTTTATGCAACCGGCAGGCTTGCAAATTCATTAACAAAATTCCATCAACCAATTTGGTAATCAGCCGTTTATCCAATATTAGGAATATTTATACCTTTGCAAAAAATAATGATCATGGAGCAAGTTGCAGCACACCTGAAATACCGCGTTAAAGACATCACATTAGCCGATTGGGGCCGTAAAGAAATCGAACTGGCTGAAGCAGAAATGCCGGGTCTAATGGCCCTTCGCGAAGAATACAAAGGACTCAAACCACTCAAAGGTGCCCGGATTGCAGGCTGCCTTCACATGACCATCCAAACGGCGGTTTTGATTGAAACCCTGATTGATCTGGGAGCAGAAGTAAGCTGGTCTTCCTGTAATATTTTTTCTACTCAGGACCACGCCGCTGCAGCCATTGCGGCAAAGGGCATTCCGGTTTTTGCATGGAAAGGCATGAACAATGAAGAATTTGATTGGTGCATCGAGCAAACCTTGTTTGCCTTTAAGGACAACCAACCCTTGAACATGATCCTGGACGACGGAGGAGATCTGACGAATATGGTATTGGACCATTATCCGGAGTTGGTGAAAGGGATCCGCGGAATCTCGGAAGAAACCACTACAGGAGTAATGAGGTTATATGATCGCATGAAAAGCGGCAATCTACCTTTACCCTGTATCAATGTAAACGATTCTGTCACCAAGTCAAAATTTGATAATAAATACGGGTGTAAGGAATCATGTGTCGATGCCATCAGAAGGGCCACTGACATCATGATGGCCGGTAAAGTAGCCGTTGTGGCCGGATATGGAGATGTAGGAAAGGGTTCTGCAGCCTCATTGAGAGGAGCTGGCTGCCGGGTAATTGTTACTGAAATTGATCCGATTTGTGCTTTGCAAGCTGCCATGGATGGATACCAGGTTTTGAAAATGGAGAATGCCATTCCATTGGCCAATATTGTGGTCACAGCTACCGGCAATTGCGATATTCTTACCGAGAAGCACTTCAGGAAAATGAAAGACAAAACCATCGTTTGCAACATCGGACATTTCGACAACGAAATCGATGTGGCCTGGTTGAATCAACATTATGGAAATACCAAAGTCGAGATCAAGCCTCAGGTTGACAAGTATAACCTCGATGGAAATGATATCCTGCTGCTTGCTGAAGGACGCCTGGTCAACTTGGGTTGTGCTACCGGACATCCTTCCTTTGTGATGAGCAATTCGTTTACCAACCAGTGCCTGGCCCAACTTGAGCTGTGGCAGCATTCATCAAAATACGAAAATCAGGTTTACACCTTGCCCAAGAGCCTCGATGAAAAAGTTGCAAGACTTCACCTGGCTAAGATTGGGGTAGAGTTGGAAGAGTTGAATGAAAAACAGGCCGGTTATATCGGTGTACATGTAGATGGTCCGTATAAGGGAGATCAATACAGGTATTGATACTATCAGGTAATTGACAACAACCCGATCCTCTTTTATACTATTCAATATGGACAAATGTCTAAATTTGGAATTTAATTCCAGATTTAGACATTTTTTTTTTGATTCCTTTTCAATATTAGATCAGCAGGTTAATAAAATTAGAAAAGCTTATGTTCATTCTGAAGAGTATATAAAATAACAAAATTTGAATTTATTATTTAATTCCTGGAAACCATTAAGATTATTATTTGTAATTATTATCATTTCAAATAAACTAACAATTGTTAGTAGTCAAAGTATATTTCAGAATTTTTTTATTCCGGCAGATTCTTTTCAATCCAAACGCGCAATTCTTGCCGGAACTTTTGCAGCAGCTGCCTATTCGGGTTTTTCTATCGGCTTATACCATGCCTGGTATAAAGATCAAGGCCTGGGTTCTTTTCATTTTTTCAACGATCATGGAGAATGGTTGGGTGTAGACAAGGCAGCTCATGCATATAATGCTTATGTTCAAAGTAGTTTGTGTTATCAGGGAGCACGGTGGTGCGGGTATTCTGAAAAGAGTTCGTTGCTATGGGCTAATGGTATTGCGCTATTATTTCAATCTACGGTGGAAGTTATGGATGGTTTTGGCAAGGGTTATGGTTTTAGCTGGCCGGACATGGCTGCCAATTTTTTTGGAGCTGGATTTTTTACCGGGCAACAGGTTATATGGCGCGAGCAAAAGTTCAAACTCAAGTTATCTTCCTGGCCTCAAGATTATTCTGATCTGGTGATTAATGAACATGGAGATCCTGGTTATAATTTTAAGGATCGTGCCAGGGAACTGTATGGTTCCGGTTTTTTAAACAGCGCGCTCAAAGATTATAATGCGCAAACCTATTGGTTGTCTTTCAATCCGGAAAATATATTCAACCAGCAATGGGAGTATTGGCCGGATTGGCTCAATCTGAGTTTTGGTTTCGGCGCTGATGGATTGTTTGGTGGTTATTCCAATCAATGGATAAAAAATGGAGTAGAATACAATGCTGATCGCATAGCCCGAGTACAGGAGTACTTCGTGTCTTTAGATATAGATCTCAGTAAAGTAAAAACAAAAAATCATTTTCTGAAAACACTTTTCAGTGTAATCAACTTCATAAAACTTCCTGCACCCGCATTATCGATCAATTCCAAGGGGGAATGGAAGGGATATGGGGTGTTTTATTGATGGAATCTTTGCACAATTTAACTTTTAAAGGATGACCATGTTTTATTGTCATTCAATGTAAACAAGGCCTGCGTATATCAAAATTATATTGTTTCGAACCATCAAATCTTTGAAAATACGAAAGGATAAGTATTGAATCTGGATTTAATGATCAAATAATACAATCCACCCACCAGTTCACTGACGTTCAATTTAATGGTATTTTCTGTTTCAGCTAACGGCAGTACTTTATTTATTACACTGCGACCGTGTATATCTCGGATAGTAATGTACAATGGGCTTGATTTGGAATCCAGCGTTTTTATATATAGGGTCTTTGATACAGGATTTGGATAAACATCAATTGACCGACTTTTTTCATCCTTTGTATTTGAAATGAGTACAGTCAAACACAATGTCGTATCCAGGCAAGGTGGATTGTTGAGGATCACTGCATAAGTTCCATCTTTGTCAGGAGTATATGATTTTTGAATTGCACCTGGAATGACCGCAAACTGATCATTACAATCAATCCATTGGTAAGAGGCCACACTATCCAGAGCGATCAAGGTATTTCCAAGTTTAGTGATATTGGTATCCAGGGCGATGATGTTTAGATGCAGTTCAATGGTACTGTCGCAACCTTGTTTATTTCTCAGATTAATAAAGTACTTACCATCTTCGGTATAGACCTTATCATTGAAATCAAATTTTCTGCAGCCTGTAGCCCGGACTAAGGTATCGCTGCTGTACCGTATGTTCAAATTTAAAGTAACCACACTGTCACAACCATTACTGGATTGGAAGCGATCTACAAATGATCCGCTCTCGTGATAGACCTTAGAATTCCAATGTAAACTATCACAGGCAGTCAGGCTTTGTGAGGTGTGAACAGTATCCAGAACTGATAGTTCAAGAATTGTAATCAGACTATCACATCCATTGCCATTGGTTGAAGTATGAACATATCTTCCCTCAACGTTCAGCAGTGAATCAAAAAACTGAAATTCGCTTCCACTACAGATGGTCGCATTCCTTTTTTCTATTTGAGGCAGATCTGTAGTGTGGTAAATATTGTCGGTATAATCGCATTCAAGCGCAACAAAGTCTTTTGGATCGAAAAGGCCGGTCGAGCCGCGTTTGGTATTGACCACCATATACAGATCATTGATTTGAGAAACTTTAATGCTAAAGGATTGATCAACCAGACTATCGCCGGGTTCCAGTGGTGACTGGGTATAGAATATACCTAATAAATTACCTGCTTGTTCAGGATCACCGTCGTAAAAGGATACCGGTAAATTAGTTTCAGCGCTGGATGAAGCATTACTATGGTTGAATACATTAAAGCTCACTGAATATTCTTTAGTAAGAACATCATAATGTACACAGTTGATTTTTCCCCGAAGACTTGATGCAGCTACTTTATACATGCCATTGCTGTCGAGCAGTGAAGCTTGTTGCATAAAATTATTGTATCGGCCATTCTCATAGGTCGCAGGATTTCTTGGTTTGGCAGGTACGGTAAGATCGTCATTGATGAAGAGTGGATTATAGGCATACTGATTCCATATTCCTCTGGCAGGTGCCCAGCCGGGTAATGAGTCAGGAGGACCGTAAATGGTAAGTTTTGCAAGTCGAACATCCTCCTTTATTGAGCAGGGGATGCAAATCTTCGAATGTCCAGTGTTATCCAGGTCACCTATAACTGGATATTCAGCCCAAGTCCATGAAAAACAAGGGATCTTTGTTATTAGCCTCGCTGATTTTTTTGAACCATCAATGATAGAAAGATGTGTTTCATCTCGGTATATTATTTCCTGTACACCATCTGCGTTTAAATCAAACATGGTCAATCCTGTAAATCCGGATGAATCAGTTGTTGTGAAAGTCCAATCCAATTGAAATTGATCTGAGCCATTGTATGAATAAGCCAATAATTTTGAAAATCTTGTAAGAAGTATTGAAAGAGTTCCTAAACCATTAATATCACCAATACAAGCCGGCCCTGCACCTGTATAGAAGATGCCAGGAGGATGGGTCTTTGCAATCAACTCTGCTTTTCCATTTAAAATAGTATAAGCATATAAAAGGGCTTCATTGTTAAAACCGGGTGTTGTTATAATAACATCGAGAAGTCCATCCAGGTTGATATCGGATACTGAGGTATATCCATCTTTATATTCATTATCTATTTGAATGGTAATAGGTGTCATGCTGTTACCATTTGTCCCATTAGGATTCGTAATTTTTACTTTGTATACAGTATAACCAGCTGCTAATTCCAGATCTGTTGGGTCTTCATCCAGTTGAGCTGCAATAGTTAAGGCATCACTAAAAAAATTTGTAGCTCTTCCGGTCCCAATTCCGTAGGCACCACCATCTGCCAGTTTTATGCCAGTTTGAGCATTAAATATTTTATTGTTCACATAAATTTCTGGAATTCCATCCTGATTAAAATCAGCCAGGGCCGGTGTACCTCCAAACCTGTCTTTAAATTGTGAATATTTATTGTAAGATTGATCTGATACCCAGGCAAGTTTTCCATCGGCATAATAACATAATAATCTTCCAACTGCGTTTGTTGGTTCTGTTATTGAAGCTTCAAAAAATAATTCTGGCCTACCATCATTGTCAATATCTGCTAGTGCTATTCCATTTAATCTTTCATCAATATATGGTGTAGAAATTTGCCACTTAGTTTTTCCTGTCTTCGAATCAATAACATTAATATTATTAGCATTAATTCCAATAACAAGTAATTCAGGTATGCAGTCATTATCCATATCTGCTATTAATGCAGTTTGAAAAGCATGAATGGTATCTCTACTTTCAACTTTCTTTTCAATATGAATATTGGATGAAGGATAGTTTACTTTTACAAAACATGAATTACTGTCTAATTTTACACAATTGTTGTTCTGCCCAAAGCCAGGAACAAAACGGGTTAATACTATAATAGAAATAAATAATTTTATTTTCATATCGTTAAATGAAACAATCAGTTCAAATACCTTAAGATGAGTCCCGGTATACCCTTTTCTTAAATATTCAAATTTCTATAGTTTCATGACCTTAAGATGCTTTAGTTTTTTATCTTGGTCTTTATATTTTACTATGTAGACCCCAGCTGGAATTTCTAATGTAAGTTTATATTCAGACCCAATAAAACTTCCTTTATAAATAAGTTTGGAAGCTAAATTATAGAATTCAAATTCAGTAAATTCCAAATAAGATTTAATGAGTAATTCCTTCGAGTTTATAGGATTCGAAGAAATAAAAAGTTCCTTTGAAGCCGATAGTTTATTTTGTCCAGTTCTGTTGATTCTATAATCCAGATTTTCACAATCCGGCATTGGATAATAGACTACTTTAAAGCAAGTAAGATCACAATCACATGCAGAGGTGCTGCATACATAAAACACAATAAATACATCTTCTGTAAAAGGCCCAATTGGATTGCTAAAACTTCCTCCATATAAGAGTGTAGTTGGCTCACTCATTGCATAACTTTTATAGCATAAATATCCAGTTCCAACATTCGAAGTATCTACCTCAATATAAAATTCACCTTCTTCTTCATTACAGGAGACTTCTTTCAAATATACTTCAAGTTCACATTGAGATTCAATAGAACAAGGTTTTGGTGAACAAATTATTATTTGTGAATTACATCCGCTACCATCATCCAATAGGAATGTCTTGCATAATTGACCTATTGTTCCGGGAACATTAATTGTGTAGTTTGTATTATAATTTAATTGCGTTGAACCTAACCCACCTCCGCTTAAATTGTATGTCCCGGTAGTCCCATGTACATAGATATCAAACGACCAGGTATCATCAGCGGTACTAATGGTTCCTTCATCATCGCATGTGATATTGCTTATTGAAGTCCTATAAAATTTATTACAACCCGAACAAAAGAAAGGAGGTGAAATCGGTATTGTATCGCTACAATGTTCAAATTTGATGATAAGATCCCAACTTCCCTCTTGAATATAAAATGGTCCAAGGTTAAAGATTCCATCTCCCGTATCTGCTTTGATGACATATTTTCCAGTTTCATTTGGATATGGATCATCGATATGCCTCAGTATAGTAAATGTGTCACCTTTCAAATGATCCAATTGAACCTGTACATAATAGTAATCATCAGAAATCAAATCTGAAGTATTGTTGTCCTGGCAAATTCCAGTAATAACGTCGACGTCATAGTCAGCATAATCTTCAGGACAAATGTAAATTGAGTTACTTATTACCGGTGGAGGAATAGTATTATTGGAATTAAAGAAGAACTGCAAATAAAAATCCAGGCAATTTGACAAAAATAGATCTCTTGGTAGTTTTAGACAAAATTTAAGATTTGGTGTGTCAATCACTAAGTTATATACCTGATTGCCAAACGCCAATACGGAATCTAATATCCAGTCTCCACAGATAGTGGGTATCGTAAACGTTCCACAAACGGCAATGGTATCACTGCATTGATCAAACTCAATTCCTAAACCATTTTCATCAATCGGATGATTGTAAATTGTCGCAGAACCAAACGAACTTCCTTCGCACTCTTCACAGATTCCATCAATATATGCATACCCAAAGTGTGCAGACTCTCCACAATCAGCCGCAATAATTTCAAGCGTTGCAATATTTCCAATCTCATTATGCGGAATTATTATTCTATGACATGTCCAATCAACCACCACTGCAGAATCAAATTTTTCTCCATCCTTACACAAACTATCTAAAAAATAAGTTTCACATTCAATTTTAGATCCATCAAAACATAAATCATAGGAGGGAGCTTTATCACATTTAATACTAAAAAAAGGTTGCCTGTTTATATGTCCATTTGGATTCTCCAAAACAGCAGCATACCATATGGTAAAAGATCTATTTTGTTCGGTCACTTTAAATCTTTTAACCAGTTTGTCTATCCCAAAATGTCCGGTACATTGTAATCCTGTATGAGGATATCGGTTATTAAGTAATACCGATTTACTGCCAAACTTCGTTCGACTAATACCAGTCAATGTATCCAATCCACTGCTGACCATTTCAAGTCTGCGAAATTCTGGTAATGATAATAAACTCCAAATAACAGGGTCACTGTTTAGATCTAAAGGTATACAATCGTCTCCCCCAAAATAATACTCGGATCCATATCCAAAATAATAATCAAACCCATCCTCAAAGCCCCCATTATCGCAGATCAATGTGTCTTGGCTATTCGATATTTCAGGCAGGAAGATCATAAGTAAAATTAGAATTTGTTTAAAAACAACTACGAAGCAATTCGTAGAATGAGGGGGGGGTAGAAATAGATCTACCATCGCACATTAACTTTCTCATGGTAGAGGATTTAAGGGTTAAAAGATATGCTAAGATAATAAATAATAGGGTTGGTTGTCAAGTATTTTAACATAAAATCTAACGCAAGGAGTCTATTTTGAGAGAGATAAACATGGGAATTAACATTTACTAAATGGCATATTGCATCGTCAAAATCCTTAAATTTCTTGCACCCGCATTATCGATCAATTCCAAGGGGGAATGGAAGGGGTATGGGGTGTTTTATTGATGGTATTTTTTAAGAAATATTAAGGCAGATACCTTACCTGAACAAAGTAATGCTGCCCGAATGAGTTGATATTCTGTTATCAGGAGAATCAAGAATTAATTGAAACGGATAAACCCCAGGAGGTAAAAGTTGACCCTGATTGGTTTTTCCATCCCAGGAAGCTAAGTTGCTTGAATGAAATACAAGATTTCCCCACCGGTCGAAAACAGAAAAACTTATCACATGAAAATCAGAACCCAGGAAAGGAGCCCAAAGATCATTCACCTGATCTCCATTTGGAGAAAATGCATTCGGAAAGAAAATATTTTGATTTCGAATAATTTTCAAATGGAGAGGTAGGGAATATGTGCAACCATTTTCGTCAGAGAATATCACAGTGAGGATTTGATCAATGGATGATTGGATGTCAAACGTATTTCCGGATTTTAGAATAATATTTGTAGGTGGATTTGACCAAATGTCCCTGACTTTTCCCTTTATTGCATTGAAAGGGATACTTCCGGTTTGATTGAGCAGAAGTTCAATGGATTGATTCATTTCGACAAGGAGTTCTTGGCCATTATGAATCATAACACTATCCAGAACACTGCATCCTTCGCTATCCGTAATTTGAAAAAAATATTTACCGGGAAGAAGTTGATTGAATGTACCATTTGAATTTTGAAGGCCGTTCAAATCAAAGAAGAAGGATGGCGCACCTCCTGAAAGCGGCAAAATTTGAATAGAACCGTAATCACCCGAACAACGCGGATCCTGGACTTGAATGGTGTAAACCAAAGGTTGAACATTGCGTATTGTAATAGAAGTTTCTCCGGAGCAACCATTAAGATCGGTAACCGTAAGCGAATATGTACCTGACCGGACCGAGGTCTGAGGCAATTGACTGGAATTGCTCCACGAATAGGTACTGAAAGTTGAATTAACAAACAATAGACTTGAATCATTTTGACAAATGAGCGTATCTCCATGAATTTGAGGAGAAGGAAGGGGAATGCCGTAAACAGACCACACAACCAGTGAGTCGCAGGAACTTATCGAAGGGACAGTGTCTCGAATCATCTCACCCGGTTTATAGGATTTTCCTTTAAAAAGGAGAGAATTATTTAGACAAATGAAGGTGTCTTTTCGGGCAACAGGAGTTGGTAAAAGAGAAAGCGAAAAAGTATCTGTATGGGAGCATCCCAAATCATTAAAAGCAGTAAGCCAATAAGAACCTGGCTTTACAAAAGTTTTAGAATTAGAGGTATCACCATCAAACCAAAGTAAATGAACATTTGGAAGCTTGAAATTTAATGTAAGGGTATGGTTTTTACATATGGACGTGTCATTCGGAAAATTGAAGTTTGGAGAATTTAGGACGTTGATTTCAAGTGTAGCTGAATCAAAACCACAGAGGGTATCTCCAACCACGTAAGTATAAAATCCGGAAAGATCTGACGAGGGATTAAAGTAACCGTTAATGTTGGAAGGTCCAAGCCAAATTCCTGACGGACTGCTGCAAGCTCCGAGGAAGTCCTTCAAGTATACGGAAGAGTCATTATTACAAAGATTAATTGTGGCGTCAGAACCTGCATTGTAAAATGGCCCATTGAGATGTATTGTAGAATAGGCAGTATCCGAAAGGCCATTTTTATAAACGACTACACGAAAGAATCGTGAAGCTGGAGAAGGTTGACACATTAAATTTTCATATAACACGGAGCGAATGGCCAGGGCAAAGCTGTCATTCGTAGTTAGAGAGGAAGGTAATAGCGTTAACGCAAAGGGTGATGATCTTGATAAGACACCAAAACTTTCAATCAGAGAAATCTGTTCAGAATTACCGTCAATAGGATTCAACAAAGCTATGGAAACAGAATCCATCGTACCATAATCGGAAAACACATCGGGATCATTATCTGAAATAAAGGATGATGATTTTGAGCAGAGAGGTGGGCTGTCAAAGCCGTTTTGGAAATTCCCTGAACTGTTGTTGATATCCAGATCAATAAAGACATCACATTCTGCAGGGTCAAACAACCAAGGTGAACTTCCATATATTTCACTCCTTTGTGTTGTCGGATGTGTATATCTTGGATCTTTAAAATTTATTTTACATAGATATTTGAGAAATTTATTTTTAAGATTTAACTCATAGAACTCATTATTGGTTGTGAAGCAAATCAGTGACTGGTCACCACAACTACGATGAAGTTCAATGATATCTTTTATCCGCAAGTGGATAGGAAATTCATATATAATTTTCCAGATTAAAGGATCGGCAGTGTCAATTGCAATTAATTGATCAGGAATAGATGTTTTATCGTTTTCAAAAATGGTATAATAATTACCAAATCCTGGATAGGAATTGTGATTAGAAAGTTTTGACCGGACCAAAGGATCTAAATTACCTTTAAATTCAAAATATGTTGTTGGAGGATTTACTTTAAATATTCCATCTTGCCCAATACCCCATATAACTCCATCTTTATCTGAATCATAGCCGTGGTGAAAGAACATCATGACGGGATTAATTAAATTTCCCCATTTGATGGCATTACAATAATTCATTTCGATATTATACAAGCCCAAAACTGTATGCAATTTAATAAATTCACCGGTCACAGGTCTAATTGCAAAATGTCTGTTATACCCTGAATTATCACATTCAAGATTGAAAGTTGAGTCTGAAAGACTTATTTTAAATATATCATATGTATGTTCAATGTTGTCATATAAAGAAATATAAAAGGTCTGGGAAGCTCCCTGGAGCCCAAAAGCTCCAAGGAGTATGAGTATTAAAAAGACCCTCATGCTATTTAATTTTTTACAAATCTGAAAATGAAAGAATTTTCAATCGACTTCACCTCTAAATAATAGCAACCGGGTTTTAGATGGGAAATGTCAATTTTATGATCAACATTAATTCCATTTTTGATAATTCTACCCATTATATCCCTGATGACAAAATCTTGACTGCCCAACAGGTTTTGCAGGACCAACACATGTGATGCAGGATTAGGAAAAACATAAGGTTGGTTATGGTAATCATTGTGGATGATTTCGATGGGATAGGCAGTTTTAAGTTCGTCTATGAGGACATTATTGATTTTACCTGCATTTGAATTAATTTTCCAAGTACTCGCTAAATGTTTAGTTGAGTGTTTAAAACGGAATTCAAAACGAAGGGTAGTCAACTCAGAGCGATCCAAATGTGCATAAACTAAATTGATAACACCCTGTTCTTTAACGATGTTATAAACCAGACCTGCAGGATTTCCGGAAATCAATTTTATTTCAGCTAAGTGTTCTACGTCACGTCCTATTTCCAAAGTCAAGGAAAATACATTGACCGAATGAACATGGTTGATGTATAATTGATAGATATTCTCTGATGTGGAATTTACAATAAGCTGAAGAGGATTAGCAAGCGCTCTGGTTAAAATTGGAAGATCAGCTTTTAATCCACAGGTGGTACAACTCCCGTTGAGATCACCAGCAGGAAAGCCATACCAGTCCTCCACTTCAGGATCAGCACTGATGTTTATTTCAGAACAATTATCAACTACCGGAACCAAATCCCTGTACTGGGAATTGCAATCTACGGAAAACTGATCAAATTGTGTATTGCTCACATATTTCCATTTCACAGGGATGTTGTAGCTACCGTTAATCAAATAATTTTCAAGGTGAACGACGTCTCCGGTAGTAACCTGTCCATTGTTATCCACATCTGCAGCAAATTGTTGCCATTTATAATCAAAGGGACAAATAATGCCCAGTATAAAATCGCGAATGATGTCGATATCAAACTCATCAATACCGCAATAGTCATCTTCAGGGCCAACAACACAAATTTTATAATCGCAATCTTCCCGAAGTTCTTCACATTCGTAATAACCATAGGAATTGGTTGATACATCCGTACACAAGTCCCAGTTTGGAGAATCCGCCATAGAGACTGTGACTTCTCTGTCCGGAAGGCCATGATCAATACTGCTTCCACCCGAACAACTGAAGAGTGGGGGAATGAGAATGTTACCATTCAATTCATAGGGATCTACATTGATATTAATTGAGTTTTCTTCAGAATATCCATTGCATAAAGTAGCACAAGGGTCAACATGATAAAGTCTGGTTTCATCAGTTTTAGCACTTGCACTTGAGCCGGACATAACATTAAACACAATTAGTACCAGGTTATCTTCATCAACAATGTTTTTGGATTCACAAATATTTCCCAATATGAACCCAACTTCAGTTCCATTCGATGCAATCACTATATTTGTTACATAATCTGCAATTTTTGTTGCTGAATAGATTTTTACATTGTTGGAAAACTTGACGTCCATTCTTCCAAATGCAAAAGCGCTACCATTAATATTAATTCTAGCAGTGACGGTTTTGAATCCGCAACTTCCTCCAAAATCTTGAACATTAAATACTTCTCCCGAATAACTTGTCGGGCACTGACTTTTCGATATTCCAGGCAGAAGAATCATAAGAATCAATAATACTTTTTTACGTAATGCTACGAAGTAATTCGTAGAATGGGGGGGTAGAAATAGATCTACCATCGCACATTAACTTTCTCATGGTAGAGGATTTAAGGGTTAAAAGATATGCTAAGATAATAAATAATAGGGTTGGTTGTCAAGTATTTTAACATAAAATCTAACGCAAGGAGTCTATTTTGAGAGAGATAAACATGGGAATTAACATTTACTAAATGGCATATTGCATCGTCAAAATCCTTAAATTTCTTGCACCCGCATTATCGATCAATTCCAAGGGGGAATGGAAGGGATATGGGGTGTTTTATTAATATTGTAATCAATATTTTTTTATTGTTTTTGCCTGACTGCAAATTGTGGCAATATAGTTCTCCATAAAATTCTGCCTTCTGCCAATCTTTACCCAGTAACTTTATTGCGAATCAGGGAAATGCCTTCAAATCGCAGCATTCATATTCGAAAAAATATTATGTGACATTCCGGGTCCTGGAAAATTTTTCCAATTTGGATGATAAAAAATTTGTGCATTTTTTTGTATATTGCAATAAAATAATCAACTATGAAAAAGCGAATCACCCTACTCTTGTCTTATGCAAGTATATTTTCTTGCTGTTTATTTCCTTTTATTTCAAATGGAATAAACCTTTATACAAGGAATTCCAATCCCGATTTCCCTTGTAACCAAAAATTGGATTTAAGTTTACTTTGGAATGATAGTGGTAAAATATTGAGCGCAAATTGCCGGGACTTGACCATTAGTCTTTCAGATAACCAAATACCCGGAAAAAATGTCGCCATTATCAATGCCTCTGATTTGGATAATGGAAGTACAGTTGTTAGCGGGAATGGACCTTTTTTTAAAGTGATCCGCTTCCAGGATTTGATGGGGACCCGTAACGGAACAAATCACAGTCAGGACGATCCGGCCCTTCCTTGTGTTTTATTCAACGGGGATGATCATGAGATTCTTGCAGGTAACCAAATTTATTTTGATGACCGTGCTTATGCATGTTGTGATGATGCAGGCAATAAGGTGTTGATGTTACTCAGAGTTTTTGAAAAAGATCCTGGCCCTGGACCTGTAGAGCCGTTACGTATGGAACCCGGTGGAGATTTATACCAATTGTTTTCCGATTGCATTTCATTTGTATTGATTGAAGACAGAAGTATACCCACTCTGGTACCTCCCTCGAATGTCGTGGCCAGTTGCCAGTACCCTTTTGACCTGAATAGATTAAGTGATCCATTGGACTCCAGTTTCGGAAGGGTTGTAAAAGACCTTTCAACGCGATCAAAAGTCACAACGTCCGATATCGTCTGTCGTTCATATTGTGTGGAGAATGTTTTGACAGCGTATCCGGGATTTATTCAAGCATCGCCTCCGTCCAATCCACCTGCATCAAACCGGGCTTGTAATTACTATAAAGACTTGATTGATACAAGCCATCCTGATAGGCTGTATGAGTTGGCCTGGGGTTTTGATGGATATGCTATCGGTTCCTGCGATGTGGAAGTATCGATAGTCGTTGAAGATCTTCGCGTTTGTGGAAAAGGCCGAATCAACCGTCGTTTTAATACTACCGGACCTAATGGAGTTAAAGTTACCACTATGCAAACCATCTGGATAGTCGATTGTGATGAAGCCAATCCGAACATATCTATTCGATTGGATTCCGTCGGTGAACTTGAAAATGGGTTTGCAAATGTTTATATAAAAGCTCTGTCAGACAATCTTTGTTACCCGGATGATCAGACTTTAATGACGTATGAATTGGACCTATTCAATGACAAAGCCGGGAAATATCCGGATGGTTTTGACTATAAAGTAGGACCGCTGAGTTTTAAGGAATATCAAAAGGGTTTCAATCCATTTTGGATGGATAATCCGGCTGCATTTGACCCAAGAAATCCTGCAGATGCCAGCGGCCGATATCCGGTAGGAACTCACAGAATCCGGTGGACAGCTGCCGATTCCTGCGGATCCGTTCATACATCTTCATTTTCTTTTGTTGTGAAGGAAACGGTCAATACCATTCAAAGCCTGAATGCGGAAAAAATATTATTAACACCCAACCCTGCAAGTGGAATCGTAAATGTTTACGTTGATTCGCAAATGAATAAAATCCTCCTTGTAAGAAGTACCGGGGAATTGGTCAACGAATTTAATGTTGAACAAGGCCATCATCTGCAATTAAATGCATTAAAAGATGGAATTTATTTTGTCCAGGCGTTTCAGGATGGCATACTCAAAGCTGCAAAGAAGTTGATCATTGTAAATTAAACTTCATTTTTTTTAACACCTAAAACATCAGATATTATGAGACCTCAATTGTTTTTATTCTGTATAGGTATCCTCTGCTATTTTCAGGATGCATTTGCGCAGACCCAATGGATTAGACTGGATAACGAAAAGACGATTATACCCGAATACATATTGTGTTCAGAGGCAGGAGATAAATATGTATCAGTGTCGGGTAGAAAAGCAATCCTGGGAAAAAAAGCCGGAGAGATAATGTGGACCAATTTGATGGAAAATAATCCTGAGCTACGTTATTTCATATTTTGGGATAGCAAAACATTGTTTTTTGATCATTCTCAGAATCTAAGATTGTATTACAGAACCGATTACTTTGACGCCTTATTCAATTTTCAACAAGACCGGTTTGTACTGGACACCAGCAGTGTAAATCAAATTGACCATAACTTTCAATACAAAATCATTTATGATACTCTGGGAAAATCTTATTATTTTAAGGATGACCAACTTTTCAGCTTTCTTACGGCCTATGGTCAATCTCAAAAAATATTTGACAAAAGAGAAAAAATTGTCAAAGCAATAATGGTCAGCCCATCAGAGAATTATGTATTGACTCAACGGTCAATTGATAGTTTGCGTCTATATAAGTTGAATTCAAGTGATTTTAAAACACAACTACTGACAGAACTCCATAATCCTGCAGGGCGACATCAATTTGCACAATTAACCAAATCCGGAAACCTGTTTATCATCAATGGTGAGGGTCTATTTAGGTTTTCGACTCGACTTCAGCAAACCGAAAAGTTGATCATTGACAATGCCTTGCCAACACCATCTCATACCGATGCTTTGTATTTGTCGAAGAAAGGCGAACTCATCCTAAAGATCGATTCATTATTTTATTATTCATCAAATGAAGGGGAAGATTGGCTCAGACTTCAATCTTTTGCCCACCATTTTCCACAGTTATCCGAATTGGTTAAGATGGAAATTATCGATAGTTCAAATGCTCTCGCTATTCTTGATACAGGGTGTAGTACTTTATGTATAGAATTAAGTGAAACATCGTTGGGCTGGCAGGTATTGGATCCGGATTATTCCGCTGTTAACAGATCGTTGCACTGCGTAAGTTCTTCTGGAAAAATATATAGCGCTCAAGCTTCCTGTGTGGTTGAAGAAAGTACAGATGAGGCAAAAACCTGGAAACCCACCTTGCTGTTTGGAAACAGGATAAAGCAAATAATTCGGGATCATTCAAAGTCCTTGTTTGCCATTTCATCCGATGGTAATCACCTTTATGAATCAATGGACGATGGCAATAATTGGTTGGAAAATACTACAATACAACAGAATAACCCGGGCCTGGTTTTTCAAAGTCTTAATTCTATAGCTCCGGAATTCATTTACCTGGAGGGTGTATATAAGGATTCGGTAAACGGGAAACTTATCCGCCATATACCCATAGTAAATTTTGGCACTGGATGGAGGTTGCTTTCAACAGCGCAGGATAGTTTTTTCAGATATCAAATTAAATATGATCGTAAAAATAAAATGATTTATTCTTTAAAAAAACCATTTGAGAATCCTCGCTTTTATGCATCAGATCATACTGGGGCTTCCTTTGTCCTTAAAGACGAGTTTAATAAATTTTCACGTGTATATTCGTATAGTATCAATGATGACGGGCATTTTTTTATCAATGGCCATCTTAATGGGGTGCTTGATTTATATGTAAGCAAGGACTTACAAAAATTTGAAAGCGTAAATAATGGTCAATTTGGAAAACAAATCATCAATGAAATATACAGATTTAATGATCGTATCATGCTTGCAGTAAACTTTACGAGTTTTATTTATATTTCGGTGGATGGTGGAACCAATTGGTCGGAATTGAATGAAGGACTTGGATTGCTGGAGCAGGATGTTAAGATGATTGGCGGTATTGCTTTTGGCAAAGCCGATAAAGTATATGCCTCGATGATCTATGATGGCTTGTATAAACTAGATCAAGCTATTGTAGCAACAAATCAATGGGAGAAAGACGCTGAATTGAGCATTATTCCCAATCCACTTCGCCATGAATTTGAGATCAAATGCGATGATTTGAACATCAACGCAACAATCAATTTTTTTGTTTATACTTTGGATGGCCGATTGGTGAGTGAATTTACTTCAAAGGGTCCGGACAAACGGTTTGAATTTCCAGAGCTACTGGCTCCTGGTCTGTATCATGTCCGGATGTATATTGACCACAATAAAGAATATCATGCCACTATAATCAAACAATAAATATTGAATTGGTCAAGCCTGGGTCACCCGTTATTTGACGGTACGATCTTACCCATTACTTCCCCAAACCCAATCCGGTAACTTTCGTTCTGGGCATAAGCTCTCATAATGACCGTATCTCCATCCCTAACGAACGTTCGTTCGCTACCGTCTTTCAGACGCAAAGGTTGGGTACCCTTCCAGGCCAGTTCCAACATTGATCCATAGGAATCGGGTGAAGGACCTGAAATCGTTCCGGAAGCACAGATATCTCCGATCTCCATATTGCAGCCGTTGACGGTGTGGTGGGCCAATTGTTGGGCCATACTCCAATACAGATATTTCATGTTGGAGCAGGAGATCAGATTTTCTTCTCCGTTGGGAGTGATTAGGTATACTTCCAGGACAATATTGTAATTGCAGGGCCCGGTCGTTTGTAAATAGTCGAGCAGTGGTTTTTCCGGTTCCGGTCCATACACTTTAAAGGACTCCAATGCATCTAAATCCACTAGCCAGGGCGATACGCTGGATGCAAAATTCTTACCGAGAAACGGACCCAGGGGTACGTATTCCCATTTTTGAAGGTCGCGGGCTGACCAGTCGTTAAAAATCAATATGCCATGGATGTGTTCTTCTGCCACGTTTACCGGAACCGGTTCTCCCATTGGATTTGCCTTGCCCACCACAAAGGCCATTTCCAATTCGAAGTCAAGCTGTCGGCTGGGTCCATAGACCGGTGCTTCTCCTTCCGCCAGTTGCATTTGTCCGCTAGGCCTAATGAGGTCAGTCCCCGAAACCACAATCGACGAAGCCCTTCCGTGATATCCAATGGGCATGTGTAGCCAGTTGGGCAATAAGGCATTTTTGGGGTCGCGAAACATCACGCCAACATTGTAAGCGTGTTCCCGACTGCTGTAAAAATCGGTATAGTTTGGCGCTTTGACAGGCAGCAACATACGAACCTGGTCCACCTGAATTAAATGCGGTTCCATCTTTTTACGGATATCGGCTGAGGTATTTTCATCCAGTAAGTTTGCCAGGGCGGCTCGCAGATTCCGTAAAGTTTCTTTACCTAGGGCGAGTAGCGGATTTAAATTTTTGTTCAGAAATATATCGCTGGTACATCCCTCTGCCTTTAGCAATCCGGCACAGGAAAGGCCGTATAGATCGATGATACGATCTCCAATGCGACTGCATACCCGGGCTTGTTGAGTTTGATCCGTAAAAACACCCAATGGTAAATTTTGTATGGGAAATCCGGAATCTTCAGGATACAGAACCCATGATTTTTTTACAGCATCTATGATCAATTTATTTTTCATAAACTGGCGATTATTACTAACATTTGTTAGTTGAAAACATTAAAGAATTTTTTCGACTATTTTCCGTATGGTGAGACTGTCCCCCATGGTGTAAAAGTGCAGACAGGGTACCTTGGCATGGATAAGCTCTTTGCATTGAGTCACGCACCATTCTATGCCTGCTTCTTTAAACGATTGTTCGCTCTGGGTTTTTTGAAGAGTTTTCACCAACTCGTCCGGAATGTTGACGTAAAAATGACGAGGAATAGAAGTGAGTTGATATTTTTTGGTAATCGGTTTGATACCCGGGATAATGGGAACATCGATTCCTTCTTTTCTGCAAATTTTTAAATATTCGAAAAACTTTTGGTTATCGTAAAACATCTGGGTGACCATGTAAGAAGCACCACTTTCGATTTTCTTTTTGGTGTATTGAAGATCTGACTTCATGTTGGGGGCTTCAAAATGTTTTTCGGGATATCCGGCAATGCCAATACAAAAATCTGTGCGGGCACCATTTTCAATACTCGGATCTAAATAAACTCCCTGGTTCATGCGACCTATTTGTTGTACTAAATCCAAAGCATATTCATTGCCCCCAGGTTCAGGTACGAATTGTTCGTCAAACTTTCTGGCATCACCGCGTAAGGCTAAAACATTTTTAATGTTTAGAAAATGCAATTCAATCAATGCGTTTTCGGTGTCTTCTTTGGTAAAACCGCCGCAGATCAAATGGGGAACGGCCTGCACACCATAGTGGTGCATGATTGCAGAACAAATTCCCACAGTACCAGGCCTTTTCCGAATAGCAATTTTTTGATAATAGCCGCTTGGCTGGACCTTGTAGAGAAATTCTTCCCGGTGATAAGTCACGTCCACAAACGGAGGTTTGAATTCCATCAATGGATCCAATGTATTGAAAATGGACTTTATGCTGCCTCCTTTCAATGGAGGTAGGACTTCAAATGAAATGTGGGTGCGGTCGGAATTTTGACTTAGGTATTCAGTTACTTTCATGCAATTTATTCTTGGCAAATGTAAGTTGGCACAAAGGTAATCAGGACGGTCCAAATTGAGAGATACGAGACTGCTCAATTGGCGAGTCTCGCACTGAGTCACAGGAAGGTGTCGACATGAGCTCCGGCCACGCATTGCGTGGCAAATTGTGATAGGATCACCATTTAGGAGTGACCCGGTTGACCTTTCTAAGCTGGAGGGAGCTCCTGCGAGCCACATCCACCATTGTCAATCTAAAACTTGGGTAACATTATATTAAAAAATTTCATGCGAGCTATGCCGAGCGAAATATTGAGGCTAGAGGGTTATAAAATATGATTCGATTTACATTTCCAAAGCAGCTTTACGTTAAAAGGAATACACTCTTTTTTGTTCTATACTTTCTTCCTTGATGAAGAAGGTATCAAAGAAATCAAGTCGATGTCAAGGCCTTTCATTGGCTTTAATAAGGAGTTGCATTGAATGTCCTGATCTACCTCGTTTTTTAATTTCTTATTTTGGAGGTTTCCGCTTATTCTTAAAATCACCACGCTTCAGTGCATTGATAAATTCTATCCAGGCCATGGGATTGAATATGTTTTGAGGTTTGAACTGTCCTTCGTAAACTGCATTGACGGCTTGTTGCTGAAAATACAGATTCACAGTTTGACGGCCATCGGCGGGGACGCCAGGAGCTATCCTGGCCAACACATCTGAAGAAAGGTTTTTCTCAGCAAGTTCTTTTAATGGATCAGATACATCCATAGCCAAAAATTCTGGCCTGAAATGCTCTTTTGATGGAATGGGGTAGATGGTAGTTCGTTGAAGCTCAAATGTATCCCGGTACATTAGGATCTCAATATAATAGGAGCCATTGGTCAATTGGTCTGGGAGTCGCAGACTTTGGGTCTTAAATCCCAGGTATTGAACCAGTACGGTATCTCCTGTTTGTGCCGGCATGGAAAAAAAACCCTGATCGTTGGAATAACAACCGCGGTGGGTTCTGGGCAAGCCAATATTTGCATATGGCAAAGGCAGTTTTTTCTGACCTTCCAGGGCGAAAACTGTTCCCGAAAATTGAACTAAGGAAGGGACCTGCTGAGCAGATAAATGGCCTGAAAGCCACAACATTATAACAGTTACCAAACTTGTCGGTAAATTGCTCCTAAAGTCCATCATTACATAACGAATTGCGAAGTTAAAAGAATACTTCTGGCCATAAAATTTTATGATTTGATAAAACCAATTCACATGTGCATGGCACACGTTGGTTAATTTTGACATAAAATGGATGCCATGTTATTCAGAGCTCTCATAATGGGTTTGGTGATGATCTTTTCCTACAATGGAAAGTCACAACTCAAAAGCGGCCCAATGTTGGGTCCGGTTGATTTGAAAACAGCTTGGATTTGGTGCGAACTGGAGAAAGACGCCGAAATCGAATTGGTTTACTGGAAATCAAATGATCCAAAACATAAAATAGAATTGGAACCTGTAAAAATCAGGCAATTCAATTATATCCTTTGCAAGTTCTATTTGACGGCATTGGATTTTGGAACGGAATACCAATACGCGCTTGAGCTTAATGATAAAAGACAAACGGCTTTAATTCCAGGACGATTCACCACCCAGGACCTTTGGCAATATCGCAAACCACCACCCGATTTCAGTTTTTTGAGTGGGAGCTGTGCATATTTCAATGATCCTGTAAATGATCGCCCAGGTAAACCTTATGGAGGTGATAGCAGCATTTTTTATACCATGGCCAAAGAACCTTCTGCCTTTATGCTATGGTTGGGGGACAATTGGTATTACAGGGAGGTGGACTACGGTTCACATTGGGGATTGTGGAACCGGGCGTCTAAATGTAGAGCCAGTGCTGAAATGCAACCTTTTTGGATGTCCACCAGTCATCTTGCGATATGGGATGACCATGATTTTGGCCCGAATAATGCAGGGGTCGGTTATGTTTTTAAAGATGAAGCTACTCAGGTATTTAATGCATACTGGTGCAATCCACCGTGCCCTGACCATGAAGGGGTTTACACTAAATACAGTTTTAACGATGTGGATATTTTTATGATGGATGACCGGACGTTTCGATGGTCTGATGAAATGCATGATAGCATCAATGGGATGCCAAATGTCCAAAAAAGAATGTGGGGACAGCAACAACTTGATTGGTTGAAAAATGAATTGGCCAACAGTAAAGCCAGTTTTAAAATCATCGCCAACGGTTCCAATGTATTGAATAATTACAACAAACACGATTGCCTGGTTCATTACCCAGTGGAGTACCATGAGTTGCTAGATTTTCTATCCAGCGAACGCATCAATGGGGTGTTATTCATGACCGGTGATCGTCATCACAGTGAAGTTATCCGAAAGAAACTGAACGATGGATATTATACTTATGATATTACCAATTCTTCTTTGACTTCAGGTATTTACCGACTTAATGATATTGAAAAATCCAATCCCGATTTATTGCTTCCCATGCTGGTTGAACAAAATAATTATACGCGAGTATCGATTAGCGGGCCTTTGAAGGATCGCAATTTAAAATTGGAGTTTGTCGATCCGAAGGGGAAGACTCTGGCGGCTATGGACATCAAACAAACAGAGCTTATGTTTGGGAAATGATGGGAGAGGAATGTAGGTATGGAGGCATGGAGGCTTGGAGGTATGGAGGCATGGAGGCTTGGAGGCTTGGAGGTATGGAGGTATTAATTGTTAACGAAACTAACAATTGTTAGTAATTCTACATCCACTATCCTCTAACAACTAGCAACTATCCTCTATCAACTACCAACTAACCTCTATCAACTAACAACTATCTAAGGGTTTGCAGTAAATTTGACTGACTGGCAAAGGTAGCGGAGATATTTTCTCTGGTGAAAACTTTGGAAGTGTCACCGTAGGCCATGAGTTTATGATTAATGAGAATTACCCGATCAAAATAAGTTTGAACGCTGTCCAGGTCATGGTGTACAACGAGAATCGTTTTATTTTGCGTGGCAAGCGAACGTAATATTTCGATGATGCGTTGTTCGGTTTTAATATCAACGCCAACAAAAGGCTCATCCATCAGAAGGATGCTGGATTGTTGGCATAGGGCCCTCGCCAGAAAAACTCTTTGCTGTTGACCACCGGAGAGTTCTCCGATTTGTTTATGGCGAAGATTTACAATGTCTAATGATTGGAGGGCTTCTTCAATATATTTAAGATCATTTGGAGAATAGCTGCCAAACAAACCTTTATGTGCATAGCGTCCCATGGAGACTATGTCGTAAACGGTAGCCGGAAATTGCCAATCGACATCATCTTTTTGAGGTACATAAGCAATTGTGGTCAATTGTTCTCTCGCTTCTTTACCAAAAACTTTTACAGTACCGGCATTGGGCTCAACCAATTGTAAGATGGATTTGAATAAGGTTGACTTACCTGCACCATTTGGACCAATCAGTCCGTAGAGGTAACCCGGTTCGATCTTCAGGTAGATATTGCTGAGGACCCGTTTGTTTTCATAGGCAACCGAAAGTCCGTCAATTTCAATCGAATAAGCGTTTATTTTATTCATGAGCTTAGTCGTTTCATAAAGTAATAGATAATACCGAGGATCAAAATTCCAAACATCAGATAATAATACTTGTAGGATTTTGAAGGTGGAAATTCCGGGTTCTTGGCCGGTGTAGAAGTTTGCATTAACGCGGAAGTAATGACGTCGGTATTGGACTTCAGCATACCTGTATAAGTGCCAGCGGGATTTGAAGGGTCATCCAGGGAGTCGGCAAAAAGCTTGCCACCTATTTGAATTTTATTTTCCTTGCTCAATTGTTCCATGAGTTTTGGATTGATGGTACTCTCTATAAAAATTGCGGGTATTTTTTGATTTTTAATCAACTGATTGATCCGGATAAAATCTCCGGTTTGAACATCCGCATCGGTTGAAGTACCCAACAAAGATTCCACTTGAAGCCCGTACCGATTGCCAAAATAATGAAAGGCATCATGCGATGTGATCAGGACTCTTTGTTGTTCAGGTATGCGATTTATTTGTTGTTGAATGTAGGCATGGAGTTCATCGAGTTCTTGTAAATAGTGATTTAATCTTAAAAGGTATTCCTCAGTATTCCCAGGATCAATTGCAGCAAGCGCATTGAATAGATTCGTTGCATAGATTTTACCATTGAGTGGATCCATCCATGCATGAGGGTCGGTTGCATTTTTAAACTGTGGGCTGGAAATAGGAATGATATCTTCGGTGAGAATTTTTTGAATGGCTGTAGTTCCCGAAGAGTTGATCAGTTTTTGCAACCAACCTTCAAAAGTCAAACCATTGATGAGAATCAACTGAGCCCATTGAACTTTGCGAATGTCGCCGGGAGTGGGTTCGTACAAGTGAGGATCTGATCCGATGGGAACAATAAGGTCTAACTCAATCAAATCCCCACCAATGACTTTGGCCATGTTGGCCCACATCGAGGCTGTTGCCAAAACTTTTGGTTTGGCTGATAAAGGGGGTATTGTGCATACGATAAATACAAAAATTAATATGGTTTTCATTGTTGTCAGTTGGGTTTTACATAAATATCCATTGCAGTTTCCTGGGTAATCCAGGTACTTTTGTTAGAATCCAGGGCAATATGCATAGTTTTGGCAAAGCAGTTTTTATCCAAAACGGTAAGTTGTGTACCGGGAATGAGCTTAAGTTCATCCAGATATCTAAGAAATTCGGGTTTGTGTTGACGAACGCCTAACATGGTGAGTGGTTTAGAGGAAGGTTCCAAAGTGGCAAGACTTACCTGCTGCCGGAGCATAAAATTGCCCTGTTCATTGGGTATTGGATCGCCGTGAGGATCAAACCTGGGGTAACCCAGAAAGGCATCCAACCGATCGATGAGTTCCTCGGATTGTATATGTTCGAGTTGTTCTGCCAGGTCATGGACCTCATCCCATCGAAATCCCAGAGAATCGACTAAAAAAGCTTCCCAGAGACGATGTTTTCTCAATAATTGAATAGCAACTTGCTGACCTTCTTTGGTTAAGCTGGCTCCACGGTATTTTTGGTAAAGAACCAAAGATTTATCTGCCAGACGTTGTATCATATCGGTCACCGATGCTGCAGTGGTGCCAATTTCTTCGGCAAGTTTATTGGTGTTGACGGATGGCAGTCCTTTGATTTGAATGATTTTGTAAATTGCCTTCAAATAATTTTCCTCTGCAATACTCAGTCGGGACATAATTTTTAGACAAACCTAAAACATATTTTAGATATATCAAAAAATTAAAACACTAAAATCGATGAATAAAGAATTTTCCACCTTAACGGAGATCATCCGCAAGCGAAAATCAGAGTTTCCTGCCACCTACAAAGCAGGTCAGATCGATCCTCACCTGGTCAACGAAATCTTGATCAATGCTTCCTGGGCCCCCAACCATAAAAAAACAGAACCCTGGCGATTTGTGGTTATCCATGGAGAATCAAAACAAACATTGTCAGAGTTTATGGCAGAACACTACCGGAAAACGACTGATCCAGCCTTGTTTGACCCTGTCAAACAACGTAAAGCTGGTGAAAAACCTCTTGAAGCATCGCTGGTCATTGCCCTTTGCGTCCACAGAAGCCCGGAAGCACTCATTCCGGCCTGGGAGGAAACTGTAGCTTTGGCTTGTGCGGTGCAAAATATGTGGTTGAGCTGTACGGCTTTGGATATTGGCTGTTATTGGAGCACACCTTCCGTCATCAAATCTCTAGGAAATTTCTTGGAGCTAAAAGACAATGAGGAATGCCTGGGTCTGTTTTATATGGGCTGGTCAGGACATCCTCAAACGCAACGCAGCCGAGCAGGCCTTGAGCAATTTTGCCGATGGATGTAATCAAAGTGTGGAGACTTCACACAGATGAACGAATAGCTTCTTGCTGGAAATGTTGTTACAACATTTGCTTCATTTTACCATTTTGGTCGTTCCCCTATTTATCCAGTGGTTTGAAAAGGTTCGTGAAAACCAATTGAAACTTACATATCTATTGCAATACCAGTGTTCATTAGCTATCCGTGACATCGGATAAAAGATCATTGCAGGCAAGTGGTTATTGAATAATAAGTAGGGTGGGTGGATCAATTATTTTCTTTTAAAAATTCCTGTTCCACCATCCATTTTGCATCCATTCGGATCACACTGTCGACCGATAATTTTTGATCTTGTGCTTTCTTTCGAATGTGATGCATCCAAGCCGAATCGGTTGGAATATATTGGATGAGGTTGTTTATTTTTTCGTGATACCGGGGAATGCGGAATTGAATTCCATCTGTAATGGCTAAGGCATTTTCAAAAAATCCCCAACCCACATTGGTGAGGTTAGCATCTGTTGACATGACAATGATCAATTCACATTCTTCTAAGTCTTTTTGAAGCAACTCTAAACTAAAACTCTTTTTTGGGACTCCTCCAGTTTCGTAAATTTCTGACATATAATACCAAAAGGGATTACGGTTAAAACTTTTAGAAATACCTAAGTTGAACAAACTCCAATAATAAGAATCTGCTATGACCATCGTGTTTGGTAAATAGAGATTTTCATCTTTGTCATATTTAAGTTGCGGATACGCATACCATTTTGAGGGGAGTGGTGCCAATAAATTCAAACCACGCTCAATATCGTTGTCGTCTCGTGAAGGTGGAGCCAAATGAACTTTATGCCACTCTGGCTCTGGCAAATCCTTATTTAATTTGTGCTCGATGTAGTGAATGAGCGAGTCAGCTACCAGGCAAGCGCCATAATGTGTCCAGTGAATACCGTATTGAGGATACAATGGATATTTTGAACTGTCTTTTGCTTCAAGGAAAAATTTGTTGAAATCAATATGGGGAATTTTCAACTCATTTACCAACCTAAGATATGTTTCGTAATTGGTAATATTTTTTTTATAATGAATGGAATCAGGAAAATACTCCGGATAAAACTGAGCTTTGCTTGCTGCAAATACAAATATTAATTCTTTACCCTTTTTATTCAGGTTTTCTCGGATCTTCGCTAAACGTATTATATTATGGCGGATGCTGTCTTCTCCAATATAATCCAGGCCATAAAATGCTTTAATATAATTGTATTCGTAGAGGTAGTTATCTTTTCCACGGATAACTGAATTTGCATGCACTTTATCAAACAACCAATAATCCCATTGATTATGAAGGCGCACTAAAAAACTTCTGAATCCGGTGTGATCATTTAAGTAATTGTTGGTGACTTCCTGAAACGTGCCATTCAACCAATTTTCCAGAGTGAAAGTTGGTTTTGGATTCTCCACAATGCCTCCATGCAAGGGTTCTTCTTTAAATAGATGTATAAATCCTTGCATGGCCGGAAGAGCCAACAATAGCATCAGCGTTAATGTCAATGTATTCAGTGGGTTGGATTGTTTCTTCATCTTAAAATCTAAAATAAATGAAGGGATTGAATCCACTGGCGGTGATCATGCCCATACTCAATGCCAACAAAACAAACGATATGAATGCCATCCAATAATGGGTGGATAATGAGTAAGCTTGTTGGTATATTTTCTGTTGGATGAATTGACCACGGGAGGACATAGCGAAAAAAGCAAACAAAACACACAAGGTTACATAAAACCAATATTCATGGGTGAATACTAACGATTGTTCGTTGGTGGAAAATCCAAACAACGCTTTAAAAAATTCCATCGCCTGAGGTAAAGTCTCTACACGAAAAAAGACCCAACCCAACATGACCAGGAGGAAACACACCATGGTTTTCAGAATACGGCAAGTCGTGCTTTGATATTTATCATAGATGTTTAATAAATATTTTCTTTCCAGAATTAACCAAAAACCATGGTAGATACCCCATATAATAAAGTTCCAGGATGCACCATGCCAAAGTCCGCTAGCCAAAAACACCAGTCCAAGATTAAAATAAATCCTTGTAGGATTGGATGACCGGTTTCCTCCTAAGGGGATGTAGAGATAATTTTTCATCCAGCTCCCTAAAGTCATGTGCCAGCGCCTCCAAAATTCCGTAATGCTGGTGGATATATATGGATTATCAAAATTTTCCGGAAATCGAAATCCAATCATTTTGGCAATACCGATGGCCATGTCAGAGTATCCACTGAAGTCAAAATAAATTTGGAAGGTGTATGCCAAAAGTCCAGCCCAGGCAACGCCAGTGGTCCATTGCAATCCTGGGGAATTAAAGATTTCGTCTGCATACAATCCCATGTGATTGGCAAGAATGACTTTTTTTGCAAGCCCCAGACAGAATCGGTAAAAACCGGTCAATCGGTTTTCTGTATTTTCATTTGTGGATCGGTCATTGATTTGGTCAGCCAGGTCATGATAACGGATGATAGGACCAGCAATCAGTTTGGGAAATAAGATGATGTAGGTTTGATAATCCCAAAAATGGTGAAGGGGTTTATGTACTTTTCTATAAACGTCCACCACATAGGTAATGGTTTCAAATGTATAGAAGGAAATACCGATGGGTAAGACCAAACGCGTCCAATGTATGGATTGAAGACCCATTCCTTGCAAAAGCACATTGACGTTTTCAATAAAAAAATTGGAATATTTAAAATAAAAAAGCAAACCTAAATTAATCGAAAGGGAGCACAGGAGCAACCATCGCCGATGCCATAAGTTTTGCATCGAATCCATCCATCTTACCAAATGAAAATCCAAAAAGGTTGTGCCCAGAATGACGAAAATAAATTTAGGTGCACCCCAACTGTAAAACAAGATGCTGAAAATCAAAATGACCGCATTCTTATAAGGCTTAGGAACCCAATAATAACACAGCAGAAACGCTGGTAGAAAATACAAAATAAAAATAAGGCTGCTAAATACCATGTCTACGAACAAATGTAGGGCAATATCCGGGTAATTATGGGGTTTTGTATCCCGGCCATAAAATTATGCATCGACTTTACCACCCACCACAATGACCCATTCCCCAACAATTTTGACGGTTTGGAGTTGGTCTTTTATTTCTGCTAAACTTCCCGTAAGATAGGTTTCATAAATTTTAGAGATTTCTTTTGCAAAACATGCTTGCCTCTCCGCACCAAAGCCTTCAATAAGCTCATCGATACATTTCAAGATGCGGTGAGGGGATTCATAAAGAATGGTGGTAAAAGGAAGACTGGCCAACCAAAGTATCTGGCTTTGTCGTCCTTTCTTTTGAGGAAGAAATCCGTTGAAAAAAAATTTATCACAAGGAAGCCCTGAGGCCACTAAAGCCGGGACAAATGCAGTGGCTCCTGGCAATGCAATCACCGGAATACCTTCTTCGCGGCAAGTTCTCACCAACAAATAAGCAGGATCAGAGATACCAGGTGTTCCGGCATCCGTCACCAAGGCCATTTTCATTCCGCTTTTGAGTTTTTCAACAATCTGAGGATATGCACGATGTTCATTCTGACTATGGTAACTCTTAAGTGATTTATCAATATTGAAATGCAACAACAGTTTATTGCTTACTCGTGTATCTTCTGCTAGGATCAAATCCACCGATGATAGAATTCCAAGTGCCCTTGGGGTCATATCCGATAAATTGCCGATAGGTGTAGGAACCAAGTACAGGCATGCAGATGATTCTTTGGTGGGTAACATGATGATTACACTTTTTCAATCTAGACCGTGGTCAGATGAAAATGATAATTTTCTGTGATTGGATTGGATAATAATTTTTTACAACTCTTCTCTACAATTTCCCTGGCAGCGGTTTCGTCATTGGCTTCCAACAGCATTTCGATGTGTTTTCCAATACGAACGTCCGTTATCCCATGGATATCGAGATTATGGATGTTGTTTACAACGGCTTTACCTTGAGGGTCCAGCAATTCTTTATGAGGCATGATGTCAATGGAGGCTTTAAATAATATCATGTCGTGTTGATTTGAAAATGTTTTAACGGTATAAGGATGCTGATCAGTATGTGCAAAAGAACGACCACACTCAAAGCACCGGCACCAATCCAGATCGCACTGAGCATACCCACTCCTTCTATGACTAAAATGAATCCATTCATTTTCATCCACCGCTTATAAAAAAAATACTTGATCATTTTAACATTACTGACCATTAAAATGGAAATGGCAAGAATTAGACTTAAAAAAATAAATGGGTGAAATAACCATGAACTTCTTATCTCTTCGCGCTGGAAAAGGGATAACATTCCCGCAAAAAATAGTCCAGAAGCAGGAACCGGTAGTCCTTTAAAATAATGGTTACCCTGCTTTACATTTACGTTGAAGCGGGCTAACCGGAAAGCAGCCATTAAGGTCAATAAAAATCCAAAAAATGCCAGGGATGGCATGGGCAACTGCATTTGTTCCATCATGGCGTAAGCCATCATGCCCGGTAACAAACCGAAACTCACCACATCCGATAGTGAATCCAATTGAACTCCCAGTTCTGTATTTTGATTCATCCGTTTGGCTACGAAGCCATCCAAAAAGTCAGCTACCCCAGCAAGAATGATGAAATATATGCACCAATCAATGTTTGATTTGTTAAGACTGACCAATGCCAGGCATCCAAACAGCAGATTACAAGAGGTTAAAAGATTGGGAATGGTAAACATTGTGAATTCCTGGGACAAATTTACACGGGGTCCCTGTATTTTCGCTCAGAAACATCAATTTATCCCATGAATCAGCGAACTTCCCTCAAGGATTATTGGCGTAACAAGCTGAACATGAAAAACAGGAAGGGATACCATCCATTGGATGCAGACGATTTCTGCTTTGATCTAGGTCTCATCGGCCCAAGCGAGCGTAAACAGGGCCCAATATTTCGATTTCCGGGCAACAAACGAAGCAGAACTGCGTTTTGATCTACACCCCTTGCGAATCGGTTTTTTAATAACTTTGGTGCGTTTCTGCTCATTTTTGCAACAAAATTTGCCTATCAGGTGTCATGTTCAATACAAACGACGTTATAATTCAAACAACTTGCATGAAACAATTCCTTACAATGCTGATGTGGTGTGCTGTTTTTACGGCAAACCTGATGGCACAGCCTGGAAACGATAACTGCAACAGCCCCGTGATCATTGGGGATGTGACAAAATTTTGCAGTCAGGTAGGTGAATATACCAACATCAATGCCACAGCATCAGGTTACGGCTCTGCAACTTGTTGGACCAGCACGGGACGCGATGTTTGGTTTCGGTTCAGAGCATTTTTTACCGACGTCAGCATTACCGTTATTGGTACCAATGTTGGAGGAACAAGGGGTGGAACGCTTGCCAGGCCTATGGTGGCATTGTATCACGGCATCTGCAGTGGGACCATTTCCGAACTGGAATGTGGTTTTGATTCAGGTAGTAATGGGATCGTCAGTATTTATCAGGGTGGACTGGTTGTCGGAGCGGATTATTTTATTCGCATTGATGGATTAAATAACAATACAGGAACTTTTCAGTTGTGCATCAACAATTTTAATCCGCCGGCCAAGGCAGAACAAGATTGTCCAAGGTCTACGGTCTTGTGTGATAAGTCTCCCTTTGTGGTGCCTAATTTGACGGGCTCCGGTTTATTGCCTGATGAGGCTACAAATTCTTGTCTTGATGATAATGCAACCACCAATTCTGAATCTTCTTCTGTATGGTATTCGTGGATTGCAGCCAACAATGGTAGTTTAACATTTACGTTGAAACCGCTCAATCCATCGGATGATATTGACTTTGCTTTGTATGAATTGCCCAATGGCATTCACAATTGTACCGGCAAAATTACCTTAAGGTGCAATGCCACTGCACCACCCTGTGCCGGACCGACGGGGCTTAATTTTACAGATACAGATATTTCAGAAAATTTGAATTGCAATAGTGGTGAAAACGGCTTTTGCAAATTCATTGACATGGAACAAGGAAAAGCCTATACCCTGATCATCAATAATTTTACCAACACAGGAATTGGTTTTTCCATTGAATGGGGAGGAACGGGGGAATTCTTAGGCCCAAATGCAAATTTTGGTATAGAACCATCCAGTGGTTTAAAATGCGAGACGGACTTTAAAGTCACTGATTCTTCCACCATAAGTCAAGGTACCATCATCCGTTGGGATTGGAATTTCGGTAAGGATGCAGTTCCTCAAACAGCCACCGGAAGGGGACCCCATTCTGTCCGGTATTTGTCTGTGGGTGAAAAATACATCACCTTGACCATCGAAACCAGTACCGGATGTAAAATTACAGACATCCGCAGACTGATTGCGGAACCCTGTTGCGAAGATTTGCCCACGCTGGAATTGGTGATCGATAGTATTCGTAACCTGCGATGTTTTGGATCGAGGGATGGGATGATTGCTGTCAGTGGTTTACAAGGCAGTCCTTTTGAAGAAGTGATCGGCGGTGTGGCTACCCAATATTATCTCTACAGTCTGGACGGGCAAGACTTTTCGAACTCAAACCAATTCAGAAACCTGTCAGCAGGGAAACACTTCGTCATCATTCAGGATCGCAAGGGTTGTACAGATACCATGGAAGTTGAAATCAATGAACCTCCACAGGTGGTTGCAGAAGCGGGACCTGATATAGAGATTGAGTTGGGTGATCCATTGGATCTGGCAGCAACCGCACTTCCTGGAGGTTTTTATGATTATCTCTGGTACAGGGGTGACAGCATTGAATGTAAGGGTTGTCAGAATACATCAGCCTTACCTTTCAATGATGGATACTATGCCATTCGAGTGACCAATTCAAACGGTTGTACTGGAATCGACAGTTTGTTTGTTCGTGTCAGAAAAAATTATGAAATCTATCCACCGAATGTGTTTACGCCAAATGGCGACAACATCAATGATATTTTCAATGTGCATGGCAGCAAGTCATTGGTAAACATAGATGAATTTCTGATTTTTGACCGTTGGGGGAATTTACTTTATCGCGGCACAGACATTATCCCTAAGGTGCAAACCCAGGGATGGAATGGCCAGGCTGGAGATCAAAAATGTTTACCCGGAGTCTATGTTTATCATATCAAAGGAAGATTCCTCGATGGTTTTGTCAAAGCCATAAGCGGAGATATTACTTTGTTGCGATGAGTAAGTGTAACTTCAAATTTTACTTATCGATAGGGGTAATGATTTGCCTTTTCATGCGATGCGAAGAGCCTCGAAAGGAATTGACAGATCTTGAAGCCGAACAATTAAATGATAAAGAACGATTTCGTAATGTCAATATCCGTTATACCGATTCAGCGGAAATTCTCATACGCATCGAGGCACCGGAAATGCTCCGCTACATCGAATCCAATAAGCTAAAAGAAGAATTTACCAAAGGATTTGTGGCCTATTTTTATGACAAATCCGGCGCCGTAGCCAATAAATTAGCATCGAATTATGCTCTAAGGATACATGCTGAAGGAAAAACTTACATGAGGGACAGCGTGGTGTTTACCAGTTTAAATGGGGAAGTGCTTAAGACCACTGAATTGATTTGGCAGGAAAACAATGGAAAATTGTATACGGATAAATTTGTAAGAATTATCCGTAAAGATGAAATTCTGCAAGGATATGGATTTGAAACAGACCAGAATTTTAGACAGGGAATCATCAAAGCCATAGACGCGATCATCCCAGCTGATAAGCTTTTTAACGAGTCTGAGTCCAATGGGCAATGACTTAAACATTTCATAAGTAAAACCGGGAAAACTTATGTTTTGGTTAGCGTTAATCCTGATGATCTTCATGACGTTCTTGTTTTCTGCAGCCTCAGCAGCATTTATTACTGCCAGTCAGTTTTCTTTTGAAATTCTCAAAAGCAAAGGCAAAGATGCCGGGCACATAGTTTCGGCTTTTTACGAAAGACCAAGAATATTTCAAATTTCAATGAAAATGGGTCTCGTGATCATGCAAATTTGCTTCGGTGTGTTTGTCATAAAAATATTTTCTGAAGGGATTGATAAGCTATCAGTGGTTGGACGTTATGAGGGAACTTTTACGGTGCTAATTTCCTGGTGGATTGTGTTAATTTTCGGAGAGTTGATTTCAAAACAATTGGGTCGTTGGTTTCCGGATCATTTTTTTCACTGGATGGTCTATCCGGTTTATTTATTGGAGCGGTTGTTGTATTGGCCAAGTGTATTACTATTGCGCGGATATTCTCGATTCGAAGGGCAAAAGTCGGAGCTAACGAACGTTAGTCCCAAAGTGACCTTTACACCTGCTGATTTGGAAAATTATCTAGAGAAAGAAGTCTCCATTCCGGAAGAGGAGCTTGAGGCTAATTTGTTTAAAAATGCACTTCAGCTTCGCCAAATTAAAATTAGTGGATGCATGATCCCCCGTAATGAAATTGTTTCAGTAGATAAGCGTATCGGACTTATTGAGTTGACAAATGTTTTTGCTGACTCTAAATTGTCCCGTGTGCTGGTAGTCAACGGTTCAATCGACGAGATCATAGGATATATTCATCACCAGCAACTATTTAAAAATCCAACCAGCGTGTCAGCCATGATCAGGGATATTTTGGTTGTACCAGAAACCATGAATGTCTATGACTTGTTGCTTCGCATGAACAAACAGCACCATTCTATAGCTTGTGTAGTAGATGAATTTGGAGGTACTTCGGGCATCATCACCATGGAAGATATCCTTGAACAAATCTTCGGCGAAATAGCCGATGAGCACGATAAAGAAGAACTTGTTGAAGAAATCATTCACCCGGGAGATTATCTCTTTACCGGACGACTAGATCTCGAATATTTGAGGCAAAAATATCACATGGAGTTTCCTGTTGGAGACTATCACACTTTGTCTGGATATCTGGTGGATCAGGTTGGAAAAATCCCACAACAGGGCGAAGCTATTAATTTGATGGGCTATCGGTTTATCCCCGAGCTGGTCAGCAATACCCGCATTGAGACTGTCCGGGTAATTCAATTGAATGATTAACACCTTAGCTGGGTAATAAGATCATCATCGTATGGGTTTATTCTGATTACGGTAACGTGAAGGATGAAAGGTTTTCTCCAAACTCCAATTTACGGAATTTTTAATCCAAGGTTTTAAAATACTAACAAATGTTAGTTATGATTTGTTAACCTATGGCATCAGGAGAAAAAATTTAATGGATAACGATGATGATTGAACCTGCTTAATGTAAGAAATACGCATTCAAAAGTAAGTCAATGCACTTAAATCAATGGTCGTTTTGATATAGAGAATTCATTGGCGGTTCGAAAAAATTGAAAACACTCAGTGATTTGGGTCAATGACCAGTGATCGCTTTGGGTTTTATTTTGTGACGCATGATGCGTTGACCTTTTTTGTCGAACCAAAGTGCATCGCGACAACCGGGATCGCCATTGTAGTTTATCGTTATTTCCCGACCTGCTGGAATATTGCGTATGGCATGAATTTCAATGGCATCATGATCCAAATCGTAAATGTAATCCGCGTTGGGTCGATAGGAGTGATTGTAAAGAGAGCCATAACCCAAGGCGATGGCCGCCTGATCATCATGATCGCCCCAGATAAAATAATAGTCATGCAATTCTGTATGATGAATGATGTCCACCTCTTTGGCGGGTATGACCAGTACCGGGCAGATTTCTATGAGGGAATCTTTGAGAATGTCCTCCAGGCAATAAACACCCCGGCCTTTCTTCCGGGTTTTAGCAATGTACAATCCTGGTATGCGTTGCATGTACAATTAATTTGGTCACAAATTTATTAGCTTTGCACCAGTATATGATGCTCATGCAGGACGTCAAGTTATTTTCAGGGACCGCTTCCAGGGCCCTGGCAGAAAATATTTCTGACCATTATGGTCAAGCGTTGGGTAGTCTATCTTTGTTAAAGTTCAGTGATGGCGAAATGCAGCCGGTGATTCATGAATCGGTTCGGGGAAGTTATGTCTTCCTGATCCAATCGACTCCTGCGCCCTCTGAAAATTTATTTGAGTTATTGCTGATGATTGATGGAGCCAAGAGGGCGTCAGCAGGTTACATAACCGCAGTGATCCCTTATTTTGGTTATGCTCGTCAAGACAGAAAAGATAAGCCCAGGGTACCTATTTCTGCCAAGCTGGTGGCAAATTTATTGCAAGCTGCAGGGGCTAACCGGATCATGACCATGGACTTGCATGCCGACCAGATTCAGGGTTTTTTTGACATTCCTTTGGACCATTTGAAGAGTGAAGCCATTTTTATGCCTTACTTGGAAGAGACACTAAAGGAAAATACGGTGTTTGCCTGTGCAGATGTTGGAGGCGTTAAAAGGGCCAGAACGTATTCAAAACATTTTGGAAAGGACTTGGTCATTTGTGATAAATACCGGAAACGGGCCAATGAAGTTGAAAGTATCACCGTCATTGGGGAAGTTCGCGATCGTGAGGTCATATTGGTGGATGACATCGTGGATACGGCCGGTACATTGTGTAAGGCCAGCCAGGCTTTGATCGACAAAGGGGCACTGGATGTTAAAGCGGTTTGTACACATGCTGTATTGTCCGGTAAAGCCTATGAAAACATTGAAAACTCTAGGATTTCCGAAATGATCGTCACCGATTCGATCCCATTGAAACATTCAAGTTCAAAGATTCGGACCCTCAATTCTGCTAAATTGTTTGCTAAAGCCATTCGCAATACCCACGAGCAGAAGTCAATTGAGGCACTTTTTGTGGATAAATAAGCATTAGTCAGATTAATTTCCTACTATTTTGTATCTTTGCGCTCCCTTTTTGGGAATTCGTAAAACATTCAACGCATGGAAACAGTCGTCATCAATGGAAGTGTTCGCAGTGAAGTGGGAAAAGTGGCTTCAAACCGTCTTCGCCGCAACGGTGAAGTGCCCTGTGTACTGTACTCAAAGGAAGGAAACTTAATGTTCACGGCAAAACCGGCTGAACTGAAAGCTTTGTTGTACACCCCTAAGTTCAAAGTAGCTGATATCCAGCTGAATGGACAAACACATCGCTGTATTTTAAAGGAGGTTCAAACGCATCCGGTAACGGATGAAGTGACCCATCTTGATTTCTTGAAACTGATCAAAGGAACGACGGTTAAAGTTGAAGTTCCTGTGGTCCTGACTGGTTCTGCTGTTGGGGTTAAATCTGGTGGTAAATTGGTTCAAAGGATTAGGACAGTTCATATCAAAGCCAGTTCTGAAAACATTGTTCCTGAAGTATACCTGGATGTCACCAAACTTGACCTTGGTCAAACCATGAGGATCCGGGACATTGAACCCATCGCAGGAGTTGAAATTGTTAATCCATCCAGCACCCCAGTCGTAGGAGTAGAAATTCCAAGGGCCTTGAAGTCTGGTATGGCAGAAGAAGCAAAAACGGCCACAGCCAAGAAATAACGATCAGAAAATCAATAAATTAAGGCCGGCTGTTTGCCGGCTTTTTTTTTTGCCATTCATTCAGAAAGCCATGCAAACCTTACGCATTCAAATTTGCCAGACCGACCTTTTTTGGGAACAAGCTCAAGCCAACAGGTCCGGTATCGAACAACTGTTGCGCAGGCAGATAGTGGATCCCTGCGATCTTATTGTATTGCCTGAAATGTTTACTACCGGATTTAGCATGCGATCGAAGGAATTGGCAGAAACTACCGGTGGGCCCACATCGGTTTGGTTATCCAGCATGGCCAACGAGTTCAATGCAGCCATTGCAGGCAGTTTGATATTTTTTGAAAATGGACATTATTACAACCGATTATTGGTATTCACCCCGGGTAATGACATTCCATTTCACTATGATAAAAAACACTTATTCAGTCTAGCCGGAGAAAATGACCATTTTTCACCTGGGTCAGAGCAAAAAATCTTTGCATTCAGGGATTTTAAAATCAGTTTTTTTATTTGTTATGACCTTCGTTTTCCTGTTTGGTGCCGTAATACAGAGGGAATTGACCTAATGGTATTTTGTGCCAACTGGCCCCAAAAAAGGGCGATGGCCTGGAACAGTCTATTACCCGCCAGGGCCATCGAAAATCAATGTTACGTCGCGGGAGTCAACAGGATTGGATTAGATGGGCTTGGAATCCCTTATGTGGGAGATAGTGCAGTCTTTGATTTTGAAGGCAATCGAATGGCATATGCAGATCAAGGAAATCAGGTGGCTGGAGCAAGTCTCGATAAACAAGCTCTTTTAGCCTTCCGAAGGGCGTACCCATTTTGGAAAGACCGGGATGAGTTCCAATGGATCACTTAGGCTCAGAATGGGTAAAACAGGGGTGTTACTTTGAATGTTAAATAAATATTAAAATAAATAATAATATATAAATTATTAATAAATTGCGACTTGGATGAAAACTACGAGCTCAATTGGAATCATTAATCGCTACCATTGGCTGGCTTTTGCTTTGGCTTTGTCCTCGGTATTTTCCTGTCAGGCTCCTCGTGTCCTGGTGAGTGAGGAGAAAATTCAAGAATCCATTTGGAAACTTAAAGAGCAAGTCTTGTCTTCAGGTATGCAGCTTTTAGGAAAACCCTACCAAAAAGCAGCCAAAGGACCAGACCGTTTTGATTGTAGCGGCTTGGTACAATTTATTTTTTCCGGGGCAGGAATTTCAATTGGACCTAGTTCAAAGCAACAAAGTCTTTCAGGCAAAGAAATCACACTAAAGGAAGCCTTACCGGGAGACCTTATTTTTTTTGGAAAAAATGATCAAATCAACCATGTCGGTGTCATCACAGCAAATAAAGAAGATGCGGTATTCGTATTGCACAGCACTTCGTCAAAAGGGGTCTTGCACGAAGATATATTGAAATCGGATTATTGGGTCCGCAGAATGATTAGGATCAATCGATTTGAGTCATACCTGCCTACAAAATAATGGACACTTATTTCTCTAATTGCATTGCACCAGTTTTGCTTGTTGCCTAACAAGCAAGATCTTGGCATGGAGTTTATTCCATGTGTTTTAGATTATATTGGATGATTTTACGAATCAGTTTTTCTGGTAAATCCAGATGGAGTGGAAATTGTATCGCACCTTTTGAAGTCTTATAAGATTTTAATTCCTCTGAAAATTTTTCAATGGCTGCAGGCATAGGATAAAAACCAATGTGATGGGAATATGCAGCATAATAGGCAATGACTTTTTTGAATTTAAACGCTGGCATATTATACGAAATGCATTCCGTTGCATGGACCGCTTCCTGTTGAATCATTGTCCTCAGTGCATCAAGTTTACTCCGGATTTCTTGAGGAAACATCCTATGGTATTCATCAATGCTTTCGTACTTTTTTTGCATATTAAATGATTATTGTTTTGCCACTGGTGATAGCAAATTTCAATATTATTTTACAAGTTAACTCATTAAGCTGATTGGAGTGTGTATAACCGATTGCACAATTTTTGTAAACCTTGTTTTGCCATGATTTTTCCTGGATGGCCATATTCCCTCTTTGAGTGTATAAGATTTCCTTCTTAGTCATCGAATTTCATCCATGACATCATGTGATAGCACTTTTTCAGAATCAGATCAATGTGTTATCACCAGAAATTCAGTCTAACCAGGATAAGATCTCAATTTAAAAAGGTAAATAAAATGGATGAAAGCATTTAATTATGTATCTTTAGTATGGTATAAATCAAGCACCGATGAAAATCCTGGTTCTTTGTTTATGGTGTGTTTTCATGTGTTCGGTTGTTCAAGGACAAACGGTGGAGATTCGTCATTTTTTTCAGGACAGTTTATTCATTTGTGGTGATGCTCGTCTGAACATCCAATTAAAGAATCGTTCAGGGAGTTTATTACTGGGAGCTGTTTTGAGTAGCGAGTTTCCAACAGGCATTGAGTATCAGAAAGGTTCAATCTTACAAGCGAGCGAGCTAAATATTGCACAACTGCACCAACCGGAATTCATGATTGATTCATTGTTTCCCGGACAAACCATTACCCTGCAATTAAAGATTCACGTTTCCTGTGATTTGTTTCAACAAGTCAATGCCGGAAAGCTATTTCAGAATTTTTATAGCCTAACGCATCTATTGGGAAGGGATACTTTAAGAACCGAACCTCCATACCCTATTGAAACAGGTTTCCTGGTCATCACGCCGGTCAGAGATACTTTTGAAGAAGCGGGAAACACATTACAACGCAAGATTCAATTAACCAATACACGATTAGGTCCAATTCGACAGTTATTGTTTGAAGATCGTCATGACAGCATTTTGATTTCGGGGTCTCCCGGCCAGGTCAGGTTGATGGATTTCAAGAATCTGCAATTAATGTTGGATGCAACTCAATTTCTTCAAATTGGGGATCGTGATTCATTGCTGGAACATGGTGAGTCCGTTTGGATTACTGAAGTGATATCGGATTCTTCTTGTATACCGAAAACCATTTTGTCAAATTTTTCCGCAGGCTGGGGTTGTAATGGAATGATATGCCAACAGGATAAAGACGCTGCTTCGGTTCAAATTTTATTACCTATTGGTGAGGCGCAACTACAATTTATTACCGATGTGAAACCTGAAAGTTGTCCTTGCATTCCAGAGGGGCATGCATTTGAAATGGAGATTCAAAACATAGGGAATCGAAGAGCGGATAGCATCATCATCGACTTGTTTTCTGAGTATCCTGTAGCGGGTTCCGAACTGTCGGGATTTCTCACAGACAGCTTCAGGATTGTCGGGCAGGCAGCAATCAATTTTATTACAATAATTGATTCGGCACAGGCAAATTTTTGTGAATCCATTTCACGTTCTGAAGCCTTGCAAATTGGAATCAGCCCACTTGAGCCCGGCCAACGGATTTTACTTTATGGTCGTATCGGATTGACCCGTGAATACAATGCAAACCAATTGAATTATTTCTATAAGTACCGGTATATTACTTCTTGTAGAAATACAGTGACTCAACGGCTGACTCCAGTTGAAAAGGCTTTAATTCTAAACGATTTGCAAGCGCCTCAGCATTTTTTAAGATTGAATACCAACAACAATGTTCTAAAAGGAAATTTTACCCTCATTGACTCCATCAAGATTCAAAAGGCTCTGCTGAAAGAAACGCTCCATGTTCGATGGGTGATTCCCTGCGGAATTAGGCTTTTGGATTCCAGTTTTGTTTTGGGGGGAAAGCGACCGGTTGATGTTCAGATCGAACGTTCTCAAGCTACCATCATAAATTTACAATACCTTCCACCTTTTGATGCCAGATTTTTTCTTTTAAGTGCAGCATTTGAGTTGGACTGCAATGCACAATGTCTGGAGGAGCTCCTGGTGAATTCACAAAGATTTATTACGCAGTGTAAGGAAAACAAATCTGATACTGTTAGTTTGTCCGGACTGATATGCAGTCAGGTTTCATTCAACTGCTATGAACACAATACCTGTTCTTGCGGACCGATATCGAATTCTCTTTTTGGGTTTGCAGTGGATTGCAGCAATTCTACCGTACGATGGGATAGCATACCTGCCTATGTCGATTTTACATCAAAGGTATATCGCGCAAATGTTTATGAGGAAGATCAGAATGGTGACCGGCTTTCGGATGGGACGGGAAAAGCAGATACATCTGATATACAGAACCATCGATTCATAACCAATGACACTTTGCTGAACATTGTGGAGGGGAGAGTGATTTCCGAGAATCCAGAGTATAAAATGGATTCTGTAGTTTTTTTGCTTTCCCACACTTTGGCTTTACAACCGTTAAAGGCTACACTTCACTATTTTCAAGCACACTCAGGGCGCTGGTTCGATTTGACGATGGATTCATTTGCTTTGAAATATGGTAGTGGTGGAGGAAATATCGTTTGTGGTCAAATAGGTTTGAAACGCGAAAGTTATGGTTCTGGTTGGGCTGTCCCATTTACGCTCAAACAATTGCAAAAACAATTTCCATCGGACACTTTTTCAAGTTTTGCAGGGGAGGATCGTTTTTTGTTAGAAGCATTTTACAGATTTACTGGAAATGTAAATGATCGAATTTACAATGCATCGGTGAGCAATTTTGTGCAGTTGTTCAGTCGAAACAATCAATTCTTAATACCCTATTCGTGTCATGAAGAAACTCATATGCTGAGTTTTGCTAGCCTCGGCTTGAATGTGATGTTGCCGTCCAGGGAGATGATGTATTGCCAACAACAACTATTTACGGAACCTTTGGTCCTTCAGGGAAATAAAACCCTGGCAGATTTTTTTTCAAATGAGTTCAGGTCGTTAATAAGAATTGACAGTATTAAATATTTGTTGCCCAATGGCATTTCGCTGGATACCCTTTGGATTAAAACATTTTACCATGACGGCAACCAGTTCAGGCAGGTAGATCGGAGTTTTGTATTACCCATAAGAAAAGGAAATGTATATTTTTTTGATTCAAATGCATTGGCCTTTTTTCGATGGGATGAATCACACAGGCTTGAATTTCTTCCGCATTATTCTGTGAGTCGATGCGAATACTTGAAGCAGGGAGAAGTACCTATCAGTTTTCAATATTCCATTTCTGCGATAGATAGCAATTTGTATTGGTTGTTTCCCGATGTACAAACCCTCTATCACAAATCGTTGATCACGAGTGGTATTCTTTATACGATAAACAATCCTGGAGATGCCCTTGAATTTCATCAGAATGAATTGTATATCAGTTCAAAAATTATCCAATGGGATTTGTTGTACCCTGCCAATACGGCTGGCGGGTATTTAAAATTTGAATTGGAATCTGCACTTGGACGGGTGAGTGGGTTTCAATTGGCTGCGCAACCTGCCACTCCCATTCAGGAGATTCGACAAGGATGCTTTTTGGCCGGACCCTTGGACAAACAAACAAATTATATTTTTAACATGCAAGGCGTTGAAGAAGCCTGCATGAACGATACTTTATTGGTCATAGGCAGTTGGTCATGCGATGATCAATCTTTAAGATCTGGGCAAGACAGTTGTCTTAAGACTTATTTGCGTATTCCAGTGGTTCCGGCATCACCTGAATTGGAAATGCATATTCAGGAAAGTAATGATCTTCAACATCTGTGCGATACCTTACGTGAAGTAAAGATTGAGTTGTTTAACGCCAATAAAGGAGCAGCATTTAATCCTTCCTTAACCATTCAGATTCCTCGCGGAATCAGTTTACTCCCGGGAAGCTTATGGATATCTTATCCGGATGGAACTCCAGAAAAGCCATTGCCCCTGCCCAAACCATTGAATGCAGATACCTATATTTGGGAGTTTGAACAACTTTTTCCCGGCATTGCAAAATCCGGATTACCCGGAGTTCAGTTTCAGCATTTCAATAAGATAGTGATTCGGTTCCGGGCCTGGCTGGATTGTGATTTTATTCCTGGCCAGTATTTTGTGTTTACTGTTGCAGGAATTAACAACTGTAATGAACTTACCAATACCTTGAGAAAAGCAGGCAACGCCATTAACATTGAGGGGATTACTGCGCAGACTGCCCCTAAAATTAAAATGGAGATTCAATCCCCAAATGATTGCCACCAAAAACTAACAAATGTTCGTCTTACGATATGGCCACAACAGGCCAGTGGCCCAGAAGACAGTTGCCTGGTTCGTTTTCCAGTGCCTTTAAGCTATCGCATGAATAGTTTTGTTCCCTTGCGTAATATTCCGTTGCAAACTCCTGATGTATTTAGTTTTTCGGGGTATGAAGAAGTCAGGATAAAACTACCTGAAGGCGTTTCAAAAGACAGTGCCATCCTATTCAGCATTGACCTTGAGGGATGGCCAGCTTTGTCGTGTGGCAAATATCCTGTTGGGTTTGAAGCATATTCAAGAGGGAAAGCAATATGCCTGTTGACGCAAGCACCTTGCATAGTTAAAACTTCATCCTCGTCCGTATGGGATACTCTTGACAAACAACTAACAAACGTTCGTTTGTCGAATTGGTCCTTGAACCACAAAAATGCCACTACGATTGAATCAAATTTTAGCTTCCAGGTTGACCAACTGAAACGATTTACGGAAGATAGTTTGTGTTTTGGAGTTTACAGCGATCGGGCCACAGTGGGGCGGCTAGATGCAACTGATGATTTGGTGGGACTTTATAAAATCAAGGTCGAACCCGGGCAAGACACATTGAATGGAGTAGTGGATTTTTCGTTTAAGAGCCCTGTGAACTGGACTTGTCATTATATTCTGTTGCCATTAAACGAAGCATGTATTTGCAACACCGATACATTGTTTAAAAGATTACCTGAGGTGCAAAATACTATACTCCAAGACAGTATATGTCCGGAGGATTCCATTCTCTTGACCGAAGGCATTGATTCTACCCAGTTTTTCAAATGGATACGTTCTCCCGGCAGTTGTGATTCTTGTTTTCATCAAGAGTATCATTATACTTTAGGGGCCCCGGGAATAGATACTTTTCATTTGCAAATTGCATCGTCTGATTCATGTTTGCATAACATTTTCTTCAGGATAATTCGTAATCCTCTTCCTACTTCCACTTTCATGGCACTGGAGCGTTGCCCGAATGAATTGTTGGAGTTGAACGCAGGCCATCACACACAATTTTATTGGGAGGGAGAAGAAATATTGGATCCTAAACTTTATGTGCAAAAAATCAAGTTGACGGAACCCAGAAGATATTTACTTTTTTTTACAGAACCCAATGGTTGTAAAGGTATCGATACGTTTGACTTGTATTATAATGAAGACTCCGGGAGATTCCACATTAATCCAGATACCATAATTCGTCAGGGAGACCCGGCTCAGCTTTACACAAATCCAGGTTTTCATTATGAATGGATGCCTGATGTGGATCTTGACTGTAACGATTGCCACAATCCGGTAGCCACGCCGGAGAAGACTACACGGTATTATTTAACGCTGACAGATTCTGCCGGATGCAAACATTTGCTTAGTGTTCTGGTAAGGGTATTGACCACCGATTGTGAGCAAACTTTACCGGCTATTCCCAATGCATTTTCTCCCAACGGAGACCAGTTAAATGACCATTTTCAAATCCTGGGAACCATTCCTTTTGATCGTTTTCAATTAATCATCGTCGATCGCTGGGGTGAGACGGTTTTCAGGACGACGGATCCATACCAGCCATGGGATGGTCGATATAAAAATAAAACCTTGCCACCGGATGTGTATGGTTATCTTCTTCAATATGATTGTAATGGTAGATTGGTGACGCACAAAGGCAATGTCAGTTTGTTAAAGTGATTGGAATATATGCCTTAAAGCCACTTTATCCCGGAATTTTGTTTCACTTCCCGTATAAAATCCGTTTTCAAGCTGACGGTAAAAAACAAAATTCAATTCATCGTTTAGAGGGAAGGGGATTGCTATAGATGGTCCAATAGACATTCTAGTTGGACTGGAATGGATTGATTATAAACATTCAAATCATCTATCCCTTATCCACTCCGGGGTTGCTGATTATCTTTGCGGCTTAATGATTAAAAAATGTTGCATTTAATTTTATTTGGTCCGCCGGGAAGTGGAAAAGGTACTCAAGCTGAAAAATTGGTAGAAAAATACCGTCTGGCCCATATTTCGACCGGAGATCTCTTTCGGGCTGAAACTGGGCAGAAAACCGAACTGGGACTTAAGGCATTGGAATACATGAGCAAAGGGCAATTGGTTCCTGATGAAATCACGATTGGCATGTTGAGAAATAAAGTTAATTCTATGCCGGATGCAGCAGGTGTGATTTACGATGGTTTTCCTCGTACAGCGGCTCAAGCTGTTGCACTGGATGACCTTCTTTGTGAAAAAAATGAGGAAATTGGATTGTTACTGGCACTTGAAGTTCCCGAAGAGGAGATCGTTGGAAGACTCTTGAATCGCGGACTTACCTCGGGCAGATCAGATGACCAGGATGAGCATATCATCAGGAAGAGATATCAGGTTTATTTAGAAGAAACGGCTGTGGTTTACAATCATTATGCAGCTTTGGGAAAATCCATAAAAGTGAATGGTTTAGGGAGCATCGAAGATATTTTCCAACGCCTTTCTGGTCATATTGATCCTTTGGTCGTTTCTTGATAGGTATGCCAGAACAGAATTTCGTAGATTATGTAAAAATTATGTTCCGCTCAGGAAAGGGCGGAGCAGGATCTGTTCATTTTTTTCGGAGCAAACACAATCCTAAAGGAGGTCCCGATGGTGGAAACGGTGGCCGTGGTGGACATATCATCCTCAAAGGAAATGCGCAGCTCTGGACCTTGCTTCATCTGAAATACCGAAAGCATATTTTTGCTCCAGATGGTGAGAACGGAGGAGAAAATAATTGCACAGGGGCCGAAGGGAGAGATGAAATTATTGAAGTGCCTCTAGGCACTGTAGCCATTGATGCGGAGACGGGAGAAAGGGAATTGGAGATCACACAGGATGGCGAAGAGAAAATATTAATGCCAGGTGGCCGTGGAGGAATGGGAAACAATTTTTTCAAATCTCCGACGCAACAAGCGCCAGATTACGCTCAACCTGGAGAACCTGGCATCGAAGCCTGGAAAATCCTGGAACTTAAAATATTGGCAGATGTAGGATTGGTTGGCTTTCCAAATGCTGGAAAATCAACGCTTTTATCGGTACTCACTGCTGCTAAACCAAAAATAGCCGATTATGCTTTTACCACACTGGTCCCTAATTTGGGCATCGTGTCTTATCGTGAAGGCAAGTCATTTGTGATGGCTGATATTCCTGGGATTATCGAGGATGCACACCAGGGAAGAGGCCTTGGACTCAGGTTCATACGTCATATAGAACGCAACAGTGTATTGCTTTTTTTAATACCATGTGATAGCCAGGACATCAGAAGGGATTATGAAATATTGTTGAATGAATTGGGGCAATACAGTCCGGAATTGCTGGATAAGCCAAGGTTATTGGCCATAACCAAAATGGATATTGTTGAACCCGAGTGGCAATCGTTGATTCAGAATGAGATCCCCACGGACATTCCTGTTGTTTTTATTAGTTCTATACTACAAAAGGGTTTGACAGAACTCAAGGATTTGTTATGGAAATTACTGCATCAGCAGGATGTAATCTGATATTTCAATTTATTATCGTGTACAATACTAACAATTGTTAGTGCCGCTGCAAATTTTAATTTACTGATTGGAGGATTAATTCTGCCACTTTCAAAGTTGTTTAAAATGGATAGTTGACAGATTCAACTGAAAAGTTTACAAACTGTCTTGTTGAGTCCTTTCCGGAGTCTTTTCAGAGGGTTCCAATCCATCCAATATACGGTTGGATTTTGTCCAGAATTCTGAGAACAGAGGTTTAGTTTTACTCCAAATCCATTTTGATTTTTCGGGAAAACTTTCCAATACGGGGTAAGTTTTTGAAGATTCCTTTGTAGAAGATCCAATAAGTTTAATTTGGTTCATAAACCAAATGACCGAACTGAACAGCGCCATAGCGATAAAGGCACTGGCTACACCACCTGCAAGTTTGTTGATGAAATTGATATGCGCAGTTTCAAGCATTTGTTCGACCCCACGTCCAATGACCCTGATCAACAACATAATCAGCAGAAAGCAAACGACAAAACCCAGAATCAAAGCTAAGCGTGCATCCAGTTTCAAGCTATTTTCAAAAAATCCAATCAGTAAAAAGGAAAATTTCAAAGTCACCAGAATGGCCATTAAAATGCTGAGAATACCGAAAGTCGATTTCAATATTCCTTTGGTATAACCAAGATAAAAACAAATGCATATGGCCAAAAGAAAAACGATATCGATCATCATATCGGCAAAAGGGTTTTACGGTCAGTGCTTTTATACTTGAAATAAACGATGACTCCAGATGAATCAATCAGGAATGAAACTGCCTTGTCCCTAGATGGCAAAAGTATACAATGATACTTTTTGGAAAAAGCCGTCATTAAAGTAATATAGGTCATTTTTCATTCCTTGCCTGGTCAAAGGCAAACCGATTATTGGGTCAATTGTAGGGTAAATATCACATAATTTGTAGATTTGTAGCAATTTTTATGTTAAAATATTATTTAATATTTAAAGTCTTGGCAGTTGCTTTGATGGAATTATCCGGGCAGGTCACTGAGGTGCGGCAAAGGAATCAGGAACAAACGGTTTTGCCAAGGGTGTTCTTATTGGGCAATCATGAACAGCCTTATGAAGAAATGATGGAGAGGTATGACAAGCTTTTCATCAATGTATTCAAGGATGATCTGGATAAAGCATATGAAGTATGGTCTGGCTTTTTGTTGGACCTGGAGGCGCATTCCAGGACCCAGGGTTTTGAATTGAATGGACTTAAACTGTGGTTGAATGTTTTTTTCAATGAAGATGGGGGTATACAACATTTGGTATATTTTCCTAAACCAAACTCCAGGAACATGAATTTTGACCAGCTTACTCATTTCTTTATGAGTTTTTCCAAGGACTATCATCTAAAAGAAAGTCCTAAGATTAGGTGTTCTCATTTCGGAAGTGCAAGCTTTCCTACTTATCTGCGTTAAACCTATTCCATTGACAAATTAATGAGATTACGGGGGCTTACCCCAAAGGTCAAAATTGCACCCCTTCTAATGGTTAAATTGGCTACTTAAACATTTGAATCAAATCATTGAGCTTGAATGGGGAATTCGTCGATCCTTTGGGTAATTCACAATATTCAAATTACATGAAAGTTGGATAATGGAAATGAGTGGTATTAAAAAAAAGGGCCCTTCGAAAAGGACCCTAAATAATTACAGTATATAATCTAATTGTTCAGATCTTCAACTTGACGATATTTTGACCAATGGCAGACCCTTGTTGTTGTCCGGCTTCCAGACTGAAACGGTAGTGAATTCCACCGTACAGACAGGAATTTCCAATTTCTTCTGCCATTTGGTGAAACGACATATAGGAACGTGGATTGCCATCAATGTCTTTGCGATGTTCATGTGTTCTGTCGGTGAATGCATACTGATATCCAAACAAGTCACTCAACACTTCCGCCGCAGCCATGCCTAAAGCGGTAGATGAAGAGGAATATTCTGGAGTTGCTTGAGGATCGATTAAGGGTAAGAAGTCTTTATCGATGTTTTCACGGATATAAGTTTCGGGCCGAAGGATATTGTAGCGATATTTTACGCGCCATGCAGCCACTGTTGCATCATGCATACTCATACCCAATTTTGCATAAGCTTTGCAACAAAATGCAAGATCTTTGGATTCTGCACGAAGGATGTCTGTTAAAATAGCCATCATATGTCCAGCAGTGGTAATGGAATAATTTTGGTCATCATTCCAAAATTTGACCAAAGTTTCAGTTACGGCATCCAGATTGCGAACCCGGTTGCGAACATCCAATGCATTGGCAAAAAATTGTGATTGTGGAGACGTTGAATAACTGGGTGGAGTCGGCATTTCCATCACGGATTCATGTGAAATGAAACATCTGACATCGCCCCAATAAGGCAACAAGGGTCTTTTGATTTGATTGGATGTAGGAGCCCAAAGGCCTTGCCCGGTAGGCGTGCTATATCCTGCAGGATAATTGTTAAGATAGGCAGACTCTTGTTGGTCGGTGACGGAATAATTGTAAATGGCTTTCCCCATCATTGCACCAAATTGAATGGACTTGGTAACAATTGCTTCATCCAATGAAGCGGTCAGCGATAATTTGGTGTCCTGATACAGTTGCTCAATGCGCTCATGAACTCTCACTGGAATGTTCTTGTAAAATTTACCGAACAAGTAGTGCATGGATTCATTCACGACCAATGACCAGTTCACTTCGCCTCCTTCATAAATCAGCGGAAGGCTACTGGAGGATAGACCATTTAACTTACCCTGAAATGTTGGGTGGCCATCGATGCCCAGAGCTACTGATTCGTACAATCCCAGACCAAGGTAACCAAATGTTCTCGCAGCAATGGGCGGCGTATACCCGGGAACTTCCGGTGTAATGCTTACTGCCAGATCAATCCAATCCAGAGCGACCTTTCCACTCTCAGAATAAGATTTACTCAATTCGCTAATGGTAGGAATGCTCTCTTCCTTAGTACAGGCAGTCAATAAGAAAATGACCACCATCAAGTAGTTTACTGGGGATGACTTGAAATGTACTAAATGCCTCATGATCGTAATATTTAATAGTTTTCTAAAAAAGCTTAACGATTGCCGGATGTTGCACTAATGCTCCATTCGGGCATAGTGATTGAGGCGATAGACCAGAAAAGGTCTAAAGTAACAAAGGGAAGAATACGTCACGAAGTTAAGCAGCCTTGAATGAGTTTTCCAAATTATCCGGGCTTTATTTTAAAAAATCAGGGTTTACCCTGAGTCCTTACATAATAGAATAGTTTCACATATTATAAATAATAAATATGTATATATTAAACACACAGCTTTGTATATCTTATAAAGCCTTGTATAAGGATTTTTTCGGCGCGTAACCGGATAAATTTTACGTTGAGCAGATGGTGCGTCAGGATTCAGGGTTTTACAAAAATGTAAAATTTGGTAAAGCTGGTTTCTGGTTGAGTATTCGCCAGAATCTCAATGTCGACGATTTGGGCACCTTTTTTATTCTTGCTGTCGTATCGAACCTTGATTTTACTTTGCTGTCCTGGTTTAATGGCTTTTGCAGGCCAATCCAGATGTGTGCATTCACAGGCCGACATCAGTTGAATCAACAAATCCTCATCTCCTGTATTGGTAAAATACAGTTCTCGATAAACGGTATCTCCTTGAGTAACTTCACCGAAATGATAGCTCAATGAGTCAAAAGTCATTTGAGCTGGCAATTTAGCACGGACTTGTCCGATTTCTTCCTCCCGGGTTTCGGCTTGGATAACTTCCTCCGATGGAATTGGTTTTATACTGGTGCAGGCAAAGTAATTGAACAACATCAGAATGCCGGACATTACAACCAACCGATCGCCATAAAAGCTTGGTCTTTTCATGTGTTAAGTTTTCACCATGATTCACCTAGGCAGGTGTAAACAAATACCTCCAAGAAGATTATTTTCCGGACGGCTTTGCTTTTTTGTTCAACACTTCCTTTTTAATCTCAATGGTAGTAGGACCAGAGAGGATTTTAAATTCCGTCCTGCGGTTAAAGCGATGTTCTTCTTCAGTACATTCTTCACCATTGGTGCAATGATTTAAAATCTTATCTTCACCATAACCTTTGGCTACGATACGCTGGGCCGAAATCTTTTTTGTCATCAACCATTTTTTTGCAGAATTGGCGCGTCTCTGAGAAAGTTTTTCATTGTAGTCATCGTTTCCTCTGGAATCCGTGTGAGAACTAAGTTCAATGACCATGTCTGGATATTTGTCCATCAGTTCTTTCAGATAAGCCAAATCTTTTTCTGAATTCACTAAAATTTTGTCATCATCGAAATCATAATAAATATTGTTCAGACGGATGGGTTCATTGATGGTAACAATTTCCACATCAGACTCCGGAGGTAAAAGACGAAGAACAACTTCTTTCTTAATTTTCTGATCTTTTTCTATACCTACAGTGTTCAGTTCATATTCTGCAGGAAAATACCCGTCCTTACTGACAACCACTTTATAGGCTTTGTCTTTGTCCAACGCATGAACGATTTCATTGCCTTGTGAGTTGGATTTGGATTGAATTTCTCCGTCTTTTCCAGATTTCATTTCAATCAACTGTGCTGTGGCACCTTTGATTGCCTTCTTTTTTTCATCCACCACCACGGTTGTCAGGTCAATGACCAATTGACGTTTTTCAATAAAGTAAATATCGTCACAGCAAGTTTTACTTTTTAAAGACTTAGAATCCGGATGAGGCCTGTTGGAAACCAGAACGGCACGTTCCCCTTTTGGACTCAATTTATAAAATAAATCATCGGCACTGGAATTCACTGGTAGGCCCATATTCACCGGAGTGGTCCAATCGGAACCGGTCCATTTGGTTTGAAAAACATCAAAACCTCCAATCCCTGGCCACCCATCGCTGCTGAAGAATAAATTACCATCCTTCATGAAAGGACATAATTCATCACCTGACGTATTGACCGATCCCAGGTTTATAGGAGCAGAATATTCGGCTTCGCCGATTTTCGTTGCATAATAAAGGTCAAATCCACCTTTTCCTCCAGGCATGTCAGAAGAAAACAAGAGAACGCGATTTCCAAACAATTCGCCCTCAGCAGGCTGTCTGGCTAAAAAATCTCCGTTGACACCTTTAACCTCCAGCGCCGGACTCCAGCTACTGGCTGTTTTGGTGGATGCAAAGATTTTACTTTCTTCCATATGCCCACCTTCGGATACCGCACGGGTAAAATACATGATTTGTCCATCCTTTGAAAAACTTGGATTGGCGCTATGGTACCCGTTACGATTGATCAATTCTGGAAGCATATTGGCTTTCTCCCAACCTTTACCTTCTGAATATGCGGACTGATATAATTTCATAAAGGCGGCAGGATCATCGTCTGATCCTGTTTCAGTTTTTTCATCGGCGCCACCTTCTTCTTTTCCTTCTTCTTTTTTCTTGGTTTCTTTTTTATCGTCTTTTTTTGATTTCTTCTCTTCTTTTGCGTCCAATGATCCAAAGTACAGGTTTCCTTCTGGGTCTATGGCAGGACCGCTTTGGGATTCTGGCGTGTTGATGTTTTTTCCAGGGTTTTTCACTTCCAGTCCGACATTTTCATTCAGTCCGGCACGCAGTTCGATGCCTTGCAATTCCAACTGGGCTTTTGCTTTCAAGACTTCATCCGTTCCATTTTCCAGATACTTCTTGAATTCTTCTCCCGCTTCAGTATAGTTCTCGTTCATTTTCAAAGCCCTTCCATAAAAGTATCGGTATTCTCCGTACTTATTGGCTTTGTCTCTAGACAAGACCCTACCAAACCAGACAGAGGATTTATTGTAGTCTCTGAGTAAAAAATGGGTTTTTGCAATCTTGATGGCGATATCCCTTTCTTTTACTTCTTTATATGCTTTTTCATATTGTTCCAGGGCTCTATAATACTGGCCTTTTTCAATTTGCTCATCACCCGAACGGACCAGGGCATCAGGAGTATTACCGGTGGCAGGTTGTGCCAATGCCGATTGGCAAAGGAGTGCGAAAGCACTCAAAGTAAAGATCCGTACAAAATTCATCCACTTCATTGTTGAATTGCTTTTTAGAAGGAATTTAAGTTAGATTAAAATCTGGGACAGAATACTTTGGGCTTTGGGTTGGGTTTTTTTACGATTGCGCCCATGTATTGTATGCCAAGTTCGATTGCGCCAAATCCTGCGGGATCTTTTGCATTTTTTAAATCACCAAGGGTATGATCGTAACCGATCTGGCCTTTTATTTTTCCATATTCCAAACCGGCCATAATTTGCAATGCATCTCCAAAACGATAACCCAATCCGCCATTTAAACGGACTTTCTTTTCTACGTCAAACAAATAACTGACCATGCATTGGCCAATGGTTTCTTTATTTTTTTCCAAGCTTCTGAAATAAACCGTAGGAATAAAGTCAATCTTTTCATTGAAATGATATTGGAGAGAACCATGCACATTCAACAGCATCCCAAGTTGATCGCCACCACTTCCTAAAACGCTCACGGTGGGTTTATTCAGATGGCCTAAAGCGAAACCAAGTTTCATCTGGTGTTTTTTGACGCTGATAGGGGTATTAAAGACCAAACCTGCCGATAGATCCTGATAGCTTCCCTTGCCCTGCTGAAGTTTCTGTAAATCTTGTGAGCTTCCACCGGATTGCAATTGATCATAGAAGATGGCCTTTTCAGGGTTTTTGGTATCAAAACTGATGCTTCCATATTGAGCACCTAAGGCAATATCCCCGCCCCCTACGGAAAGATGGTAGGCACCAGAAGCTAAAAATCCGCCTTTACCAATATTGATGTCTCCTGAACGATCGTCAAAAAAACTGATTCCAAGAGAAGTCCAATCTTTTTTGCGAAAAGCAAATCCAAAATTGACGTCAATGGTAATGTATGGCGTCTTAAAATCGGCGGCAACTCCTGAAGGGGAAACAGATTGGTCGCGATAGATGCCACTCAGTCGGTAAGTTCCTTTGAAATTACCGGTTTGGCCCGGGTTGATCAAGACGGGAGTAAATTCAAACTGGGTAAAGTGCAGGTCTTGTGCATTCCCAAGGGTTGCTGCACCAAAACATAGCATTGAAAACAATACGCGAAATGTAATTTTCATGCAAAGAAATTTAAAGGCGAAAGATACTGATTCTGTGTTGTGTTTGTTTAAAAACAAAGCATCACATCAACAATTTAACGATTTGTCAATCGTCCGGCCATTGATGTGAAGCTTATCCAGTCTTCCAGGGTATCCATATCCCACAACATCCTTAACCTTGCTGTTTTCAAACCCATCTTACTGGCATTGACCGACGTTTTTGAGAAAACGCTGCGGGTACTCCAATTAACTTCATTGAATAGCTTGTTTTCCAAGGCTTTATCCAATCCTTTGCGAGTCATCCCAATCAAATAAAACCCCCCATCACCGGTGGGTCCGAGCACCAGATCATTGGACTGCAGACCACGTAATGCAGCCCTGAAATCGGTTGGCCGAAGGTAGGGGCAATCACTTCCAATCAGCAGTACATTTGAATGCCACTGTTGCGTTTCTTTCATGGCATTTAACATTCTATCACCGAGGTCATTTCCGGTTTGTAAACAGGTTTTGGCTCCCTTAATCGGGCAAACTGGTGAAATCGAATCACTGTAATAAATGAAAACAGCGCCTTCAAATTCCTGTGAGGTTTGCAATGTCATTTGCAAAAGGACTTCATAAACGGTTAGGGCATAGACATCGCTTGTGCGCGTGGCAATTCTTGTTTTGACTTTTCCCGGGATGGGATTTTTTGCAAAGACGATTAACGCAGGAGTCTCCAAATGCTCCAAATTCTTGGTTTCTTTAGCGTAGTCGATCCATCGATTTAACCAAAGCTTCATCTTTTCGAATGGATCTTGTGGCCATCCAGCAAAGAAATAAGCCAATTCCTGTCAGCCACAAACCGGGTCCTGGATCAAACTGACTCATCTTGCCTAATTTATTGATGGTATAAAAGGGGATGGCAACACCACAGATCATTTGTATGAGACTGGACATTGCTACGATTAAAATCTGCATAACCCTTTCTTTATACATAAAAATGGAAATCAGACACAGGATTCCAGTTACACCAGAACCAATTAACACAGCATAACTTTCACTTGACAGGAATTGCTGATCCTCAAACGCGCCGAGACCAGCAGCGGAACTTTTAGCCAGAGCAATGCCCGGATACCATTGACCCAGAAAACAAAGGGCTGCCAATAGCAACCAAACCGATTGAATGCGTTGTAACATATTGAATTTTGGCCCTAAAATACCTATTCCCAAGAAATCCGCGGAAAGGTCCTCGAAACCCTTACCACCAATTTCTTTAACCAGGTCCTAAAATAAAGGATTTTTACGCAGACCATTGTTTGCTCATAAAGACGTTTATCGCTTGACTAAACCATTTGGATTTGAATGGACAAAACACTACCCCTTGGGGTGCTTGAAACAGAATAGTCACTGATCCATTATTTTTGTTCCATGGCTGGTTGGAGTTATTGGGAACGGAAGATTTATTTTGATCAACTGGATGTGGTGATTGTTGGTGCCGGATTCGTAGGTCTTTCGGTAGGTATTTCACTTTTGGAAAAAAATCCACAACAAAAGGTACTCATCATTGAACGAGGCTTTATCCCCCACGGGGCCAGCACCCGAAATGCTGGATTCGCCTGCTTTGGAAGTGCCGGAGAATTGGCAGACGACCTTTCGAAAAGGTCTGCTGAAGAGGTTTTCGGATTATTTGCCAAACGGTATGCGGGGATACGAAAATTGTTGCAACGAACCGGGCCTTCAGAAATCGAATTCCGACCAGGGGGAGGTTATGAGTTGTTTTATCCAGAAGAGGAATCTCTGATTTCGCATGAAACCTTAAAACAGTTGAATGAAGGAATAGAAGCTTACACCGGGTTAAAGAATTATTTTTTTGAGCCACCGGAATCCTTGATCAAGTCAAGCTGGCCATCATTTGGTAAAATGTTGTGCAATGATCATGAAGCTTGTATTCATCCATTGAAAACTTTGCAGCTGCTCACCAAAATGTTCCAACAAGCTGGTGGGCAAATTCTATACGGTTTTGAACTAAGCACATGGAAAGAGATGGAAGATGGGGTCATGATGGTGCGACCGGATGGACTGGAATTTATGACTCAACAATTGATGTTTTGTGTCAATGGATTTGCCAAAAGATACTTCCCTGATATCATGGTAAAAGCTGCGCGCAATTCGGTGATGATCCTTCAAACGGATAGGGCTAAAGAATTGAATGGATGCTATCATGTTGACCGGGGATATCTTTATTTCAGAGCGATAGATGCTCACCACATTTTGTTGGGAGGTGGACGCCACTGGGATTTAGAAGGAGAATATCAGGATAACTTTCTGATGAATCCTATGATCCGTAATAAACTCATTGAATTTGCCGAGCAATATATTTTAAACGGTCAGTCCTATACCATAACCGATGAGTGGACAGGGATCATGGGTTTGGGTCCGGTAAAAAGTCCAATTGTTCAGATGGTGTCATCACGGGTTGGGGTGGCTGTCCGTATGGGAGGAATGGGGGTAGCACTTGCCAGCCTTACAGGAGAAGAAGCAGCTGAATTATTATATCAAAATCAGCGGAAATTGCGTTTTTGATTTCATTCTTATCCATGAACCACAAACTATTTCTGTTACCCATTCTTTTGCTGAGTTGTAGCTTAAATGCACAACGAGACAGTAGTTTGTCAAAAGTTCAGGTCATTCATGCAGACGTGTTGCGGTTTGAACGTAGCCCTGAACGCGAAATACAATATTTGTCTCATGACGTTTTAGTTAAGCATCGTAACACTTACTTATTGTGCGATTCTGCCATCATTGATTCCAACAAGGTCACAGCCATCGGCCACGTCAGAATTGTGGAAGGAGATAGTCTGCAGGTTTTCGGGGACAGTCTTTTTTATGATGGAAACAGCCGACTGGCTACATTGGTGGGAAAAGTGGTTTTAAAGCATAAGGATCAACAATTGTTTACCGATATGTTGGATTATGATTTGAACACGAGAATTTCAAAGTATACCTCAGGAGGTTTTCTGATTTCAGATCAGGCCAAGCTACGGAGTAAAAAGGGTTATTATTTCGCTAACACTGGAGAGTCATTTTTCAAAGACAGTGTTGTGGTATTGCTCAAGGACAGTATGCAACTGTCATCTGATACATTGATGTATCAGACCCGCGAACAAAAAGTGATTTTCAAAGGTCCAACTTTGATTCAACAGGATTCGCTTCAAATATACACCGATGAGGGATACTATGATGTTGAATTCCAGAAATCCTATTTTGGCAATTATCCGCGATATATTAGAGGTAGCCAACGGGCGGATGCCAAACGCATTTATCATGAAGCGCAGAACAAAAAATTAACACTGGTTGGCACTGCTGAAATTCAGGACGATCGCCAACAGGCCAAAGCGGATAGCATAATCTTTAATGAAGCCAATGGTGATGTCCTTTTATTTGGAAATGCAACATACCGGGAGTTGGACAGAATTCTTGAGGGTAATCATATACAATACAATAGAAAAACAAAAAGCTTACAAGTGTTAGGTTCACCTCGGGTAACGGAGGGTAGCCGGGTAATTCAGGCAAAAGTATTGCGGTATGATGGAAACAAGGATCAGGGTTATGCAAAACAAGGCGTGGTGGTGGTGGATACTGCAGATGGTTATACGGTAGTTTGCGATTCATTTACTTATAATAAGAAATCAAAATTGTTTAATGCGGTTGGTACAAACCGTAGACCTTATTTGGTTGTTTTGTTTGAAGGGGACTCATTGTACCTTGCAGCCGATAGTTTATACTCGGAACAAAAAGTAGAAGGCCTTGATAGTTTTCAGATGATTCGCGCGTGGGGTGAGGTAAAAATTTTTAACAAGAAACTGAAAGGACTTTGTGATTCCCTTTACTTTTCAGGATATGATTCAAGTTTTTACTTGTTTAAGCATCCAATTCTTTGGTCGGATAGTTCTCAACTCACGGGTGATACCATTCGCATGGTTTTAAAGAATCATGCCTTGAATGACTTTTTTTTAAATCCAAACGGGTTCATTATCAATCGTGAACATGAAGTATTGGATAATCAAATTAAAGGACGGATGATACAAGGTCATTTTGTTGAAAAGAAAATCCAGTTCATGTTGGTCGAAGGCAATGCGGAGTCTGTTTATTTTATAGAAGATGATGGCAAAGGTTATGTGGGTACAAATTTTATTCAATGTTCAAGCATGAAATTCATTTTTAGTGGCGATAAAAAAATTGACTACATTGATTTTTTTACGAAACCGGAAGGAGATATTCTTCCTTTTCAGCAGGGTAGAATAAAAACTATTGATGGATACAAACCGAGGTATGAAGAGAAACCCGATTCATTGGAAGAAATAACAAAATGGATAATCAAATGAAATGGTTTTTCATTATATTATTAATGGTATTTGGAGTAGTTTGGCTTAGTGCTCAGGAATGGAAGCGATTGTACGAAGAAAGTAAATTCAGGGAGGCCAAAGAACAATTGGCACAATTGGAGCGATCGGGAACGCGCAGCTGCAACCTGTACTTTAATTTGGGTCTGTGTCATTTTCGACTTGAAGAATACCCTTGGGCTATCCTTTATTTTGAAAAAGCCTTAAAATGGGAACCTAATTGCCAGGATTGCATTGAAATGAAAACAGCAGCGATTAAAAAATCAGGACTGAATGGATTTGATGTACAAGAGCAACATTTGTGGAAGAGGTATTGGCAAATGATTTTGTGGACAAGTCCTCTAATTTGGTTTGGATTAGCCATGGTCAGTTTAAGTGCATCTTTATGGATGTTTATGAAATGGCGCTCGGATCAAAAGACAGAGGGGCGGATGTTGATGTCAGGTTTAATGTTGGTGTCGTTGATTTTTTTGAGTTTTTCCTGGCAAGGAAATCGTATGATGCAACGGGTGGATGAATTTATTTTAATCCAGGAAGGCCCATTATTTTTATCGCCTGATGAAAACAGCCCCCAACTCATTTTTTGTAAGGCAGGAATGAAATTGACAAACTTACAAGTGTTAGGACCATGGAGAAAGATAAGAACTTCTGAACTCGATGAAGGCTGGATTAGGCAAAATGATATGGTACCGATTGATCGTTGAGGTTCAAATATTTATGGAAGAAGACCATAGAATCATGCAAGTGAAATATGATTTGAGTAATCAGTTTAGCCAGCAAAAGGTATCCTGCAAGAGACAATAAATGAGCGGATCTCTGAGATGCTTATGCCCGATACAGGCACAGAAATATGTGATTCTGAAAAGGATGAGAAAAACCGAAAAATATCTTATAAGACCTCAACTACAGTGCGGTCCTTGCGAGATTTTTTGTAGGTGACTACACCAGGCTTTAGGGCATATAAAGTAAAGTCTTTGCCTACACCGACATTCAAGCCTGGATGAAATTGGGTGCCACGCTGGCGAACAATAATATTCCCTGCAATGGCCTGCTGTCCACCAAACAATTTAATACCCAGTCTTTTGCTGTTACTGTCTCTTCCGTTACTGGTACTACCTTCCCCTTTTTTATGAGCCATGGCTTAAGAATTTATTGAATTAAGCTTGAATGGAATTGATTTCAATCTGCGTAAATTGCTGACGGTGGCCATTTTTCTTTTCATAACCTTTCCGTCTTTTTTTCTTGTAAACAATCACTTTGTCGCCTTGAACATGATCCAAAACTTTAGCAGAAATAGAAGCTCCTGAAACGGTTGGCGTACCCACAGTGGTTTGATCACCATTGATCAACATCAGTACCTGGTCGAATTGGACGTTCGAACCCCGGTCTGCTTCCAAGCGATGGACGTAAATTTTTTGCCCGGAACTGCATTTAAACTGCTGGCCTGCGATGTTAACAACTGCGATCATAGTCCAAAGGTCTTTAAAATTGGACTGCAAAAATAGATATTCTGCAACAAAAGAGGCAAAAAATTATGCAATTTTTCAATAATTGTATTATATTATAAAATACGTAATGTATAAACGTTTGTAAATAAATAAAATATTTTGTCGTTGCTGAAAAATATGGATACTTTTTGTGAGGGTGTCGACTCCAGATCTAACGGGTTTTGTGCAGTGGAATGGATGAATGGGTGAAGGCCTTGCTTCAGATTAATTTCATTCTTTTACCTCTGAAATTCAATTAGATATGTAATTACTAGTGGATGCCTTTAAAAATAAATTCACATTTATTTTTTTAAATCTTCTCAAATCAGATAACTTGTTGCAATCAATTCATTAATCCTAAATTCAGTTGTTATGAGCCAGGATCCCAAGCACATTCGAAATGTCGTTTTACTCGGTCACTCCCATTGTGGAAAGACCAGTTTGATAGAAAGCATGTTATATGAATCTAAAGCCATTACACGGCGAGGAACCGTGGAGGCCGGCAATACCGTTTCCGATTTTTCTGAAATCGAACAAGAGCGAAAATCCAGCCTTTTCAGCAAACTGATGCATGTGAGTTGGAAAGAATCTAAAATAAATATCATTGACACTCCTGGTTCGGATGATTATGTAGGGGAGACCCTTTCATCCATGAAAGTTGCGGATTTAGGTTTGATGGTTATCAATTCCGCTCATGGTGTAGAAGTGGGAACTGAACTCATTTGGGAGTATGCAGATAAGTTCCATCTTCCAATGCTTTTTATCATCAATCATTGTGACCATGAAAAATCCGATTACGATGGTTCGCTCGAGCAGGCCCGGGAGCGTTTTGGCCATAAATTAATTCCTTTTCAATATCCAGTGCAGACCGGACAGTCTTTCAATGCCATCATTGATGCCTTGAGAATGGTCATGTATGAATTCCCGTCTGACGGAGGGAAACCCACTAAAAAACCTATACCGGCCGAGCATATGGAGAAAGCCAATTCTCTACACAACGCCATCGTGGAAGCTGCAGCAGAAAATGACGATACTTTAATGGATCATTATTTTGAAACCGGAAACCTGGATGAGTCCGAGTTGGCCGATGGTCTCCGGAAGGGAATTGCCTCCAGAAGTCTTTTTCCAGTTTTTTGCAATAGTGCAATACGCAATATGGGAAGCGGTCGTATCATGGGTTTTATCAATGATGTTTGTCCTTCGCCAGCCGACCGTCCTCCTGCGAAATTGGTTCAAGGTGAAATGCCAGTAAATGCCAATGGTCCTGCCACTATTTTCATATACAAAACCATGTCTGAGCCAAAAGTTGGAAGGGTTTCTTATTTTAAAGTGTATAGTGGAAAAGTTAAGACAGGTGACGAACTGGTCAATAATGCAAACCGCAATACGGAACGGCTGAATCAGATATTTGTGTCCAACGGGAAAAACCGTGAAGCGGTGTCAGAATTAGTGGCAGGTGATCTGGGAGTAGTGGTTAAACTAAAAGACAGCCATACCAACAATACCCTCAGTGTAAAAGGAAATGACGTGTTGGTAGAGCCCATTCCTTTTCCAGAACCAAGGATACGGGTGGCCATATCTACTGAAAATAAAAATGATTTGGAGAAACTCATCAAAGCAGTTCATGAACTACAGGAAGAAGATCCTACCTTGATTCTCGAGCAATCCCAGCGATTGAAGCAAAATATACTTCACGGACAAGGTCAATTGCATCTGGATCTTTTGAAATACCGCATTGAAAAACTACACAACCTGCACATCGATTTCATCAAACCCCGGATTCCCTATTTGGAAACCTTAACCAAAGCCTCTGATACCAGTTACCGCCATAAGAAACAATCCGGTGGAGCCGGGCAATTTGCCGAAGTTCACATGAGAGTTGAACCCTGGCATGAAGGGCAGGGAGATCCTGCCGGATTGAATGTTCGTCAACGCGAAACGGAAGATCTACACTGGGGTGGCAAGCTTGCTTTTTATTGGTGTATTGTGGGAGGAGCCATTGATTCTAAATTTTCTTCGGCCATCAAAAAAGGGGTTATGAATAAAATGATTGAAGGGCCTCTCACCGGTTCATATTGTACCGATATCCGCGTTTCTGTATTTGATGGAAAGATGCATCCTGTGGACAGCAATGATATGGCATTTCAGATTGCGGCCACCATGGCATTCAAAGAAGCGTTCCAGGTGGCGGCACCTCAAATATTAGAGCCCGTTTATGAATTGGAAATCTTATGCCAGGATGAGGCTATGGGAGACATCATGGGCGATTTACAAACACGCAGGGCAATAATCCTTGGAATGGATTCTGAGGGACACTATAAAAAAATAAAAGCTAAAGTTCCGCTGGCTGAAATGCACAATTACTCTTCCAGTCTTCGATCGTTGACTCAGGGAAGGGCCAAGTTTACATTGCATTTCAACGAATATGCCCCCGTTACGCCTGACATTCAACAAAAGTTAATTGCCGAATACAAAGCTGCTCACAAGGAAACAGAAGAGTAATGCGTATGTGATGGTATCTTTCTCTTTGGGTTATCTGAATACTTCAAAGCCTGAAGCTTGTTGAGCACAGGGTGACTGACTATCCTGGGTTTTCTGCCAAACTCCTCATCCACTTGCGGAATCGGAGGATACTGTCATAATGTATGATACTATTGGTGTAACATTTGCATTCTTCAGGTATTTTGTTGGCCAAATCTGAGTTTGGATTGATTTTACAAGGTAGCATCTGCCAGAATACCGTAAGATCATAATGCTTTTGATATTCAGGTTCATTTCGCAATTCAAGAATTAGTTTGCACAAGGGTTCGGACCAAAAATGACTATAATGCACATTGGCCTGATAAAATGCCTCAAGATCGATATTGGATTTACTGGATGATAACCACGTTTGACATAAATCATTAAAGCGGACATGGTCCAGTCCTCTGGTTAATTCACCGGTTGGAAAACGTTCGGTCAGTTGGTCTGAATTTAAAAGCCAATTAAAATACTGGATTTTAATCACTGCGGACTCAACATGATGAAAGGATTGCAGAAATGGCCCCTCTAATCCATGCTCCATGATCCAGGTAAAATAGTTTTCAAGATCTAAATGATCCTCAATACTTGACGGAGGAATAGTCGAAACGATGCTTTGGATAGGCCAATTCAGTTCTTTTCCATTCAGGGTATAAAGTCTGGGTCTCCAATTGGAGTCAAGGTTTAAAGCCCTATCCTCCCACCTGAGGCAAGAACGTCTGTATTCAGGATCATGAAACAAGGCCAGTTTGTACCAGATTTCTTGCAAACATTGAAATTTGCTATGTTCAAAAATTTTTAATAACGTCCATTTTTCGGGCTTTAAAGCATCCAGCAGAGCTCCTGCCAGGTATCTCCGATCTTCCTCCTGCATTTTCTGGGATGGGTCCATCAGTAATTCAATGGCTTTATCGTAATCGGTTTGGCAAAGACCCCAGAAAGCCAACTTTTTAAGATTTTTTGATTTGAACTGGAAGGGCTTGGTCCAATTTTCAGGATCATATACAGCCCATTCGTTGACCACTTTTGCCATGGACACTGCCCTCGGCCCAAGAACCGGGAGCAAGTAGCGAAATTGATCAGGAAATTTAATAAATCGATCCATAAATACCGGAAGCAGATTTGCCGGAAGAAATAGATGCTTCTTGGACAGAATTATACAAAATTCCAGAATCAGTTCATCAAAACCGTTTTCCAGGGCAGCCAACACCAAAAACTGAATGCCAGGAAAAGTGTTTTGCTTTGGCCAGTGGAAGGGTTCATGTAAATTCAAGGTTTGATACCCGGTTACCCGAGAAAAAAGAGCCGCTTTTTCGAGTGAATCCCTCATTTCGGATGGCCCCCCTGGCCCGGCTCCGGAAAGCAATAATTGCTGATCGATTCCGAAAAATTCTAATGTGGTTAAATCTTCGTGGTTATGGCTAGAACGAACTGTCAAAGCTTTGTCAATGTTTTGGTTTCTAGGCAAAGATGTACATATATTTGCGCGACTTTTTAAAACACTTAGAAAAAAATCAATATGGCAAATCTGGGACGCGTATCACAAATCATTGGTCCTGTGGTGGATGTTAGTTTTTCTGCAGAAGGGTCACACCTTCCTGAAATTTTTAACGCTCTTTGCATCAAAAGACCCGGCAAGGAAGATCTCATCCTGGAGGTTCAGCAACATTTGGGGGAAGACAGCGTGCGGGCGATCGCCATGGATTCTACGGATGGATTGACCCGGGGTGCTGAGGTCATTGACCTCAATGAAACCATTTCCATGCCGGTTGGTGAAGACATCAAAGGCCGCTTGTTCAATGTGGTGGGCCAAAGTATTGATGGATTAAAGACGGTAGAGAAAAAACAAGTGTATTCAATTCATAAGAAACCACCTACGTACGAAGATTTGTCCACAGAAACAGAGGTATTGTTTACCGGAATCAAGGTCATCGACCTGATTGAGCCTTATGCGAAGGGGGGTAAAATTGGACTTTTTGGGGGAGCTGGTGTTGGAAAGACCGTATTGATTCAGGAATTGATCAACAATATTGCAAAAGGATATGGAGGTTTGTCTGTATTTGCTGGAGTAGGAGAGCGTACCCGTGAAGGAAATGACTTACTTCGCGAGATGATTGAAGCAGGGATTATCAAATATGGCGATGAGTTTAAGCACAGTATGGAAGCCGGTGGATGGGATCTAAGTAAAGTGGATATGGAAGGACTGAGGGATTCCAAAGCGACCTTTATTTTTGGACAAATGAACGAACCTCCCGGAGCCCGTGCGAGGGTGGCTCTATCTGGTCTGACGGTTGCTGAATATTTTCGCGACGGCGACCTGAACGATCCTGCCGGTGGAAAAGACATCTTGTTCTTTATTGATAATATTTTCCGTTTTACCCAAGCGGGTTCTGAAGTTTCAGCCTTGTTGGGTCGTATGCCTTCTGCCGTAGGTTATCAACCTACCCTGGCGACGGAAATGGGTCTGATGCAGGAAAGGATTACCTCTACCAAAAGAGGTTCTATTACTTCTGTGCAAGCGGTATATGTACCCGCAGATGACTTGACTGACCCGGCTCCAGCGACCACCTTTGCGCACCTGGATGCCACTACGGTATTAAGCCGTAAAATCGCTGCTTTGGGTATTTATCCTGCAGTTGATCCATTGGATTCCACTTCACGTATTTTGGATCCTCTGGTCATCGGTGAGCTCCACTACAATACAGCACAGCGCGTGAAGGGAATTCTTCAGCGTTATAATGAACTCCTCGATATCATAGCCATTTTAGGTATGGAAGAGCTTTCTGAAGAAGACAAACTGGTGGTTCACCGTGCACGTCGTGTTCAGCGATTCTTGTCACAACCTTTCCATGTGGCTGAACAGTTTACGGGTTTGAAAGGAGTATTCGTTCCAATAGAAGAAACCATACGCGGTTTTAATATGATCATGGATGGTGAAGTTGATGAATATCCTGAAGCGGCCTTCAACCTGGTGGGAACCATTGAAGATGCCATTGAGAAAGGAAAGAAATTGATGGCTGAAGCGAATTAATGAGATGAAAGTATACATACTTACACCTACGCTTCAGTTGTTTGATGGTGATGCCCGGGCAGTCATCGTACCTGGAACGCAAGGTCAATTTGAAATTTTGGAAAGACACGCTCCCATTGTATCTTCGTTGGGTAAAGGAGTGGTAACCGTCACCGATTCACAAGGAGAAAAGCACCAATTCGAAATTACAAAAGGATTCGTGGAAGTCCTTCAAAATGAAGTTAACGTATTGGTGAGACAAGCATAAATTTCAATCCCTGAAATTCATTGAAACGGAGCCTCGGTGGAAACATCGGGGCTTTTTAATTTTTGCCTCATCTTTGAACATACACTTTCTGACTCCAGCTATTTATTTCGTCATGAATTTGAAGCAGATAGTATCCATTTGCAAGATCCTGAGGCAGGAGTAAAAGATATTGAGCATTGTTTTCCAACACAATATTTTTTCTTAAAATAGACCTGCCATCCAAATTCAGAAACTCCAGTTGTGCATGTTGTCCTGAACCGGTTCGGCAGGTAAAATACAAATGCTGACCATTGACGGGGTTAGGAAATACGTTAATGGGTTCAGGATCAATCGAAGAAGGATCCTCGGAGTTGACCATCAGATGACATCCGGGGACCACGCAACCATGATAATCAAAATGAACCAGCCAGGGACGGTATTGGCCGGTACTTACAATTCCTGCACTGCCTTGCACAACAAAGGTGTTGTAGGGTGTGTGTGTTATAGGATTGAGTTCGTTATACCAGCTTGTTTCATCAGGCCCTAATATATACAAATTGCGACTCCATAAACTATCCCCTTGCTCTGAGACTTTCATCATTCTTGTATAAGCTGTACTTTCAATATTTCCTCTGCTAATCCTTTCCAGTACAATGTAACCACTTCCATCTTTACAACGCCCCATAGCAAATTGAAAATAGACAAATCCGTTAAATTGAAAATGGGGATGGATCATCCGTCGACCCCAGATCAGGCTGTCCCCCCGCGGGTTGAATTTCATGATGTAAGCAATGTTGTTAAAAGAATGGGTGTCGAGGGGAGTTTCGATGGTATCCTTCGTGATATACACAACCCAGTTACCGTCGTCATCTTGTGTGGGTGAAAAATTATCAGCCGAGTAATTAAATTTTTCCAGCTCTTTGTGGACTTCGAGGCTTACTAAACTTAAATTACTGTCCAATTGGGCAAAAGCGGGGAAAGCTTCTAAATATTTGGACACAACCCTATTTATACCTCCTGCTGCGCCAAATAATCCATTTTCATGCTTAACCACAGCATTATATAAGAACATACCCGAGCCCGGATAACTGTACTCAGCGGTATTTTTCATATTCAGGTTTGAATCCAAAGTAAAAACAAACATTTTATACAACTGGGAATCACTCGTGTAGGCAGTGGAAGAAAAAACTAACTGGTCCAATTCAGGCTCATAAAATGCTCCTCCCATGCTATAGTAATTGTACTTATCAAACTTAGGTAAAAACTTGGTTCTTAAAATCTCTCCTGTTCGGATATTGATTTCCAGAACTAATGCTCTACGATATCTTAAAAACTCATTTCTGTAATATAACATGTGAAAAAAATATACGGAGTCATTTTTTCGTATTGAAGTACTGGAATAGATTATGAATCTGGTACTATCGGGTTCCGGTATATTTTTTCTGAATAATAATTTTCCTTCATAGTCAAAACGCAGCATGATGTTTTGAATAATGTATCTGCTGGAGTCACTATTTTTATAATAAGGATATTCTCCAATAACAAAAATGCCGGAAGAATCACAGGCGGACATAAAGAATTTACCATTGCCATTAAATCCACCTTCGATGTCATAAGACCGGTTGAATGGTTTTTGAGCAGATGTTATGCTTGCTGTCAAAACCAGGATAGGAATTAAACATCGATGAATCAGGGAATATTTAAATACCTGTGTACTCATCTCAACCATAATTTAAAAGTCTTATTTACATTCGTACGAACGTCTGTTAGGTTTAATAAACACATTCCGGCTGTTAAGGGTCTGGGCAGCCAGATTGGATTTACCTGATGTATCCAAGCAAGTTTATAGCGACTACCTCTGCACATACACTTTTTTAGACCAACTGTTTATTTCGTCATGAATTTGAAGCAGATAATAACCGTTTGCAAGATCCTGTGGTAAAAGCAAAAGATATTGAGCATTGTTTTCCAACACAATATTTTTTCTTAAAATAGACCTGCCATCTAAATATAGAAACTCCAGTTGTGCATGTTGTCCCGAACCGGTTCGGCAGGTAAAATACAAATGCTGTCCATTTACGGGGTTAGGAAATACAGTAATGGGTTCAGGATCAATCGAAGAAGGATCCTCGGAGTTGACTGTCAGATGACAGCCGGGCACCACACAACCATGGTAATCAAAATGGACCAGCCAGGGCCGCCATTGACCAGTCCGATCAATTCCAGCACTGCCTTGGGCTATAAAAGTATTGTAGGGAGTATGAACAATAGGGTAGAGATACGTAAACCAACTAGGTTCATCTGGCCCTAAAATATACAGTTGCCGGCTCCAAAGACTATCTCCGTTTTCAGAAACTTTAAACATCCATACAAATGCTGAGCTATCCGGTATGTTGGGATCTACATCTTCAAATCCAATGTAGCCACTCCCATCGTTACACCTTCCTATAGTCATTGGAAAAAAACTACAACCTGCTGAAGCTGACAATGGATGCTTAAATCTGGATTTCCAAAATAATTTATCGCCTTTAGAATTGAATTTCATAATGTAAGGTGTGAGATACCAATCTGTACTGTCAGGGTTCCTATATTCCGTATTTGACAACATGACCACCCAATTTTTATATGGATCAGTCGTCGGTGAAAATTGTTCTGAGAAAAAGAAACCATAACCATTTAAATCAAAACGTGGCCAAACACTTTTTAATTCTAATGTGCTATCGAACTGAATAAATATAGGATAATGGTCAGGATTATTAGAATTTCTAGAGTGGATTTCACCTAAGCATGTGTATAGATTCTCATTGATTTTATCAATTCCATGCGTCATAAAAATATCATAGCCAGGATATTGATAATCTATTCTTTCTTCAATATTTAAGTTTTGATTAAGTTGGATGAGCATTAATTTATCGACAAACGAATTCACCAAATTAGCATACGTAGCGAATATAAGGCTGTTTATAGATTGATCATAAAATCCCTTACCTAAGGCATAAAAATCATATTCGTTTAATTTTGGCATTTGATGTGATGTAATAATTTCACCAGTCCGAATATTTATTTCAAAAATTATTCCTCTATAATATATTTCGGTCTCAGGCTGATATATTAGTTGGTTGAAATAATATATCGAGTCATTTTTACGTATAGGAGGAGAATTTCTGAAACTAAACACACTACTTTCAATGTTTGGAATATTCTTTCTAAAAATCAAATTTCCATCGTAGTCAAAACGGAGCATGATAAATTGAAGATAATAACGGCTAGAGTCTCCAACTTTGTAATAGGGGTATTCGCCCAGAACGAAAATTCCGGCAGAGTCACAGGCTGATGTAAAGAACCTACAATGATCATTGAAGCCTCCTTTAATGTCTGGTGAAATATTGAAAAGATTTTGGGCGTCAGCAATGGGGCTAACTGTTGTTAACAGGTATATAATCCAGTGCCAAAAGAGTAAACTCTGATTGATCTTGCTGTTCATCTCAACCATAATTTAAAAGTCTTATTCATATTCGTCCGAACGTCCGTTAGGTTTAGGATGTAGAGCCCGGAGGACAAGTGTTCAGGAATGCATATTTCCTGATTTGCACTTAACTTTTGTTCAAACATCAGGCTTCCATGTAAATTAAACAGCTTAATCAATGACATCTCAGGCTTGGACTCAGAGATAAGTTTAAAACAATCCACCACCGGATTAGGGATGATGATCCAGTCGGTTAAGATTTGTTTTGGTCTTCTTTCCGGTATTCTTCCATACGATTGCATCTCCTCAGGCCAATCTAAACGGATACCATAGTAAGCATACAACCAGGATCTCAGATAATTGCTGTATTCTCCATAATGGGCTTCAGCCAATTCGATCAGTGTATCCAAATGACTTGTAGGAAGTTGGTAAATGTCAAGGCTATCTATCTGCCATTGGTTAATGTACTGAGCAGCGGATTGTAATACTTCAAAATCGTCAAGGTCTTCTTCGGCAATTTGTTCAAATTCCATGACCTGGTCAAAAGCTTCCTGGTTCCACAATTCGCTTAGCGCATTCAGATCCAACAAATCCGTATCCAGGCGCTCAACCCAAGTATCTCCGGTAGCTGTCCACAAACTGTCTTCCCGGTGACAGCGCAACAGGCGGGCTGCCAGTTTGCTTTGTACCAGCAAAACCTGATCCAGTGAATTGTTTAATTGGATGAGCAAGAGACTGTCGGTCTGGGAGCCAATGGAGTCCAATAAGTTTAGTCTTATAGCTTCCAGTGAATCCCAGTCGGCTTCTGCCTGAGTTTCATCGCAGGATTCTGAAAAACCCGTGGTACCGGGGCCTCCCGTCAATCGGTAGTTGCAGCTGGTTTCAAAGCCGATTCCTGTCCCAATGAAATTTCCAGAGTAAGAGAATTGCATTTCAGGTGGGTTACCATTTTTAAAATAATTGGTAACATGAACATCCGGTGAGGTCATGATCGGGTACTCGTTTGGTGTGGTTACCCGGTTTCCGGAGGGAGAGGTATTCGTTCCCCAGCTGCTGATGAAGGGACTGGCATAAACCTGGACCGCAAAGTTTTGTGGTCTAAGCCAACTGTTGCAGATGGCATTGCTAAGAGGATTTCTCCCATAAAACTCCATTCTGGTGTACTCAATCAAATTGTCTTTAAACTCGTAAGCCAGATCAGGATTGGCCAGGGAAATGTAATTGACATTTTCATGCTCACCTTTGAAGTAATTATGATGCCATGTTCCGGTACTCTTTCCTCGTGAAACGACTATTCCCACCAGGTCATTATCAAAGAATACAGCATCCCGGGTACTGTTCAGATAAACTGCTTCGTATTTATTTAATGTGGATTTGAAGAAACTGTTGCTTGCCCAAATACCGGCACCAGAGCTGCCAAATGCATCAAATCCTCCGTTTATTTTATCGATATCTTTATAAACTGCGGTTTCAAAGTTTACAACTTTGTTGTGGTTTGAAAATCTCAGTGTACCATAATAGGAATAGATTCCCGTGCTGAGTCCTTTGCCGGAAACAGTACTGGATGAAAACTTACCGGCACAATTGATCAACGTAATCTCGCGATAACTTGCCAGGTTATTCATATCAATTGAAGCAGAACTTCCATCAATCAGGCTATTATTTTCAACATAGAGTCCGGATACTCCATGTCTGGCATCAATGCCGGCTCCGTTGCTGATCATTTGACTCGCATCGAATCTGATTTCATTAAATTGATAGGCATGGATCCCATGGTTTGAATGGGAAATTTCTGAATTTTCCAACACCAGTAAAGATGGTTTGACACTGGAATTATTTGCAGAAAATCCTGACAAATAAATTCCATCCCATTCTCCGAATTTAGATAATCCGGGACATGCAGGATTATTTCCTTGTTTCTTTGTCAGGGTATAATTCCGCAGGGTTAAGGATCCACCGGCTTCGATAATAATTTTCTGATCTTTGCACAATTCCAAAGTTCCATTTTCCCAAAGGGTGGGTGTGGATATCGTGATATCGGCTTGCTGGCAATCTTCGGGATTAAAATAGGGATCATCCGCACAATCACTCACCACCATGTCCTCAAAATAATCCTCAATGTATTGATGCATCCGGGAATATTGCCCTTCGGTAAAACATTTTTTGCATTCGCCATAATAACTCATCCAGTTATCGATCGGTATATTCCAGGGATTGATGTTGTCATTACAAAAATCAGTTTGTGAATTGCTAATGTTTTGATTGCAAGTAGCCTTTATAAACCATTTCCATTGATCTGCAATGCCATTATTATCCAAATCCATGGTATAAGGATCCGCACCCGTATCTGAAACATCATCTCCCTGAAAACCTGAGTCGTTGGTTCCATCTTTGCAAACCCAGGGTGTTGAAAATGGATTGACCGGATTTCCAAAAGGATTTCCTTTGCCAAAGGTATGCCACAATCCTAAAGTATGACCTAATTCATGAGCCAATGCAGAAAGGCTGGTTGCACAAAATAAAACATTTTCGCCCAGGTAGGCTTCTCCTCCGCCGGATTTAGTAAAGGAGTAAATGTTGATGGCATTTTCATCAAATCCAAATTCTGTTTTATTATTCAAGATGGTTGATTTTCTTTCAAAAGCATCTGCTGAAGAACCTCCTGTATTGAATCCATCACCATAATTGAGATAATGAATGCAATCACCATCAAAAGTAAAAGTGATATTTCCCTTATTGAAGATCTCGTTGAGTTGATCGAGTATGTTGACATAGAGTTTATCCGAAGGAAACTCTTCAGGGCTGTTCAGATATTTTATAAAATGAAATTTGAGTTTTAGACAGACTTCGGGGAAGTTGGAGGTATTTATGTTGCAATCAGATTTAGGTTCAGACATCCTGCCGATTTTTAGAAAATCACAGACAGGACTTGACTGGCCAAAACCATTGATTGAACATATTAAATAAATCATATATATATATATGATTTACAGCACGTCATTTTTAACCTGTAAATGAAAAGGTGTAAAGACTGATAAATAGTGGGTTTCATGGAGCAGATATTAAAGTTAAACAATGTCTAAAATTATAATTAATCTTCTAAAATACAAGTATTTAGAAGATTTTTTTGATCACAGAGGTGAGTTTTTGAAGAGGGAGAACTGTCTTTCCGGAACCGTCTGGTAGGGCTCATTAAAAGCCATCTTAACCGGGAAATCTGGAATTTCATCTATATTTTATATATTTGGAATACCGTTAAGACCGTTTTAAAAGGGTGAATAACTTTCGAAATAAAATGAAATTGTTGTATTCAGTTGGAATTTATACAGCAGGTGTTATTGGTGTAGTTTGGATCATTGGCTCAGCCTCCGAAATCCCTTTCAACAACCGCTATGATCCGCTTCCTCAAACCATCCATGCAGTAAAATTGGCGAGTCAATACGACCTCGCCGGTGAAGCGATTCCCATGGATTATTTTGATGTTACCGAACGGTTGGAAAGAGAGTTATTGATCAATACATACCACCATAGCGGCACACTGTTACATATTAAACTGGCCATGCGGTTTTTTCCCATGTTTGAGCGAATTTTTAGGGAGCAGGAAGTTCCAACGGATCTCATGTATCTGGCGGTTGCAGAAAGTTCGCTGAGAAATGCCGTGTCCTATGCAGGAGCGAAAGGGATTTGGCAATTTAAAGAAGAGGCTGCAAAGGAACTCAATCTAGAGGTAAACAGTTATGTTGACGAACGCAATGATCCTGAAAAAGCTACTTTGGCAGCTTGCCAATACCTTAAGAAGTTGAAGGAACGTTTTGGCAGCTGGACTTTAGCGGCAGCAGCTTACAATATGGGCCCTACGGCATTGCAGCGGACGATGGATGAACAAAAGGAAAGCAATTATTATGATATGAATCTAAGCGATGAAACCAATCGTTATGTGTTTCGAATCATTGCCATCAAGGAAATCATGAAGAATCCTGATAAGTTCGGTTTCTACCTTCAAAAAAAGGAAATGTATTCACCCCTGGATGCCTATGAAGTGGTTGAACATGCCGAAGGGATTCCAAGCCTGGCGGATTTTGCACATGAGCACCAGATTACCTACCGGCAATTGAAATTGTATAATCCGTGGTTAATCAAATCGGAATTACCTAATCCAACCAAAAAGACTTATCGCATCCGGATTCCTAAATAATGTGAGGTTAAATCTTCCGAAAACTTTTCCATTTGGAAGGACCATCACGATTGACATAAAGAGTGGCTGCACCACCAGGCATTAGGATTGAAAGGTTTGGAATTTACCCTGTGGGCATGCGCACTTATCGAATTCAGGGTAAAAAAGTTATCCTTACTCGATCCGGTGAATTAAACCACCTGGCCGGTATTCGGGTCCATCCCAATAACTCAATCTGAATCCGTACATTTGCAGAGATCAGGCTGAACAAAATGAATAAACTCTTTAATGTATTATGGAGTCAATATCTGAAGACTCACCGTGCTCAGATGAAAGCCTTTATGGATCACCCCATTGAAACCCAACAAAAAGAGCTTCGTAAAATTGTACGTTCGGCAGGAACGACTGAATGGGGCCAGCGTTATGATTTCAGCCGATACAAAAAACCAAGAGACTGGCAAAACATGCTGCCTGTTCAGGATTATGAATCCGTCAAAGAGGACATTCATCGCATGATGAGAGGAGAGACCAATGTGCTTTGGCCTGGGCGTGTTCGATACTATGCAAAATCTTCCGGCACCACCAGCGATAAAAGTAAATACATCCCGGTCACGGATGTCAATCACCGGCAATGTCATTCAAAAGGTGGATGGCGCCTGGTGGCCAGTATTTTTGAAAACCTGGAAAAACCCCGAATATTCGAGGGCAAAAGCATTCTTCTTGCAGGAAGTTCGACCAAGAATTTGCCAGAATTTCCAGATAGCATTGTTGGAGATGTTTCCGCCATTATTTACCAAAGATTACCTGCAATTGTACTCAACCGATTGTTTCCAGGAAAAGAAGTGGCCCTTTTGGAAGATTTTGAAAAAAAACTTGACCTTATTGCGCGACAGGGACCTGATGCTGATGTCCGATTAATTGCTGGCACGCCCACCTGGGCGGTGGTACTCTTCAAGAAATTACTGGACTATACCGGAAAAAAGGACATTTTAGAGATATGGCCCAAGATGCAAGTATTTATTCATGGAGCGGTAAGTTTTGTACCTTATCGTGAGCCATTCAAAGACTTTTTTCCTTCTTCTGACTTTCGTTACCTTGAAACATATAACGCCTCAGAAGGATATTTTGCCGTGCAATCGGATATTCGGCAAGATGATATGTTATTGTTGTTGGACAATGGAATTTTTTATGAGTTTATCCCCATGGAAGACTGGGAGAGCGAGCATCCGCGGACACTATTGCTTGAAGATGTGGAACTGGACAAAAACTATGCAATGGTCATCACGACCAATTCCGGTCTGTTCCGTTATAAAATAGGGGACACCGTCAAATTTACCAGCCTAAATCCATTTAAAATAAAAATTACCGGTCGTACCAAACAATTTATCAATGTGTTTGGAGAAGAAGTTATGGTTTCCAATACAGATGCTGCTTTATCCGAAACCTGCAAATTGTTTAATGTAAAAGTGCTTGAATATACGGTCGCTCCGGTTTATCTAACCAGCTCTGGAAAAGGGGGGCATGAATGGCTTATCGAGTTTGAAAATCCGCCTCAGAACCCCAATTCGTTTGCCCAAACATTGGATGAACAATTGAAAAAAGTAAACTCCGACTATGAGGCAAAACGATATCATGATCTTGCACTGTTACCTTTAAAGTTGAATGTCGCCAACAAAGGAACTTTTTTCAATTGGTTAAAAAGTCGAAATAAGATAGGAGCACAGCAAAAAGTTCCCCGGTTGTCCAATCAGCGGAATCATCTAGAAGAACTCCTGAACATATCTGAAGCTACAGATGTACATAAATAAAAAGAATCTGATACTAACATTTGTTAGTTAAAATTCAGCATCAAAAAACTAATGTATTATAAGTATATTAATTGCACCATATGATCATCAATATGGTTAATCTTTCTGATCGTCTTTTTTAGATTCATCTTTCTTTTGATGCACCCTGCTGCCACTTTTTAATTTTTTGGACAGGGCAACATAAGGTCCGGTGATGACCATGTCTGATTCTTCGATTCCCGATTTTATTTCAATGTACTCAATGTCTTGTATACCAGTATTTACATCCACTCTGGCCACAGTATCTCCTTTCAGGACAAAAACAGCTTCTCTGAATTGACTGGCTTTTTCTTCTTCTTGGTTGGCATTCGGATCATTTCTTTCTTTGGCCAGTTCTTTCATTTCTTTGGTTTTCTTTTCATCCGGATCGTATGCAATGACGGACTGAATTGGAATACTCAATACATTTTCTGCTTTAGCGGTTTTGATTTCGACGGTAGCTGACATCCCTGGTCTGAATGGAGGCCTTCCTTGAATGGTTAAATCACGGTAGCTTTCCTTGTCGACCCGGACTTTTACAATGTATTTTGAAACCTGGTCGGTAGATAATCCAACACTGCCCAAAGAAGCCACATTGGAAGCGGAGTTGGAAACTTCTGTCACTTTGCCAAAAAATTTCTTATTTGAATAAGCATCAACTTCGATATCGGTATCATCTCCAACTTTAACTCTTACGATATCATTTTCGCTGACTTCCACCTGAACTTCCATGGCTTGTAAATCTGCGATTCGCATCATTTCCGTTCCACTCATTTGAATGGTTCCTACCACGCGTTCACCTTTTTCAACGTTGAGTTTTGAAATGATACCACTGGCTGGCGCTTTGATGATGGTGCGACCAAGATTGGTCCGTTGTTCCTTTAAAACGGCCTCTGCATCTTTGACCTGGAATTTTGCAGCTTCAGCAGTTTTTTCAGCATTTCGCAAACCACTTTCAGCACTTTTTACGCCTGCTTCCAGATTTTTCAGTGAAGTTTCAGAGGTTTCAAATTCAGCTTGTGAAATGATCCCATCTTTGAACAACTCTTTGTTACGCTCATGAGTTTTTCGGGCATTCTCATATTGTAATTTAGCTTGTTGTACCAGTTGCCGAGCATTTTCAATGGTGTTGCTACTGGCGTGGGATTGAGTTCTGGCAACATTCACGCCTGCTGTACTTCGTTCGACGGCTGATTCATATGCATCCGGATTTACGCGTGCCAGGATCTGTCCAACTTTAACGCTATCTCCTTCTTTGACATAGAGTTCAGTGATTTCCCCTGATACATCCGAAGAAATTTTTATTTCCGTTTCGGGATAGATTTTGCCACTTGCGGACACGGTTTCTACGATGTTTCGCCTTTCGACTTTTTCATAGCTCACTGCTTCACCTTTTGGTTTGTTTTTGGCTTTAAAATAAGCGGCAACTAACATTCCAGGGATGGCGAGAATGATTAACCACGTATACCATTTTAGCTTTTTAAAATTGAACATTTGTTTGGGTTTAATTATAATTCGATGCGCTTTCCGGCGTAATAATCCAACAATTTTTGTTTAAAGACCAAATCGTATTTTGCTATGACCAAACTGGTTTCGCTGGTTTGTAAATTCGATTGAGAAAGATTTAATTCATATGCACTTGCTGCACCAATTTGAAACTTCTTATTGATTTTGTCATAAGCTGCCTGAGCCGCCAAAAATGATTTGCCAGCGGCTTCTTTTTCTTTTACTGCTGCTTTGACATTGGCCATAGCCGTGTAAAGGTTTTGGTCCAGTGCTTCTTTTTGCTGCAAATAACTCAACTCATTCATTTTAGTATTCAACTTTGCATTTTTCAGGCCTGCTTTACTGGCATAATTTCGGTAAATGGGAATAGAAACTGAAACTGAAAAACCATAGCCAAGGAACTGGTCAAACTGGGTATTGAATGGGGTGACTTCCGTTGAGGAAACTACTGGGTAATCTTGTTCGAAACTTACCGATTTACCATCGATGTAAACTCCGGGAACCAATAACCTTTGGATCTCATAAGCATTGGGTCGGATAGCTGCATCAGAAAAACGGGATCCAATACTGGCGTTTGCAAAAACGGCCGGATAGAATGCAGCGCGTGCAATTTTTTCTCCAATTTTTGCAGCGTCTAAACGCAGCTTTGCTGCACGCAAAGAAGCTTGTTGTTGTTCTGCTGTACCGGATAATTGTTCGTAGGAATAGGTTTCTAGCTGGATGCGATTTAATTGATCCTCGGTAAGGCGTTCCAATTGCATGGATTCATTGGGCGGAAGCCTCATGGCTTGTTTCAATTGAAGCCAGGCAAGGTCAAGGGCATTTTGTGCAACTACGATTCCCTGTTCGGAACGAGCCACCTGACTTTGAATTTCCAAGACATCGGCTTCGGGTTTCATTCCTGTTTTGATGAGTTTGTTCATCTGATCCAGTTGTAAGAACTGAACGGCTAATCCTTTTTTAGCGATTTCCAATCGTTCTTCAGCGAGCAAGACATTGAGGTAATAAGTGGCAATGGTAAGGCCAAGGTCATTCAACGCTTGTTGTTGATCTTCACGGTTAGCATTGACATTCAACCTGGCTTGTTTTACGGAATTACGCATGAGGCCTGATTGAAAAAGAATGACCGAACTACTCAAACTGTAATTGGAATACAGGATGTCTTCTGTGGTAAAACTGTTGGTTGTTGGGTCAACGTTTCGGCCAAAACTAATACCCCCATTAAGACTGCCGGAAAGGTCTGGTAGAAGCCTGTGTTTACTGGCTGTATATTCAACTTCTGCCATTTCCGTGGCCACCCGGCTTTGTTCCAAAGTGATGTTATTTTTTGAAGCAAAATCCACACATTGGACCAAGTTCCATTTTTGCTGCGCAAAGAGAGGAGCAAATAGTATAAACAGTATTCCGGTAGATAATTTCCTGAAGAGCATGATAAAAATTGATTACAATATTAAGAAGACTGATTTCATCGTGACTTAAGATTCGAGGGATTAACGAATTTTTCAGACAAAGGGGCCAGTTGACTGGACGTAAATTATAAGTTAGAATTATACTGTCCTACAAACATTAATCGGTCATATCGGCTACCAAAGGGTCTGAAGTACACCATAATCATGTACTGATTCTCAGTTTCGTACCAATTGCCTTCCAAATCCTCGGTTTGAACCTTGCCCGCATCATCCCGGTAAGCATAGAGGTAATTGTAATAACCTAACTTCAATAGAAATTGCCCTGTATAAGCCTTCCTTGAATCATCGTATTTGAGTATAAATTCATCTTTCAACTGCCAATCGCTCACTGCTCCATATAAGTATACCGGATAATCCAGTTCATATCCGGTTTTGAGGGTAAAATGCATCCAGGCATAGTCTGATTCGGTAACAGGATTGAGAACATCCCGATTCAATATGAGAAACTTCCCATTGATATCATTTTCTGTATAATAGTTTCTTCCCGCGCGGATTTCATCGGGTATCAGCCAAGCGTGATATCCATCTTCTTTTTCATCCCAATATTGAATATCAGGAGTGCGGGAAACCAATGTTCTGATGTCCTTGAAGCGGAATTCTTTCCTGGCTTCAAACAGCAATTCATCCGGTCGGTTAAAATCAAATCCATCCGCCTTAACAAAATGTGCCGATTTGAGTTCTCTAAGGGTATTGTAATCCCCATTTTGAAGCACCTGTAGAAACAATTCCTGATCGTTATTCGCTACGGGAACATCATGGGTTTTAACACTGATTTCTAAGGATTGGTGTGTTCTCTTTGAATCATGGGAAAAGGGTGAAACAAAATCCACTGTGCAGTTAAACAATTGTTCACTGATAAGCAATCTTCTGGTGAACAACACCTCCTTTTGTTTGGTGTAAACGCAAATTAAATAATTCCCACTTACTATAAATTGTCCGGGAGACAAACTCAGTTGGTAATGGACAAAGGGAACCTTGGTATTGCGAGAGGTTGAGTAGGAGTAAATTTTTTCTTCTTGAAATCCTTTTATGAATTCTTCTGATTGTAATTCATCTGGCTGCCAGTTTTTATTGAAATGAAAAATGCTGTAATACAATTCTTCCGGTGAAGGAATCAAATAATCAAATTCCAGTTGAACCGAACCTTGCTGGCCAATTACCAGAAACGGCAAAGATTCTTTTTCAGGAAAGTTTCTATACAGGAAAATACTTTGAATTTTATGATCGTAGAGGGTATCGGTCGCTGGCAGATCGAACCCCCCAAATTGAGTAAAACAAGGCTCGGAAAACAAAATAACCGGCAATAGCCAGGTAAGCCAAACTGAAGGAATGAGATGCATTGAATTGCTAAGTTGGCTAAAGAACGCAAATGTTGCCAAAATCATTTTATTGGCGGTCATTTTGTTAAATATATTGGGCTGTATTCAACAAAAAGAGGGTTAATGCGTTTCAATGGTCTAAAAATGAAGTAAATGTATCCACCTGAACTCGTTATTCCCATGACCCGTGAGTTATTGGATCTGGGATTTAAGTCATTGGTTGAACCGGAAGAAGTCCAAAGCGCGCTGGAAAACAAAAACGGTACCATTCTGTTGGTCATTAATTCCGTTTGTGGATGTGCGGCAGCCAATGCTCGGCCTGGTGTAAGGATGGCACTTCAAATGGCCCCTAGACCGGACCAGCTGTTGACCGTTTTTGCCGGAGTTGACCGTGAGGCGGTACAAAAGGCCCGTGAATTTTTATTGCCCTACCCACCATCTTCGCCATGTATTGCATTGTTTAAGGATGGAAGACTGGTCCACATGTTGGAAAGGCATCATATTGAGGGGCGTTCTGCACAAATGATTGCCGATAATCTTGCCGCAGCATTATCCACTCATTGTCCAATAAACGCATGAGAACAACGACACTGGTTACCTGTATTTTTACCCTCTTTTATTCGACAGCTGCCCTGACTCAGTCGGTTGAGCCGGGCAAACCCAGTTTAAAGTATAAGCCTTCTGATTTGAAAAAGGAAGTGGAAGATTTTAAGGCTTTTAGCAAAATGGTAAAGGAATGGAATAAGGGAATAAAAAAGCCAAATCCAGACTACCTAAACACCTTGTACGGGCGCATTTTAGAAAAAGCTTACAAAGAACACAATGAATTGAGTTCGAGAGTTTCTGAGAGAAGTCGGCAAATGCACGGAAATGTTAAATCAAATGGTTTGGATAGTCTTAAGGAAGAAGAAAAACCAAAAGCATACAACCCCGAGTTGAAAGAACAACCAGCGCGTGTAAGCAAGGAAGAAATTCAGCAGAAAAAAATAGAGTCGGATTACCTGTCTTCCTATGTCAAAATAGTTAAGTCTGAATCCTCATTATTGCACCAACTTAAAGCAATGAAATCCTTTACATCTTCTACCGAAAAGGGGGTTTTGGAAAATGTTGCAGGTCTGTTGAATGATTTCCAGGCAAAAATGCAGCTTGAGTTGGATCTGATAAAGCTTGAAACTTCAAAAAAGTAATCTCGGCAAAATTATTTTTCTGGAGAGAGATGTCCTGGAAAGGCTAAGATTTCGCAGGGCACTTTTCAATGGCTCAAACAAATTATAAATATTCGTAATATGTTTGTAATATTGCCATTTGATCAAACACCTTATGTCACAAGCACATCAATACACTGAAGAAAATATCCGGTCGCTGGATTGGAAAGAGCATATCCGGTTGCGCCCTGGTATGTACATCGGTAAATTAGGGGACGGGAACCACATCGATGATGGAATTTACATTTTATTGAAAGAGGTTATAGATAACTGCATTGACGAATACGTGATGGGTTATGGTAGAGAAATTGAGATTGAAATACAGGAAGGATTGGTAAGGGTCAGGGATTATGGAAGAGGTATTCCTTTGGGAAAGGTAGTGGAATGTGTTTCTCAGATCAATACCGGTGGAAAATATGATAATAAGGCATTTAAAAAATCAGTGGGCCTTAACGGTGTAGGAACCAAGGCGGTGAATGCCTTGTCTTCTTATTTCAAAGTTCAGGCTATACGGGATGGTAAATCTAAAATTGCCGAGTTTGAGCGTGGTAATATCCTTAAGGAACATCAAATCAAGCCTTCTACAGAAGTCAATGGCACGGAAATTCAATTTAGGGCAGACGAAAAAATTTTTCCAAAATTCCGGTTTGTTCAGGAGTTTGTTGAAAGTAGGATTTGGAATTATGCTTACCTGAATGCCGGTTTGCGCATTCATTACAATGGCAAAACCTACATCTCAAAAAACGGCCTCAAGGATATGCTTGAGCGACGTACCGATGGCGAACATTTGAATTATCCTATTATTCACCTTAAAGGTGATGATATTGAATGTGTACTTACCCATGGTAGCCAGTATGGCGAACAGTACTATAGTTTTGTCAACGGTCAATATACGTCTCAGGGCGGTACCCATCTTAATTATTATCGGGAGGCAGTGGTAAAAACGTTAAGAGATTTTTACAAAAAAGATTTTGATGCACGGGATATCCATACTGGAGCCATTGGGGCCTTATCTGTCCGAATTGAAGAGCCCGTGTTTGAATCACAGACAAAAACAAAACTTGGTTCAACAACTGTAGCACCTGAAGGGGCTTCACTTCGTTCTTTTATCATGGATTTTGTCTGTAAGGAACTGGATTTGTATTTGCATCAGAATACGGAAACAGCGAAAGAATTACAAAGCCGAATTTTACAATCTGAAAGAGAGCGGAAAGAAATTGCGGGAATAAAAAAGCTTGCCAATCAACGTGCAAAGAAGGCAAATTTGCACAATAAAAAATTGCGTGATTGCAGGTATCATTTATCTGATACTAAATTGAAACCTGAAATTGCACAGGGAACTACACTGTTTATTACCGAAGGGGATTCTGCAAGTGGTTCTATTACCAAAGCAAGAAATCCTGAATTGCAGGCGGTATTCAGTTTACGCGGTAAACCCTTGAATTGTTTTGGCATGACAAAAAAGATTGTGTATGAAAACGAAGAGTTGAATCTTTTACAACATGCTTTGGACATTGAAGATGGTATTGAAAATCTTCGTTTTAACAAGGTGGTTATTGCTACAGACGCGGATGTCGATGGAATGCATATCCGTTTATTGTTGTTGACATTTTTCCTTCAATTCTTTCCTGAATTGGTTCGCAATGGACATTTGTATATTCTTGAAACTCCATTGTTTCGGGTAAGGGATAAGCAGCAGACTTTTTATTGTTACACCGACAAAGAAAAGAGATCTGCAGTTCAAAAATTGAGGGGGAAACCTGAAATTACTCGATTCAAAGGATTAGGTGAAATCAGTCCAGACGAGTTTTCTGGCTTTATTGGAAGTGACATTCGGCTCGAACCGGTGATATTGAATGAGGATTCCCATATTGAAAAAGTGTTGGAATACTACATGGGAAAAAATACTTCCGAAAGACAAGAGTTTATCATTGAAAACCTCCGTATAGATCTTGAACAACTGGATGAATTGGAAGTGAGTCATATGGAAGAAAAGCTTGTTTAAGCCTTTTTTCAATTGTCCTTGGGGTTTTTGTAAGTACTTGATCAGCAAAGTGGGTATTTAAGCTGAATCTAAATTCCAACATGGAAATTTAATTCAAATCTCTTGTGTAGCTAAAGGATAAACAAGGTACATCACAAAGGAAACTGCATTCAGCAGACCCATTGACAACTTTGCTATCGAAGAAGCTAACGCTGCATTAACGTAACCCCTCAACGGATGTTGTTGTAAATTCAGATGTGTAAGGTGATGACGAAAAATAGAAATTACAACTGCACAACTTGTCGGAGTTCTGGAATTTCAGGTCGTACAAATCCTTGAGCTTTTAATTCCTGTTGATACTTCAACTGAACATCGTAATCGCCATGGACCAAAAACAACTTTGAACAAGTTTTTTTCTGATTGGCTAAAAAGTCTGTCATTTCGTGTTGGTCACCATGTGCTGAAAACGAATCCATGAGTTCTATTTTGGCTCTGACTTGTTTTAGTTCGCCAAATAACTTAAGAGACTCAACCCCAGCCCTTAATTTTCCTCCAGGAGTTTCGGGGGAGCAATATCCAACCATGAGTATGGTATTTTTTGATTGTTCCAGATTATTGAATAGATGGTGTTGAATGCGACCCGCATTTGCCATTCCGGAAGCTGAGATGATGATACAAGGTTCATTTGACGCGTTGAGTTTTTTGGACTCATTTACATCAATGATGTAGGATAATTTTTTAAACCCAAAAGGATCGGGATCTTTCAAAATGTACTCGTAAAGTTCTTCATCAAAGCATTCCGAATGCGCTTTGTAAATGTCGGTTGCACTAACGGCAAGTGGACTGTCTACATAAACTGGAATGTGATTGGGAAGTTGACCTTCGGTACACATCTGATCGAGCAGGTAAACCAATTCTTGTGTACGTCCGAGACTGAATGCGGGAATAATTAATTTACCTTTTCTGTGGAGACAGGTATCAGTAATAATTTTCAGAAATTGCTCTTTTTCTGCAGGACGTTGTAGATGAAGTTTATCACCATAAGTGGATTCGGTGATGACTACATCTGCTGGCCACATAGCTTGTGGATCCCTTAATATTGGGCGATTCGGACGACCGATATCACCACTAAAACCTAAACGCAGGTGGTCACCTGCCTGTTCGATCACCAGATTGACCGAAGCCGATCCGAGGATATGTCCGGCATCGGTAAGCAATAATTTGACGCCCTTAGCAAGTTCTACCCAGCGATCATAGGACACGGCAATGAAATGCTTCATGGCACGGGTGACATCTGAAGACCGATATAGGGGTTCAATGTTTTTGATTTTTTCACCTGGTTTTTTCTTTCTCCGCTCGCTGATTTTTTTATTGAAATATTCAGCATCGCGTTCTTGAATATGCGCTGTATCCATGAGCATGATTTCCGCCAGGTCACGTGTGGCATGCGTACAGATAATGTGCCCTTTGAATCCGTCTTTTACAAGCTTTGGAATGCGACCGCAGTGATCAATATGCGCATGTGATAAAATTAAAATATCTATTTCCGCAGGTTCAAATAACCAATCTGAATTAATTTCATCTGATGTTTCATCATCACCCTGGAACAATCCGCAATCCAACAATATTTTATATCCATTTTCAAGATGCAAAAGATGTGAAGATCCAGTGACTCCCCGTGCCGCTCCGCAAAATTTAATTTTCATAGTTAACGTGATTTGACGAATGCTAAAAACTTTTCTAATTTGAAAACCAGATTCTCCTGTCCTGTGTATGCAATCATTTTTAATACATCAGGTCCATTGGTCTGTCCGGTAAGTATGACCCGTAGCAATGGAAACCATTCTCCCGGTTTGATATTGGCTTCTTTAATGGTGGACTGAATAATGGATTGAAGTGCTAATTCATCCCAGGAGGAAAGGCCCCTCAATTGTTTCAAAAAACTTTCAATCGCCGGTAAAAGCAAAGGATTGAATTTTTGATTTATATAAGCAAGATCGTATTTAGGGTATTGTTGGAGAAATAAAATACCTTGCGAATAATAATCATTCAGAAAATGTACCCTGTCCTTATACAAAGCATGAATTTGATCGATTTGAAAATCTTGCAATGGCATTTGATGTGCACTAAACAATTCAGCGATTTTGTGGTAGACGGTTGCTTTGGGAAGCAGGGATAGATGTTGTTGATTAAACCATTTGCTTTTATCAAAATCAAATCGTGCGCCTGACTTTACTATTTTATCCAAAGCAAACAAAGATACCATTTGTTCCATCGAAAAGACTTCTTGATCGCCACCTGGATGCCATCCCAGCAAGGCAAGAAAATTCAGTAAGGCTGAAGGCTCGAATCCATACTCTTTAAATCCTTGAAGTATAGAACCATCCTCATTGACCCAATTCATAGGAAAGACCGGAAATCCAAATTGAGCGCCATCACGCTTGGATAATTTTCCATTTCCACTGGGTTTCATGATGAGAGGGAGATGTGCAAACTGAGGCATTTCATGTTCCCAGCCAAATGCACGATACAATAAGAAATGATGAGCGGTGGATGGTAGCCATTCTTCTCCGCGGATTACATGGCTGATTTTCATCAAGCGATCATCAACCACATTGGCCATATGGTAGGTAGGAAGTCCATCTGATTTGATAAGTACTTTATCATCCAATTCATTCGTTTGAAATGTGACAGTGCCCCGAATGATATCCTGAATCATAACGGTCTCAGACGGGGGTACTTTCAAACGAATCACATAAGGTTCACCCGATTGAACCGCTGCTTTCCAATGGTTGGGTTCCATGGTGATGGAATTGCGCATGGACAGCCTGGTAATGGAATCGTATTTTTGATTTCCATCGCCTGAATTCCTAAGTTTTTCGAGCTCATCTGCTGTGTCAAAAGCATAATAGGCTGAACCGTTGTCGATGAGGTTCAAAGCATGTTGAAAATAAATTTCTCTTCGTTCAGATTGTCGATAGGGTCCAAATGGGCCGCCGTTTTCAGGTCCTTCGTCTGGATTTAAACCCAACCATTCCAAACTACGTAAAATATAATTTTCAGCCCCTTCCACGTATCGATTCTGATCAGTGTCTTCAATTCGAACGATGAATTGACCGTTCATTTTTTTGGCAAAAAGGTAATTGTAAAGCGCCGTTCTGATTCCACCAATGTGTAATGCGCCTGTTGGGCTTGGGGCAAATCGCAATCTTACTTCTCGGTTCATCTTTTAAGAATTTCTAAAGAGCCTGCAAATATGGCAACTAGTCTTCATAAGATATTGTTAATCACTAAAATAATTCATAAAATCCACCCAGCATTTCGTTTCTTTATACGTCCATACGAACAATCAGGCTACTATGTTTTATTTGAGTTTTACACCCAAATTCCTCCAACAAATGTTTCCGGATCTGGTATGGAAAATCAATACCCATGAAAAACTGATCTACCTCAGTTTTGACGATGGGCCCATTCCCGAACTGACACCCTGGATTTTATCCACTTTGGATGCATACCATGCCAAAGCCAGTTTTTTTTGCGTTGGCCATAACATTGAGAAACATCCACATTTACTGGAATCCATGTTGAGTCAGGGCCATACGATTGCCAATCATAGTTATAACCATTTGTCCGGCTGGGAAACTTCAAATTTGGATTATATCCTGAATGTTCGAAAAGGAGCCATTATTACCCAAAGTAAATTATACCGACCGCCTTATGGAAAAATTAAGCCGTCCCAGGCCCGTTTTTTAAAGCATCATTATAAAATAATCATGTGGGATGTGTTGAGTGGAGATTTTGACCCAGATCTGACTTCAGAGATGTGTTATCAAAATGTTGAACGCAATGCGGGACCTGGATCCATTGTGGTGTTTCACGATTCCTTAAAAGCAATGCATAAATTGAAATCAGTATTGCCTCGCGTGTTAGAACATTTCAGTCTGCTTGGATATCAATTTAAAGCGTTGGATGAATTTAACCTAAAGCAAAATTCCGCAGTTTACCAACAGGAGATACCTGTTGCAGGATATTCTCAATGGCAGTAAACGAATGTTGAAAATCCTTGAAGATCTCAAAGAAAAAGCCGTCTGCAAGATTGAAGAGTCAATGGCGAATGATCATTTACTAACAAATGTTAGTTTTTATATTATACCCAAAACATGCATTTGAAATGCATGGCTTGCTCGCAGAGCCGACAGGACGGACTGTTTGCAAAACTAATCAAGCCATACAAAATAGCCTAATCATGAGGGAACTGAGCCATACTTCGAGAGGCTTGGTCAAAAGACCAAAATGTTGGACGGGGTGCATCCTGACAAATAAATAAAGTACATAATTGGTTCAACTTAATGTTCAAAATAAGTTTTTGCAAGAGATTTATTCATTTCGCCATTGCGCCGCACATTTAATGCCAACGCATGAATTGGGTTAAATGAAATACAAATAGGCCAGTGTGTAACATAGACGTTATAATAGCCAATGAACCCATGATTTAAGATCAATCCAATCACCTCATAAAACGGCTTCCAAGCACCCTGATGGTCAAGTAAGATTTATTAAAATTCCAGAATTATTTTTGATGAATGGAACCTAAAATGAAGATGGATGGTTTGTCAAGATGACGACTATATACCGCCGGTGTTAGTTTTTTAATGGTATAGATTTGAATGAATTCATCGGGTCCGCCAATGGACGAAGCCACGCATATTTTCATGTCAGAGGGGATGTGATGTATCAGGGCTTCAAAAACCTGTTTATTCCTGTATGGTGTTTCCATGAAAATCTGGGCTTGGCCGGTTTTTCTTGCTAAAGTTAAAATTTGTATCAAGGCATGTTTGAGACCCTCTTTTTTTGCCGGGAGGTAGCCGTGAAATTGAAAGTGCTGTCCATTAAATCCTGAAGCCATCAACGCCATGAGCATTGAATTTGGACCCGCGTAAGGTTTTACCGTGATGGAATGGTGGTGGGCTAACTCAACCAATTCCTGACCTGGGTCGGCAATACAGGGTAAACCGGCTTCCGACAACAAACCATAGGAATTCCCTTTAAGCAAGTCTTGGATAATTTCTGCAAACAATTGACCTGGATTATTTTGTGGAATCTCCAATACTGTCAAATTAGCCAGGGGCAATGGGTGTTGAATGGATTTAATAAAATGACGCGCCGTTTTCGCTCTTTCGACACAAAAATGCTGTAACTGACAACATGCCGAAATGGATTCCGCACTAAGTTGTTGAATGCTTGCGCCCGTGAGCGGCGTTGGGATCAGGTGTAAGATACCGGTTTCCATGGGGGCGAAGTTGGGACATTTATTTCGCATTAGCTCAGCAGTTTCTCTATTTATTTATTCACAATGCATTCAAAATGAAGACTTAAATCTTGTTGGGCTCATTACGGTTCTTTGTCGACCACCCCGTGATGCTGGATTCTCCTGGGTACAGTTTTGCATTGCCGGGTATTTTGGCTAACTTCGCCAGCCCTTTTGCACCGCATGAGTACTTATACGATTAAACTTCAGCAATTTGAAGGGCCATTTGATTTGTTGCTCTTCTTCATAGAACGGGATGAATTGGACATCTATGACATTCCGATTGCCAGAATAACCGAGGATTTTTTGGATTATATCCGGCACATGGAGCAGTTGAACATTGATTTGGCCAGTGAATTTATTTTGGTAGCTGCAACCCTAATCCGAATTAAAGCCAAGATGTTGCTGCCTCGTAAAGAACTTGATGAGAACAATCAGGAAATAGACCCCAGGAAAGAATTGGTGCAACGATTGTTGGAGTACAAATCCATTCGGGAAGTGATCGATAACTTCAGCAATTTGGAAGATGATCAGTATTTCAGAATTCCAAGAGGCAACATCAAGTCGGAATTTGAATCCCTGGCGCAAAAGGCTTTGGTAGATGCCGAATGGGAGACCCTGAATTTGTTTAACCTGATGAAGGTTTTTCAACGGGTTATGGATCGCTTGAATGAAACTCCAAAAAAAGTGGTTCACCGGATTTTCAATTATGAATTTGATATCGAGCTAGAGCAAAATCGCATCCTGGACCAGATTCGGTTAAACGGAAAAACGGGATTTGAACATGTATTTGAACATTGTGAAAACAGAATTCATGCCATCGTAATGTTTTTAGGCATATTGGAATTGGTCAATCTTCAGAAGCTGCATCTGGTCAAAGGGGATCATGTCAATCAGTTTTGGCTGGAAGAAAAGCAAGTGGAAGAACTGAATGAAGAGGAGGAGTAAGCTGCCTTCATTTTGCATAAACCTAATGGGTTGATATCCGTACCAAGAGTTCATTTTGATTGATTCATTTTCATCTGAATTAAGTTATAAATGCATTGAATTCTTAATCCCTCATGTGGACCTGAAACGTAAGCCAATTGATCAGGGCTTTGATTTTGTTTAAAGAAATTTTCCTATTTTTTCCTCCAGAGGAGAATCCTGATGTTTCATCTGAAATATTCATCATAGGGTGACGAAATTAACAAAGGAAAAGAGTAAAGACTATTTCAGAAAACTCAAATAAACCAATGGAGAGGATTGGAAGTTATTCAGTTCAAATGAATGGTGATAAATCCAAAGCGATAACCCCAATCCATGCATTAGAAATGCATGAATTGTCCTCATGATCAACATGACCGAGTGGTAGCAAATCTAATCAAGCCATACAAAATGGCTTGATCATGAGGGAACCGAGCGATACTTCGTGAGGCTTGGCCAAAAGACTATAAGGACTTGTCGGGATTAACCCTGACAAATGAACCCAAGATCATGCATGAATAATGCATTCTGCATGGAGAGCCGACGAAACCCTTTGCATAAAGGGATTGTCGGGATTCATCCTGACCAATGAATAAAGCGCGATATTTACTTTGTTTTCATGGATTGAATCAATGCGCATTATTCATTTCGTCAGCGCCATGCGCAATTTATGCACCGCATAAATTGGATGGATAGAGCATCTATTGGGTAATGCAAACTGTATCACATAATTCCTTGTAAGTGCTTTATTCATTTCGTCAGCGCTCCGCGCAATGAATGCTATTACATTAATTGGGTTAACTTTTTATGCGATTGATAAAATTGACTAACATTTCCCTTCGTTGGTTTGCAATGAAATAGTCGGGAGCTGGTGTGGCTCCTGGCTTCATTTGTTGAAAACGGTTGAGCAACAATACCTTGTCATTTTCTGGTAAAACGGAAAAGCATCTTCTTAATAGCGGTAACACTGTGGTGAATGTTTTTTCTTCCAATTGATTCATCCACACATCAATGGTTTTAATGATTTCTGGATGTATCAGAAAAAGACTGGTGGAAGTATTGACCAATCCTTCGAGCCAATGTACATTTCTTATGGCTTCCGCAATCAGGGAGAACTCTGTTTGAAATGCTTGAATGGCTTGTTCTACGGTGCAGTGTCTTGTAAAAAGTCTTATACCCCAACATTTTCCGCGAAGCAACGGATGGCAGGCATCGTTTAGACAAATTAACGAAAGTTTATCATACCATTGGTCATGTAAGGGGTGGTCCGGGTGTTTGGAAAAATGTAACTGGATATCGTTTAATGAATTGAACAAATGACGGGCTCTTTCCTCCTGGATCTGCATGCAGTTGGGTTCTAATTCACATATCAGTTTGATCAATAGTTGTTGGTAAACCGTAGCAACCATCTCTAAATTGTTTTGGTGTAAACTACCGTATTCCAACATGGAGACTAAATAAGGTAATAAAGCACTCAACTGAGTAAATTCCTGTTCAGCCACCACGGTAGTTTCCAATTCATGGGATAGCAATGGCCAAACAAGCGTCCAATCTCCTTTTAGTGAATGTTCAAGACATCTTGCAATTTCAATCAATCCAACAGGCTTTGAAAATTTTTGCCTGGTGAATGCAAACAAAACATCGGATAATGTATTGCCAAGACAACCCAGAGCGATCAATTGCATTTCCAACTCTGGATGCCAGCGGAAGTTCCAATTTTCATGAAAGCTGCCTTGAGCTTTCCATTCAATTTGAGCTGGAATACACCATCCTTTAAGGCACAAACTGCAATAATGTAGAAATTTAGAAATGTTTAGATGATGCTCTTTTCTCAGGTCCAGAAGCAATTCTTCGCGCCCACCATCGGTCCACCAAGGTTTGAGCTTGAGTTTCTTCAATTGTTCATGAAACTGGCGTACGAAGGGCAAGTTCATTTGTTCGATGGATACCACGCCAGTAACGTTCCCACACAAAATTTTATCTTCGAGCCAATCTCTGCTTTTATCCAAATTGAAAGTTGTTAATGCTGCTTCAAGAATTTCTACTAAACCAGGTTGAGGCAGCTCCCGTAACAAACAGAGATGATTGGCAAGACGACTAGCACTAATCAAGGCGTCAGTAGAAATTTCGATACCTTCCTTTCGCAGGAGATGCGCTGCTTTTGATAAGAATAATGAAACTGCATTTAGAGGATCCAGAAAAAGTGATTCATGCCAGGAAGGTGCTCTGATCCCAGCAGTATAAAACTGATTCAGTTGAATGTGTTGGTAAGTCCATGGAATAATACAAGTACTTACAGGGCTTAGTTTTAGGATTGGTGGAGATTCATGAGCCTGTTGATCCAACCATTCCTGGGTGAGGACAGGTCCATGCCAGGCACCACATACAACGGCTACAGAGCCCTTATGTTCCGATAATATATTGCGAAGTCGACATCGCATATACTTTTCCCGCAGCAAAGTTTCACGGTCGTCTTTCCACTGACTTTGACGCCTCAATTCAGACATGAATTGTTGTATTACTTCAAACAATTTGAGATGTTCGGTCCATTGCTCAAATTGGTTTTCCCACCAACGTTCGGAATCTTTAAAACCCGCATGTGTTGCCAGGTACCCTATAGGATCAGCTGTTATCGATTGAATTCTCCTAGATGAAAAAGCGGTTTCGTTACCGGTAAAATTGGAAGGTCGTAAAAAAGCTGCAGCGGGAAGATCAATACAATGAACGGGTATTTGATGTTCTATAGCGTATTGAATGGCTTGGTATTCTGGTGAAAAGATAGCCATTGGAAGGTAAATTGAACGGGAAGGAAACCTTTTATCATAATAAAGAAAAGCAATTGGTGGCTGATGATCCATTGAAGCCAGTTGTTTGACCATATCAAGAGAATCTGAAGGTAACTCAATGGCAATGGCCGAAGGTTTTATCGCATGCAGGGCTGTTATTAATCGCCTGGCCGATCCGGCTCCATGATGTCGAATACCGAAAATCTGCAGGGATGCTTTACTTAACATACTAACAAATGTTAGTTTAAGTTATTTTGAAATTTTCTTTATGGATTCATACCATTCTTTAAAATCCTGACGTTTCTTTAACACGGACTCATTGTATTCCTGAATGCAATTTCTTTCATCTTCATCCACTTTAATAAAGTTATTAAACATAGCGTTTACCAGATCACCGGGTCCAAATGCCTGTTGGGAAAAGAAGTGATGTTGAATTCTAGCATGATGGACCATGGAAATGGTTTCTGCGGGACTCCAACTGGATTTTGTGGATTTCAATTTTTGTTTTCCATCTGAAGTAACACCATTCCTCAATTCTCTAAAAATGGTCAGCAGATGGTGAAGATGGTTGTCCTGCAATTGATCCAACGGTAATGAAAGGCTTTGCCCAAGTTGATCTACGCGTTGTTTAACAATCCGTATTTCATCTTCCAAACGATGAGGTAATGGCATATATAAAGTATTGAATCTGCGTTGCAATGCCGCCGAGATGGGATAGATTCCTTTATCCTGATCATTGGCAGTAGCAATCAGGTTAAAACCATTGATGGCCTGATACTCATGATTCAATTCCGGAATGGGTATTGTCTTTTCAGATAAAATACTGATCAGTGTATCTTGTACTTCAGTTGGAATTCTGGTGAGTTCTTCAATCCGTACAATTTTTCCGGTTTCCATTGCTCTGAGTACCGGACTTTTTACCAAAGCTTCGAGGCTGTGTCCTTTAGAAATTAAATGCGCATAATTCCAACCATAACGCAAATTGTCTTCAGAAGTTCCGGAGGTCCCTTGAATCAACAAATTTGACTGTCCGCTGATCGCTGCTGAAAGGTGCTCAGACAACCAACTTTTAGCCGTACCGGGGACTCCCATCAAAAGCAATGCGCGATCTGACAAAATAGTCGCAATGGCCATTTCGATCAACTTGTGATCGCCAATATACTTGGGGGTAACTTGAAAACCAGAGGCTGTTTTACCTCCGGCGATGTATAGCAGTACTCCCCAAGGTGAAAGATTCCATGTATTTGGTTTAGGCCGTTTGTCTTCCAGTTTTATGGTTTCCAACTCGATCGAAAAAGCATTTTCCGCATGAGAGCGTTGTGCATTTATTTCTTTATGGAGTTCGGATCGCATGGTAGGATTAATGAAATAAAATGACAGGTGTCTGGATTAATTACACAACTGATCAAACTTGACATTTTTTTGCACTGTATGTTCGAGTTTAGCTTTTTGCCAATTTCCAGTTGCAATCTCTTCGATTCTTCCTTTAAATTTTTCCATATTAATTAAGACCTCTTGTGGTTTGACATTTTGAATAATCTCAGAAGGCATACAGGATTTACCTTCTTGATTTAATGTGAAATGTCCGATGGTAAACAATTTATCCCAAACGAGCCAATGTGCAGATTTTCCTTCGATGACTGCAATTGCTTGCTCGTAATTGGCGGAATTAAATTTTCGTGTCCAGATGGATTCACCGTTCGGATTGATTTCCATTGCGGTGAGTCCACCTTTTTTTCCATAACCATCGCCAAACAATAGGACATTTCCTTTTTTGGTAAAGCATGCAGATTTTAAGGTAACTTCTTCAAGTCCAACATAAAATTTACTCCAAATAATTTTTCCATCTGCATTTGTTTTTACCACATAGGCATTCTCTACATTGGGTTGGAAAGCGATAATTCCAATAAAATATAAAGATCCTGCAGCATCTTCGATTACTTTATTGAAATGAGCATGATGAATCTGATCATCATCCATATGAAATTTAGCTGCCCATATCACTTGTCCGGTACCATCCAGTTTATAGAAACTGTTCATTAAATAACGTTTCCGGGTTTGTCCGTCAATGTAAGCTCCTTTTTGTTTGAAGCTAATGAAATAGTGCTGGTCTTTTGTAATTAGCATATCCTGAAGAATTTCAACAGAAGAAATCGACCGAGCCCATTGACACTGACCTTGTGAATCAAATTGATAAATAAACATTTGGTATGCATCGCTACCGGGATGTTTGCAGGACAGTAAAAGTTCGCCGGCAGAATTGGCTGCCATTTCAACCTGATCTGTCGTTTGCAAAGTGTCAGAGGTCATTACCCAGAGGGGTTCAAATTGTTCATTCAGGAGACCAACAAATTTATTTTTTTGATCCCCGCGTATTCCCGTAATGGCCCAGTTTTGTTTTGAGGGACGAATTTTTTCAATCCGGCACGACTGGTTTTCAAAATGGAATTGGTGCAGCGGACCATCATTTCCTCCAATTGAGAGTTCCAGGCAATAGCCATCTTTTTGTCCGGATTCGGGATGCATAGAAAAAGTGGATGTTTCACCACAAATGAGTATTTGATTTTCTGGACCAGCGATGGCATCACAAGTCAGACCTTTGGTTTTAAGCAACATCCCATTTTCACGTACGGTGATGCCTGAACACGATAAAATGAGTAAAGGAAGGTATAGGTTGGTTAAATTATTCCATCTTCTTAACATAAGACCGATTGATGTGCATTATAAAAATAACTTCAGGAAAAAATGCAAGGTAGGCGTTTTATGGATGGATTTGTGTTAAAGCTTTCTAAAATCGCATAGGACACTTTGTGTTTTTCAAAACAGTTCGAACTTGCAATATGTATTTCATTTTTAAGATTAACAGGATGATTTTGAAGCTGGACGGGTATTTGTTCCGTTAAGCTGAAAAGCTTTTGTGCGTTAAATCCAAAATGTTGCTTATCCTTGTACTAATGTTTTCGTAGTTGATAATTTTTAATTTCAATGAGACCACTATTTCTTTGTTGTTTGTTGGTTTTAATAAAACCTTCATGGGTTTCCTCACAGGTAAAAATCAATGCCTCAACGTTTGGGGCTATGGAAGCCAGAGCATTGGGACCCGGTACCATGAGCGGGCGAATCACTGACATTCAAGGTGTCGCAAACACGCCCAGGATTTTGTACATTGGAACTGCCGGAGGGGGAGTATGGAAATCCACCAATGCAGGAGCTTCCTTTAAACCGGTTTTTGATAAACACTGCCAATCCATTGGATGTATTGCAGTGGATCAAAAACAACCCAACATAGTTTATGTAGGAACCGGTGAAAGCAACATGCGAAATTCTGTATCCATTGGAAATGGTCTTTACAAATCCACTGATGCGGGTGACAATTGGGTAAAAATTGGATTGGACAGTACCGAGCACATTTCTAAGATTGTCATCGATCCACAAAATCCTTCGATATTATTTGTGGCTGTACCAGGACCCTTGTGGTCAGATAGTCCACATCGCGGTTTGTATCAATCCAAAGATGCCGGTAAAACCTGGCAGAAAATCCTCTACGTGAGTTCGAAAACCGGATGCGCAGACCTAGCGATTCATCCTTCCAATTCCAATATTCTCTATGCCACCTTTTGGGAATTCAGAAGAAAAGCCTATTCTTTTGCTTCCGGCGGTTCTGAATCGGCTATTTATAAAAGTGAAGACGGAGGAAAATCCTGGAGGAAGTTAAAAAATGGATTGCCTGATGGCGATTTTGGAAGGGTAGCATTGACCTTGGCACCCAGTAAGCCGGAACATATTCTCGCCATCATTGAGTCAAAACAAACTGGACTTTTCATCTCTGATGATGGAGGAGAAAACTGGAAAGCTCAGAGTGCAACCTTTAATGTAGTTTCCCGACCATTTTATTTTTCAACCCTGGTGATCGACCCTTTTGATGAAAAACGGGTTTATCGACCAGCTTTATCCTTTTCTTATTCTGATGACGGCGGATATTCCTGGACGGATGCCAGCTATGATGGTGGTTGGGTACATTCGGATCACCATGCTCTTTGGATTAATCCAAAATATACCGACGTAATGTATCTGGGTACAGACGGGGGGGTCTATTCGAGCAGCGACCGGGGCGCAACCTGGAGATTTTGTGCAAACCTTCCCGTTGGCCAGTTTTACCGGGTTGCGGTGGATCAGCAAGAACCTTATAGAATTTATGGGGGACTTCAGGACAACGGCTCCTGGATTGGACCCAGTGAAGCACCTGGAGGTGTAGTCAACGGAGACTGGAAAATGCTGTATTGGGGAGATGGTTTTTGGACGGTTCCTGACCTGACTGATCCCAATACGGCTTATGCTGAAAGTCAGGGGGGTAATGCGGCCCGAATTGATTTAAAGAATTTTAAAAGTTATTCCATAAAACCGCAACAAACAAAAGATCAGGAGAAATTAAGATGGAATTGGAATACACCCATTGTCCAGGGGCAAGCCAATCATAAAAACCTTTACATGGGGAGTCAGTATTTGTTCAAATCAACCGACCAGGGAAGAAACTGGAAACCCATTTCTCCAGACCTCACCACCAACGATAAATCCAAACAGAAACAGGAAGATTCTGGTGGTTTAAGTGCGGATAATACAAGTGCTGAGAATCATTGTACCATTTATTCTATTGCTGAAAGTCCATTTGATGAAAAAACGATTTGGGTAGGGACTGATGATGGTAATGTCCAAATGACCAAAGATGGTGGTGTCCATTGGGAAAATGTCACCCCCCGTCTCACAGCGGCGGGTGTTCCTCAAAATGCCTGGGTCAGTTGGATTGAATTATCACGTCACGATCCATTGCGCATATACATCACTTTGGATCATCACACTACAGGAGATCATTCTACTTACCTGATCCGTTCAATGGATGGAGGTAAAAATTGGGAAGCCATGCGCAGTGCAGAATTCACAGGATTTGCCCATCGAATCAAAGAGGACCCTGTTAAAAAGGAACTGTTGTTTCTAGGAACAGAAATGGGATTGTTTGCAAGTTTGGATGCAGGACAAAACTGGTTCAGAATGAAGAATCAAATCCCGGAATATGCTTTGGTTCGCGATATTCAGATTCAGGAAAGCAAGTCTGCATTGGTCGTGGGAACACATGGCCGGGGAATTTATGTCATAGATGACCTTCGCCCATTAAGAAGTATGAGTCAGGCACTTGCAGAACAAAATGTCGTATTGCTCAATGACGAGCGATATGAATTATCCAGTGGTAAGTATGGTGGTGGCATCAATTTAAGTGGGGAGTGGTATGCCGGAAACCCCGAGGACATTTCCCCTTTTAGATATTATTTTAAAAATAAACTATTGAAAGGTGAAGTGAAGGTAGAAGTATTGGATATGAATGGAAAAGTAATTCAAAATCTGAATGCATCTAATCGAAAAGGAATCAATAAAGTATTTTGGAACCAAAGAATGAAACCTGGACGAGTTGCAGAAGGTGGAACCAAACCTGATTTCTCCGGGTTTGGGGCACCAAAAGTACTTCCAGGAATTTATCAATTCAAGTTAATGCTCGGTAATGAAACACTGCTGGATACTTTTGAATTGATCCATGTTGACCGACATGATTATAAACTGGCTGACCGTAATCTTCAGTACGAAGTAGCCATGAAATACTATTTCATGCACGAACAGTTGGCGCGAACCGTTCAGGAGATCAATGATAAACAAACAAAATTAAAAGAGAGTTTGAATCTTGTAAAAAGTAAGCATCACAAGAAAAAAATAGAATCTTATCATGCTGATTTGGAATCCCTTCGGTCGACCTTATTGGCCACTAAACACAAATCTGTTTTTGCAGATGAAGAACAGTTAAGGGAACGTATTTCGGAAGCTTATAGTGGTGTCGCATGGCAAGAACAAAGGCCATCTAATTTGGTCATTGACCGATCGGTGCAACTTCAATTGGAAGTGGACGCGGCGGAGAAATCGAAAAACGAAATCATCAACAAACACGATAAGGAATTTTTGAAAATAATAAAGAAGGAAAAACTAACGCTTTCCAATAATCCCTAACAAACGTTTGTTAGTAATCATAAATTAAATGCAATGGTATCAGCTTAGAGACATTTTGTGCGACCGCCATCCACAGGTAAATTAATACCGTTGATGTATGATGCAAGCGGGCTGCAGAGAAAAGCAACGGCGGAAGCAACCTCTGAAGGTTGTCCAAATCTTCCGGCAGGTATGGATGCTGTCATATTTTTGGCTACTTCTTGAAGGTCTAGATTTTTTTTAGTAGCTTCCATTTGGATGATGTCCTTCAAACGGTCGGTATGGGTAGCGCCTGGCAATACATTGTTGACCGTAATATTGAATTCCCCCAACTCGTTGGCTAAAGTTTTAGCCCAATTGGCTACTGCTGCTCGCACCGTATTGGATACTCCCAAATTGTCGAGCGGTTGTTTGACAGATGTTGAAATGATGTTAACGATTCTTCCATAAGAAGCCGATTTCATCCCAGGCAATAATTTTTGGACGAGTATTTGGTTGCAAATGAGATGTTGCTCAAAGGCTTGCCTAAATGCTTCAAGACTGGAAGTATGCGCAAGTCCAGCAGCTGGACCTCCTGTATTGTTGACCAGAATCTGATAAGAATGGTCAAGAGTTAAAGTCTGGAGTTTTTGTTCCAACTGTTTAGGATCATTCATATCCACCACCAGATAATGGTGTTTTTGATGATTTCCACTAGGTAGTTTACCTATCAAATCAGAAAGATCGCTTTCTGATCTGGCCAGCGCGGTAACACATGCTCCTGCTTCAGCGAGACTTATGGCACAAGCTCTACCGATGCCTTTACTGGCACCACAAACCAGTGCATGATATGGATTTAAATTGATCGTAAGCATTAGTCCAACAATATGAAGTTTCCTTTTACAATGGTATTTGTGATTTCGTTACAATCCTGGTATTTGGCTTTAAACTGGTATAAATAGGTGTCGGGTGGTATGTTAGCATCGGGTCTCCATTCAATGTCCAAACCTGAGCGATGATTTACCTGTTGGCCCCATCGGTTATAAATATCCCATTCCGTTTGAAACAAACGGTGTTTCTTTGAAACCGGCACAAAAACTTTAAATACTTGATTGTCGGGAGCTCCAGACCGGGTAATCACATTAGGGATCTGGATGAACGATGGGATTTTACTTTTTTTAGCAAAGATTTCTTTTTCCCGGTAGAGGTCATAACAAACCGATTTTACTTTTACGCCATAAATTCCAGGTTGGGTGACCGAAATGATGCGTTCTGTTTGCTGATTATTCCAAACATATTCAAAGCACTCACCATTGCATAGGGCTTGCAACATCAAAGTGTCGCCGGTACAGATGGTATCTGAACTAAGAATTTTCAATGAAACCTCTTTGTAATATTGGATGAATACGGTATCCCGGATTACCGTATTACATGGATCGTCCAGTTGAATTTCTACCCATATGGTGTCTTCATTTTTGAATTGTATTTCAGGTCCGGTAGTTCCATTATTCCAGCGAATATTTTTATTGGCATAATTCTCGTGAACCCTCAGCGTTTTTGAAGAGTCTTTGCATAAATCCAACATTTTTGTTGAAATAGGATCTTCTACCAATGGTGGACTGATCTGCAACATTTCAAAATCATCGACATAATAATAAAGTGTCTGGCTCACGTTGATTGGACGAGGTATTGCACCAACGTACAAAGTATCACCCTCAATCAGCGGATTAAAACGACCAACGATGAAATGATCCTCTCCTCCACAGGCCGTATATTCAAATGAATATTGTACGTATTCCTTTGGATAAACAAAATCTTTTTCTGGTGTATCATAGCTTGGCTTGATTTGTTTAAGGGGTTCGCTTTGTAAAAAAGTCGTCGAACCTCTTAAGAGGTAAACACCGATTTCATCGGTAATGAAATCATTTTGAGGATGAGCACGGACCCAGAAACTGAATTTATATCGTGCTCCTGCAGCCAAAGGCTGTGTAAAATGATTGGCGAGGTATTCAAACTTTCCGAACCCTGTAAAAAAACCGCCATGCCGTTTCCCGGTATGTGGAAAAGAAGAATAAATATCAGGAGAACCATAGGTGGCTGAATTCCAATCCAGAGTGTCGTTAGCACCTGATCCAATTCCCAATTCAATAAAACCACGGGTGTCGCATTTCTTGCATTGTTCAAAACCAGGATTGGGGATCAGGTTCTGTGCGAAGAGTAGGCTAGTGTAGTTTATACTTAGTCCAAAAATGAAAAACAAAGGAATTTTTATCATCTCATGAGATTGATTTCAATATAAATCGGGAACCAAGATAAAATATTATTTCAAGAACATAACGATGGATCGGACTCCAAACGGTACTCATAAACTTAGATTCCTGAATCAAGACTGAAGGCTTGATGGAAATCAGTTTTGAAAAGTATTTACCCTCAACCGGATTCATGGACAATGGCATCTGTGTAAAGGATTATAAAATTGTACATGACTGGTAAAAAGAACTTGAAATGATACTGGGGTTTAGTTCGTCAATGCTGGAATAGCAATAGACTAAATCAGCCTGATGAGTTATTGATATTGCTTGATTCTTCATTTAAAAAAAAAGTCCCGAAATTATGTTTTCGGGACTTAAATTACCTAGTACTTAAAATTTCTTATAACTATTCGGCGACAACTTCAAAATTGATTTTGGCCTGTACATCTTTATGAAAATCAATGGTAGCTGTAAAGTTTCCTGTAGTTTTGACTTCAGAATCCAAATGGATTTTCTTACGTTCAACTTCTATTCCACATTGTTCTTTAATGGCATGAACCAGTTGAATTGCTGTAACGCTACCAAATATTTTATCAGTAGCTCCTACTTTTGCTCCGATTTTAAGGTTTGCTCCGGCCAATTGTGAGGCCATTTGACGATAGTCATTCACCTTTTTGTTTTCTCGTGCATCGTCTTGTTTTTTCATTTCAGCCAATTTTCTCAAATTGGAATCATTGGCTACGATGGCAATGCCATTTGGAATGAGGAAATTTCTTCCATAACCTGGTTTTACTTTAACGACTTCGTGTTTGTCGCCCAGGTTATCCATATCTTTTAAAAGAATGATCTGCATGCTGATAGATTTTAATTATTTCAACAAATCGGTTACGAATGGTAAAATAGCCAGGTGTCTTGCTCTTTTAACGGCAGTTGACACCCTACGTTGATACTTCAATGAATTTCCTGTCAAACGTCTCGGTAAAAGTTTACCTTGTTCATTGACAAATTGAATTAAGAAAGCATCATCCTTGTAATCGATGTATTTCAGGCCGAATTTTTTAAAACGGCAATATTTGGTTTTTCTTTGCCCGATGTTGGGGTTGTTTAAGAACTTTATTTCGTCTTGCGTTGCCATGTGGTTAAATGATTTAGGTAATTGAATTATTCTTCTTCAGCGACAATTTCCGGAATTTTTACTGGAGGAGGAGGAGGAGTCAGGCGTGGACTGTCTACGCCTGCAGGAACTTCCTTAAGTTTCTCCTTGCGGACTCTTTTTCCAATTTTACCATTTCTTTTGTCTTCATTGTACTTGACACCATATTTATCAAGTTTTACGGTGAGAAAACGCATAATGCGTTCGTCGCGTTTGAGAGCGAGCTCTACCTTAGCGAGGTACCCTGCTGTTTCAGAAGCGAATTCAATACAGGAGTAAACCCCTGTGTTTCGTTTATTGATGGGATATGCCAAAGGCCTTAAACCCATTTCATCTACATGAATGATGGAGGCTCCTTCCGCCACCAGCATATCTTTGTAGGTTTGAACTGTCGATTTTATTTCATCGCCCGACAGCACTGGATCTACGATGAAAGTTACTTCAAAATGACGCATAAGTCTGATTAAGATTTTTTTTGGGCTGCAAAAATAAGTAGATTTCCCTTTTCCAGGTTATTTTTTAGCTAATTTTTAGGTTTTCAGGCTTTTAACCGCATTTTCAAGGAGCGTTAGGCAGATTTTTATGGTTTGTAGATGTGTTCTGAAACTCAATACAGCTAGGCGAATCCAGAAAGTACCATCCAGCGTGGTGGATGATATAAACACCCTGCCGTCATCCAAAACTTTGTCAATAATGGCCTGGTTAAAAGCATTGGCATCTCCTGCCGAAGGTACGTAACGATAAATACAAACGGAGGTCTCAGGGTACGGGCCGGTCTCAAATCCCAGTTTTTGAACTTCCCAGTAAAAATATCTGCACAAAAGGATTTTCTCGTCCAGGTTGGCCAAAAAAGGTTTTATTCCATATAATTTGAGGGGTATCCACAATCGCAAACCTCTGAAATGTTTGGTTAGCTCAGGCGACAAATCGGCAGGGCTTAATTCTTCTTGAGCGTGGAGTGTATCTTGCATATAGGCAGCCCGATAATAATGAGCTTGATACATGGCTTTAACGTCTTTGATCAAAACAGCACCCAGACCATAGGACAGGAACAAGCCTTTATGAGGATCTATGGCCATACTATCCGACAATGAAATTCCTTTAAAGGAATCTTGAACGGTGGTTTGATCGGGGTTTTTCAGCTGACTTTTGTTGAAAAAACCGCCATAAGCCGCATCGACATGAAACCAAATCCTGTATTTCTGACAGATTTCACCCAAGGCTTCCAATGGATCGATAGCGCCTGTGTCTGTGGTACCGGCAGAACCTACCAGCAAAAATGGTTTAAGTCCCATGGAGCAATCCGATTCAATTTGTGAGTGCAAAGCTTCAGGATTCATTTTGAAACGATGGTCAGTGGGAATGGTTCTAAGCTGCGCTTCTCCTAAACCCGCTATGCGAATCGCCTTATGTATGCAATGGTGGGCCTGTTGAGTCAGGTAAATACAACACTGTGCGATCTCTTTGGATTTAATTTCAAAGGCTTCCCGTGCCGTGACTATAGCGATCAGATTGGCCATCGATCCACCACTGGTCAGATTGCCCAGACTCCCATCAGGATAACCCATCCAACGATTTAACCAACGCAGAATTTCATTTTCAATCTTAACGGCCCCTGGGCCGCCATAATAAATCCCTGCATATTGGTTGTACAAGGCTGCCAGGTAGTCACCCAGGACACCACCGTAAATGCCACCTCCAGGAATATATCCCAGGTGTCCGCCTGATGCAGGATTCAATCCCTTTTGCAACATACCTTTTTTGAGATCATCCAGCACTTGAGCCAGGGATAGACATGGATCTGTTTCTGGGTGAAGGTGCAATATGGAATCCAAATCATTGAAGCGGTGGTAAGCTTTTACCTGGTCCAGTGTACCAATAAACGCATCCGTGTTTTGTTGTAAGTCCATCAACCATGCTGAGCGTTGGTGACGATCGGGTTCCAGTTGCCGGGCTTGCGGCTCCAGTTGGGAAATGGCTTTCAGCAGTTCATCAGTGGATTCAAAGTCAGGCATTATGTACAAATTCTTCAAATAAAATGTAAAAGAATTGTAAAAAAAGGAAATATCAGGAAAACCAAAACAGAAAACATCGTAATTTTCGTATCCCTAATGAAAATGGTTGGGTTCTCGCTGAAATTTCATTTTGGTGAAATTGTAAATAGTGCGGTTGCGTTTTGTCTAGAGTGACAATTGAATTGAAAAATTTGGTTTTCTTTTGACTTGGACAAAATTAATCGTACTGAATTTTACTGAAAAATTTGTTTTGTAACGAATGAATTCGGCAGAATAATCTTTTTCGATTGTTTCGACTCACGGCCTCAATCCTTTTATAATCGTGTTTTGATTTTCCAAAACTTGGATATAGGATTCAAGGCAAGATCGTCGTGGGAATGTAAATATTTTTTTTACCGGGTCGTTCACTGATTCTGAACCCAGAGGACAGCCGGGTAAACATAGGATAAAATAAAAACAACATGTGATTCATTAAATCACATTAACTTTAGTCAACATAGAAGAAGCTGTCAATCAGCAAATCGATAAAGAAAATGTTAGTGAAAGATTCTGTATTTGAGGCATTAAAGTATCACTTTGGATTTGAGAATTTCAAAGATAATCAGGAACATATCATCAGGAGTTTGCTGGCAGGTAAAGACACTTTTGTGATCATGCCCACCGGAGGGGGCAAGTCGTTGTGTTATCAATTACCCGCATTGATGTTGCCCGGAACGGCGATCATTATATCTCCGTTAATTGCCTTGATGAAGAATCAGGTGGATTCCATCAGAGGATATGGCCAAACGGACGAGATTGCACATTTCCTGAATTCTTCCTTAAACCGTTCAGAAATCAAACAAGTGAAAGATGATATTGCGCGGAGTAAAACTAAGTTATTGTACGTCGCACCTGAAACTTTACAAAAAGAGGAAACCATCGAATTTCTGAACTCGGTAGATCTATCTTTTATAGCGGTGGATGAAGCGCATTGCATTTCAGAATGGGGACATGATTTCAGACCTGATTACCGGAAGATTCGTGACATGATCAATAGCTTAAACAAGCACATTCCGATCATTGCATTGACCGCAACAGCTACACCAAAAGTTCAGGTGGATATCGTTAAAAGTTTGGAAATGGTCAATCCTGAAATTTTTATTTCCTCTTTTAACCGACCTAATCTTTATTATGAGGTAAGACCAAAAATCAGTAAAGATCAAGCCGTCCGACAAATTGTCCAAATCATAAAAGGACATCCTGGCGAATCCGGTATTATATATGTGCAGGCCAGAAAAACTACGGAGGATCTCGCACAAATATTATCCATCAATGGCATTAAAGCAGCCCCATACCATGCGGGTATGGATGCCAAAGCCAGGACGCAGGTCCAGGATGATTTTCTCATGGAACGTATAGATGTTATCTGTGCCACTATTGCCTTTGGTATGGGAATCGACAAGCCGGATGTCCGATTTGTCATCCATTTTGATATACCGAAAAGTCTTGAGAACTATTACCAGGAAACGGGTAGAGCTGGCCGCGATGGGATGGTGGGTGACTGCTATGCATTTTTCTCGAATGCTGATCTATTGCGACTCGAAAAATTCTTGCGTGATAAACCGGCATCAGAACGCGATATGGGAGCTCAATTGCTGGATGAAATGGAAGCTTATGTAGAAAGCGCAGTCTGCAGACGTAAATTTGTGTTACATTATTTTGGTGAAGAGTTTCCATCAGAGCAGTGCAGTTCAATGTGCGATAATTGCAGAAATCCAAAGCCACAGATTGAGAGTAAAGATGAAATGGCGCTGGCACTCCTAACCATTAAAACCCTGAATCAGAATTTTGGAATCAAAACCTTGGTTGAATTTTTGTGCGGTGTAAAAACCAAAGACATTCTTGATTACGATCTGGATCAAAACGAGTTGTTCGGTAAGGGAACAGAAAAAGGAAATTTATTTTGGTTCTCCCTTTTCCGCCAAGGAATTTTGATGAACTACATCATAAAAGACATTGAAACTTACGGCATTCTTCATGTGTCAGAACAGGGTGAAGATTTTATTAAAAATCCCTGCAGTGTTCTGATCAGCATTAACCATGATTACAGCGATACGACATCGGTCATTGATGAGGACAACGGACCTGCACAGGGCGCAGCATTGGATCAGAATTTATTTAATATTCTAAAAGAAATTCGCCTTGATGTTGCCAAAAAACATAAGGTGAAACCTTGGGTTATTTTCTATGATCCCTCTCTGGAAGAAATGGCTACCCGTTTTCCCGTTACCATGGAAGACCTTTGCAAAATATCTGGAATTAGCAAAGGAAAGGCTGATCGTTATGGTCAGGCTTTTATTGATTTTATTGGAAAGTATGTTGAAGAGAATGAAATTGAGAGACCAGATGATTTTACTTTTCGTCAAGTAGCAGACAAATCAAAAAACAAGGTTGAAATCATTAAATTTATTGATAAGAAAATTCCACTGGAAGATATCGCCCGTAACCTTCAAATGAACATGGAAGATCTTATGGATGAATTGAACATGATCGTCGCATCTGGTACCCGCATCAACATAGACTATTACATCAATGAGAATGTTGATGAATACTCCAAGGAAGATATTTTCGAGTATTTTAAAGATGCTGATTCAGATTCATTGGAGGAAGCATATCGGGCGTTGAAAGAAGATGATATTACATTTGAGGAAATACGTTTGGTGAGACTTAAGTATATGTCAGAAATGGTCAATTGATGTGGACTATTCCAATCATAAATGGCCCGAATTTAAACCTAACGGGTGTTAGGCAGACGGAAATATATGGATCAGAGTCTATGGAGGAGTTGTTAGTAATATTGGAACGCGAATTTCCAAACCATAATTTTCCTTATTATCAAAGTCAGTCGGAAGGAGAGTTGATTGAGTTTTGCCACCGCATTAGAAATACAGCACATGCAGCCCTCCTCAATCCAGGAGGCCTGACCCATACCAGCGTCTCGTTGAGAGATGCTGTGGCAACGCTACCGTTCCCTGTAGCCGAAATTCATTTAAGTAAGATACAGCATCGGGAACCCTTTCGCCGGGTGTCTTTGTTTAAAGATGTTTGTTATTTTCAAATTTCAGGTCTGGGGATTCAATCTTATTGTATTGCCATCTCACGTTTGATCGAATACCTCAACGCGGACAATTTGAATACAGTTAACCACCAATATGACTGAATTCATTTCCACCAGGATTCTGCAGCATGACGCCTGGGAAAAACTCAGAAGCTGGTATAGCGAATCAAAATATCGTTCCATTTTTGTTTTGGTGGATTCCAATACCTATCAATATTGTTGGCCATTGTTGCAATCTAATTTACCGGAAATTCCAAAATTTATTTCGATAATTCCTGAAGGGGAATCTTCCAAATCCATCCGACTTTGCGAACAAATCTGGCAGGAATGGTTAGTTCACGACATTGATCGTAAAAGTCTGGTGATCGCTTGTGGTGGTGGAGTGGTATGTGATTTGGGAGGGTTTTGTGCAGCTACCGTTTTGAGAGGGGTGGATTGTATTTATGTACCCACCAGCCTGATGGCAATGGCCGATGCCGCACATGGCGGTAAGACTGCAGTGAATTTGGCTTCAGGCAAAAATCTTGTCGGGTTGTTTAAATTTCCCAAATTGATCGTACTGGAAACAGATTTTTTAAATACCCTCGATGAAAGACAATTAAAAAACGGATGGGTTGAAATGATCAAACACGGGTTGATCAGCAATCCTACTTATTGGAAGGATTTCGAACAGATGTCTTGGCCGGTAGAGGTAGAATCTATCAAAGATTATTTACGAAAATCCATTCGATCCAAACTGGAGTTTGTTGAGAAAGATCCATGGGAGAAAGATTTACGAAAAGCACTGAATTTTGGACATACCATCGGTCATGCCGTTGAATCTTATTTACTCGATTCAGGATCAGTCATCTTGCATGGAGAAGCAATTGCTCTGGGCATGATAGCTGAAAGTTACATTTCTCATTTGCGGTATGCGTGGCCGATAGAATTGTTGGACCGAATCACCCGTATGTTGGTTCCATTCGCATGTCACAATTCCCTGAATCTTATGGACATTTCAATGGTTCAGCAAAAAATGAAACTTGATAAGAAAAGGAAAGATGGGGTACCATTATTTACCTTATTGCAACAGCCGGGTATTCCTGTTTGGGATATTCCCGTAACTTTGGATGAATTGAACAGAGCATTTGAGTTTTGTGAATTTCAATTGAAAACACAAGAAACAGTGAAATGAAGATTTTTGAACAATTAAAGGGCATTTGGGAGCAACTTCGCAAAGAGTTTGTTTTTACAGACATCCATTCAGGTTCCTCACCTGGCGATAAACCTTGGTACAAAAAGGCCATTCATCTGGGTTGGAAATTTTTTCTTGGATTGCTCTTGTTTTTTTACTTGTGTTTGATTTTAGTTTCATTTGACAATCTGCCTAGTTTTGAGGATCTAGAGAATCCAAATTACAACCAAGCTTCGATCATATATTCTGAGAATCAAACAGTTTTGGGTAAACTGTTTACTGAGAACCGAGAATTCATCCCTTACGATAGTTTAAATAAACATTTGGTTGATGCTCTGCTGGCAACAGAAGATAGTCGGTTTTATCAGCATTCAGGGATCGACTTTTGGGCACTGACCCGTGTAGCGATCCGAACCATACTTTTACAACAGAAAGAAGCCGGAGGAGGAAGTACCATTACCCAACAACTTTCAAAACTTTTATTTGAACGCCCCCAACTCGAAGGTCGAAATGCTTTGGTTAGAAAGGTCTTAATGGTGAGAACTAAATTTAAGGAATGGCTGGTTGCTTTAAAACTTGAGAAACGATACACCAAAGAAGAAATTATTGCTTTATACTTAAATAAATTTGATTTTTTATATGGAGCCAACGGGGTCCAGACCGCATCACAAACGTATTTTGGAAAAGATCAAAAAGATATTGAAATTGATGAAGCAGCGCTTTTGGTTGGCATGTTGAAAAATCCAACCCGTTTCAATCCAAAGCGATTTCCCAAACTGGCACTTGGAAGAAGAAATACGGTTTTACAGCTCATGTATGAAGATGGTCGATTGCCCAAAAAACAATTTAAGGAGTTAGAACAAAAGCCGTTGGATGTATCGCAATTCAAACGGGATTCCCATTTGGAAGGTACAGCTTTATACTTCAGGGCAGAATTGGCTAAGTGGCTTAAGCAATTGTTTGAAGATGAAAAGTACCGTAAACCCGACGGAAGTCAATACAATCCATTTCAGGATGGTTTAAAGATTTATACAACCATTAATCCCATTTACCAGGAAGCAGCAGAAGCGGCGGCTGTTGAACACATGAAAAAAATTCAAAAAACTTATTTTAATGTTTGGACACAGCAGGATCCTTGGACCTATGATGCAGAAGATCCAATTCTAAAAATCAGAAAGGAATCGCTGAATCAGTCCATTCGTGAAACTGAGCGTTATATCTTGCTTTGGAGCAAGTATTATGAAAGTCTTGAACAGCAGCTGAAAAATGAAATTGGGGAAGTGGATTTGACCGATAACACCATCCAAAGAATTTATTATGATGAAGTCAAACCCGGATTTCTAAAATCCGAATTGCAAAAGAAAAATATCAATCAGGTTCAATATGAATATTCTTTGAAAATAAAAGCATCCAGTGTTTGGCCTGAAATGAAAAAGAGATGGCCAGCATTCGAAAAGGAGGTGAAAGCTGCTTTGAATACACCAGTAAAAATGGTGGTGTACGATTACCAGACCACCGGGGAAAAAGATACTTTGATGAGTCCATTGGATTCCATTAAGTTTCATCGTAAACATTTGCAAATCGGTTCTATTTCTGTGGATCCACACACTGGAGAAATTAAGAGCTGGGTGGGAGGTACAAATTTTAAATACTTCAAATTTGATCATGTCAATTCGAGGCGTCAGGTGGGGTCAACTTTCAAACCCTTTGTATATACTACTGCGATCGCCTTACAAGGTATTTCGCCCTGCAATGAATTTCAGGATATTCAGTATACCATTCCCGCCAATGATCCGAATTTCAATTTGCCAGAACCCTGGTCCCCAGGCAATGCCGCTGAAGATTTTAGTGGTGAAAGTATGAATTTATACAAGGCCCTCGCACTATCAAAAAATTCAATTACCGTTAAATTGGTCATATTGTTAGGAAGTGTTGAACCCATTCGTGGTTTACTGCATAATATGGGAATAGATTCTTCCTCGAAGCGAAAAGATGGAGGTTATTTGATTCCGAAATTTCCTTCCATTGTCCTGGGATCTCCAGACCTGTCGGTCATGGAAATGAGTGGTGCCTATACCACCTTTGCCAACAATGGAGTTTACACCAAACCCTTTTTTGTATCTAAAATAGAAGACAAAAACGGAAAGGTCATTTACAAACATACTCCCGTAAACAACGTTGCGATTCCACCGAATTACAACTATGTTATGGTGGAACTTCTGAGAAGATCCAGCCCAGCCTATAGCATCAAAACACCCAATGGAGGAAAAACCGGTACGACCAATGATTATGTTGATGGATGGTATATGGGCATTACTCCGGATCTGGTGGTGGGTACCTGGGTTGGAGGTGAAGATCCCTGGATCCGATTTCTGAGCATGACCAATGGACAAGGTTCTGTCATGGCAAAACCATTTTTTGTAAATTTTATGACCCGTTTAGAAGCCAATCCAGAAGCAAACATAAATACCCAGGCAACTTTTGCACGGCCTGCAGGAGATTTGGGTATTGAATTGGATTGCGAAGCTTTTAAAAAGTTTATGGAATCCCACCATTCGGGTGAAACAAATTTACCCGGAAGTAATCCTGGAAAGAAGGACGAGATCTATGAGGATGAATAAGCTTAAGGATCATGATTTGAATACATGCTGGGTAAAACCGAATCTCATACCTTGATTTTTACTCAAGCATAGGAAATCAATTTTTTCTTTAATCAACTGAGGAAAATTCATGGTTCTTTGCTAAAGGCTCATCGGATGCTTGAATTTGGTAGACGTAAACCTTAGGTTACCAACAAAGCCTGTCCGGGACTTTGAAGCTTGGTGAAATCGGCTTAAGTTTGCAACCTCAGACCAATTCGGCTAACTCCACTCATTGATGATCAAAGCAATTGTAAATCCGGGAAAATTGTGCTTAATAAATGGCAGCTTATTATGGGTTGTTGGCTTTTGGGGATTTGCAGCAAATCAATTTGCCATGCATACCGGCATGACACCCATCATAGCGGGTTTGGTCTTTATTGTATTGGGTTGGCGTATGCAGGTGAATCCTACCCGCCTGGTGATCGTTTCCTCCATATTAAATGTATTGTTGGGCATCGCCTTTGTTTGGCCTTTTTTAAGAAATGTCGAACAAAATGATCCATGGGGGATGTTCAGGACAGGCACGGAAATCATTTCTTGTTTGGTGACAGGAATACTATTGGGGTACAGCCAACGTAGATCGTCAATGAATAAAAAATAAGGGAATGGTAGGTAATCACATTTTTTTAAAGAGCGGACTCGTTGTTGCTGTAAGTTTGATGATGTTGATGAATTCTTGTTTTCCGCCTTTAGAGGAAGACCTAACCAGTATCCAGTTCAAACTCACAGATCCTATTGTTCAACAGATTTTAGAAGCCAGAGATAAACGTCAAAGCGATTCTTTGGTCATGTTTTTTTCAGAGGCAAAAGCATCTTACCGGTATTTGGCAGCTTTGTCGTTTGCTTCGTATCAGGATACCAATGCGGTGACTAACCTGGAAAAATTATTGAAAGATCCTGTAGAAGAAGTACGTCAGGCAGTTGTTTTTTCACTTGGACAAATTGGACATGCCTCTGCTGAAAAAGCTTTGATCGCTGCATTTATTGCTGTAGATTCTATAGGCCCTTTTAATAAAACCAATGCCCTGATTTTAGAAGCTTTGGGGAAATGTGGAAGCGATTCAACCTTATCCCTGATATGCGACATCAGCAGCACTTCCCCAGATGATACGCTTTTTGTCTATGGACAAATGTTGTCTCTTTATCGGTTTGGCCTGCGAAACAAATTCTGTGAAAGATCATTAGAGAAAATCATAAAAGTTGCGACCAATGATGCCTATCCAAATCAGGTTCGTCTGATGGCTGCACATAATTTACAACGTTTTAATTTTAAAGACCTTAATGCTTATCTGGATCCTCTGCGTAGGGCCTGTAACGAAGAGAAAGATATTGATATACGTATGTGCCTGGTGTCGGCATTGGCAAAAATACCAGGATCCAGTGCACTTAATGCACTGGAAGAATTGTATACCCGTGGACTGGATGTCCGCATTCAGGTGAATTTACTTAAAGGTTTGTCGACTCATTCCAGTCTTCAAGCCCAACATTTCGCATTGAAAGCTGTCCAGAATCCATCCATCGCCGTTTCTTCTACCGCTGCACAGTACTTATTGGATAAGGGCAGTCAGGAAGTGATGGAGGAATTAAAGGAATTGACTGACCAGAAATCCTTACCATGGCAAGTGAGATCGCTCCTCTTTAAGGCAGCACTCAAGCACGTACCTTCTTTCATGGTATTGACGAAGAATGAACTGCTTTTTAAGGTCAGACAAATCATACAGTCCAGTAAGAATCCTTATGAAAAAGCTGCTTACATAAGAGTATTGACTTTATTTACCAAAGAGTTAACCAATTTGTTAAATTACAGCAGTTCAAAAAACCATCCGATTGTAGAAACCACATTGGCAGAATGTATCGGACAATTATTGACACGCAATGATTTTTATTTTATTTTTAAAGGATCGTTAAATCCCATTTATCCACAATTGGGAATTTACCTTAACCGTCAATGTTTGAATGCAGATCCGGGAACGTTGGCAGCAATTGCTGAAATTTTCAGAAAGAGCAACCCAGTACCCACTAAATATTTTAATGCAGATTCTATGTTGGTGGTGGCACGGCAAAAATTACAATTGCCAAAAGATGTTGAAACCTACAATGAATTGAGTAAAACCATTTCCAAACGCTCAGGCGTAGCTTTTATTCCATTGATTCCAGCACATAATCATCCCATACTTTGGACTGAAGTGCAAGCACTTAAAGATACCATTGATGCCGTGATCGTGACCAACAAAGGAGATTTGCAAATCCAGTTGTACACCCGTCATGCCCCTGGCTCTGTGATGAATTTTGTCCGGTTGGCAAAGGAAGGATTTTATGACAATAAAGCATTTCATCGGGTGGTGCCAAACTTTGTCGTTCAATCAGGATGTCCCCGAGGCGATGGTTATGGTGCATTGGATTATTCTTTGCGGACAGAAATCAGTTTTCTGGACTATCGTCAGGAAGGAATGATGGGTATGGCCAGTGCCGGTAATGATACAGAGGGTACTCAGTTTTTTATCACCCATTCCCCGACACCCCATCTTGATGGAAGATATACCATCATGGGAAAATTAACTGGAGGTAAAGAAATTTTGTTAAGCATTTTTCAAGGGGACCTCATTCAAAATATTAAATTCAACTAATTAATTTTTTATCATAATGAAAAATACACCACTTACCCATTTGCACATTTCTCTGGGTGCAAAAATGGCAGAATTTGCAGGATACAACATGCCTATATCTTATTCAGGCATTAAAGATGAACATGAGGCGGTAAGGTCCAAGGCTGGTATATTTGATGTTAGCCATATGGGTGAATTTATTGTGAAGGGAAGGGAAGCGTTTAATCTGGTGCAATGGGTTACTTCGAATGATGTGAGTAAACTTAAACCGGGTCAGGCACAATATTCGTGTTTACCGAATCTGGAGGGTGGAATAGTCGATGATTTGTTGGTTTACCGACTGGGTAATGAACTGTGTGAGGACGGAGAAGAAGCCTTTTTGCTGGTGGTCAATGCATCCAATTTGGAAAAAGACTGGAATTGGATTTCCAGTCAAAATCAATTTGACACAAGGATGGTCAATATTTCAGACGAAACGGGTTTAATTGCTTTACAAGGTCCATTGGCCATAGAAATAATATCTAAACTAACGACTGTTAATTTGAAGGAAATTCCGTATTATCATTTTGCCAAAGGCATTGTTGCTGGACAGGACAATGTTTTGATATCAGCAACCGGATATACAGGAGCCGGTGGATTTGAGTTATATGCCCGGAATGAACAAATTACTGTTCTATGGGAAGCATTGATGGATGCAGGAAAACCGGCAGGATTAATTCCAGCGGGCTTAGGGGCTCGTGACACATTGCGATTGGAAATGGGTTTCTGTTTGTACGGAAACGACATCAACGATCAGACATCTCCACTGGAAGCAGGATTAGGATGGATTACAAAAACAGATAAAGGTGCTTTTGTTGGTTCAGATAAAATCCGTTCGCTTAAGAAGGCAGGAATCCGAAAAAAATTAGTCGGTTTTGTAGTGGATGACAGACGGGTTGCCAGACACGGTTATAAAGTGTTTGACCAAAGTGAACATGAGATTGGCGAAGTCACTTCAGGAACCATGTCCCCTTCGCTCAACTCATCTATTGGAATGGCGTATGTACCTGTTGAATTTTCTACAGTGGGGACTCCATTAAAAATATCCCTTGGTTCGAAGTTTGTGGATGCCCGCGTCATTAGTCTGCCATTTTACAAGCCAGCATAAGTAGGGTTTAGATTGCCGTCTCTTTTGTTTTGTGTAAGCGATTGACAGAAAGCATTTTGTAGTTTTAATTGAATCACCTTCAGTTTATCCGAGTATCATAGCATGTTACGGGATTAAGGCCGCATAATGTTACAGATCATCTTTGCAACTTCCAAAGGTAGCTTATACAATACCTTGGTGAAAATGCTTTTATTTAAATTGAATTGGCGAACTTTGTCTTAGAAAACACGGAGCTAAGTGAATATCAAGCCTATTAATTATCTGTATCCAGATTATTCCAGAATTTTAAACCACGATGAGTATTTTAGTCAGGTACGGTGGTTGTTTCCAGACTTCAGGAAAGACCAACTTTACTTAAAGGGGGAAAATCCTTCTTTGTTTGTTTATCGGATTAAAACAAAGACCAGTCTCTACCATGGAATTATTGCTGCAGTGGATATACATGATTACCTCAAAGGCATGATCAAAAAACATGAAAATACACTGACCCAACAGGAAGAAAATATCAGCAAGCTTATGTTGGAAAGGAAGGCTATTATTAAACCAATACTGATAACTTATAACGAGAACAAAAAAATAAAAGACCTTATCGCAAAATCTTTTTTGGGAATCAAACCAAAATTTAAGGTGAAGTTTGAAAAAGAAGAACAGATTCACGAATTTTTCGAAATAAGCGATAAAAATAAAATCTCACAGTTTCAAAAGGAATTCAAGTCCAAGGTAAAAAAAGCCTATATAGCAGACGGTCACCACCGAATGGCTTCCGTCGGTAAGTGTCTGTTGCAATATCCAGAACTGGGAAAAAATGGATTAAGCCATGTCATGTGTGCATTGTTTGATTTTACGGAATTGCATATACATCCTTACAATAGGTTAATTAAAACATTGGATAAATTCCAGCTTCCTGAAATCACAAAATTCCTTTCCAAATATGGGATAGTAACACCTATAAAGAAACCCAGGAAAAGTAAAAGAAGACATGAAGTCGTTTTAATATCTCCCAGTAAATGCTATTCAATTCAATGGAATAAAGATGTCATCCAGTATTTTAAGCAAAAGAATGGAATTGCATTTGATATGGACATTTTCAATGAATTGTTTTTGCATGACTTGCTCAATATAGAAAATGTAAGGTCCAGTGACCGGATTGCCTATTCAGAAGGAATTAAACCAGTGAAAAGTATTTTAAAAAGCATAGAATCCAATCCCGATCAACTGGGTTTCATTTTTTATCCAGTATTAAAAAGAGATTTTGTAAAAGTTGCAGATAATCATATGGTCCTACCTCCAAAAATTACCTGGTTTGAACCAAGAATTCGCAATGGAATCATCGTACAGGACATCGAAAATTTGCCAGATCCTTCCGTAACCTTATCATGATGGCTATTCGAATCACAGCAGACTGGATTCACGATGGTTATACCGGATTTAAAAAAGACCATTTACTCGAACTCGACGATCAGGGACATATCCTGAGATTTGAACAAGCGAGTCGTAATGAATTGGTTTCGTGCAGGTATTATCCAGGATTACTGGTTCCTGGTTTTATTAATGGGCATTGCCACCTGGAGCTTTCGCATTTATGTGGAAAGTTTAATACCGGTTCTCGTCTGGTCCCTTTTCTTCGGAGTGTCGTGACACATCGTGAATCTTCCCAAGAGGAAGTCATGGATGCCATCTTGAAAGCTGACCAAATCATGTGGGAGGGAGGTATTGTTGCGGTTGGAGATATTTCTAACAAGACCGATACTTTGGAAATAAAGAAAAGAAGTAAAATTCATTACCATACGTTTGTCGAATCGTTTGATTTCTTACAAGACGCAATGGCAGATCAGTTTTACCTTCAATATAAGAATGTCTATGATGCTTTTGGAGACCTACCGAAATCCTTGGTACCTCATGCTGCCTACAGTGTTTCAAAAACACTCTTTGAAAAACTGATGCAGTCGCAAGTAGAACCTACCGTGTTAAGCATACACAATCAAGAATCTTCCGATGATGATTTGTTATTCAAATCAGGGTCCGGGGCGTATCCTGATTTTTGGAAATCATTTGGCTTTTCAATGGATCATTTTCGTCCCAATCAATTGGATTCTCTGGCGTACATCATGGACCATTTAGATGCCAAACACAGAATTTTATTCATACACAATACGTACACATCAGCAGAGGATTTACGTCGCGTTGTAACATGGAATCCGGAATCTTATTGGATTACCTGTCCCAATGCTAACTTATACATTGAAAATCGATTACCAGATTATAGGGTGTTTGTGGAACAAAAAGCCAACGTTGCGATTGGAACAGACAGCTTGAGTTCAAATTGGAGCCTTTCCATCCTGAGTGAAATACAGACTATATTAAAATTCAATGCTTGGCTGGATTTAGAAACAGTACTGTCATGGGCTACCTGGAATGGAGCAAAAGCCCTGGGCCTTGATCAAACGCTTGGAAGTATTGTGGTGGGTAAGAAGCCCGGCATCAACTGGATTCAGGGGATTACCCTAGTCAATGGTAAGCCTGCATTGAGAAATGAAGCTTCAGTGAAAAGAGTGTTTTAGTTGAGGTCATGAAATCGCATGAGCCGCATCAACATAGGTTAAATCTTCAGCAAATCCATATAGATGAATTGACAGGTATGGATAATTCCTTTACCTTATTTGGTTTGATTTTGTTTCCTGATAAAAACCAACCGGTAGTTGTTATGTAAGAGTACAAATCCATTCGCTGAAAGTTCTGTAACTGGATAGGACTGAACCTTGGTATCGTTGTTGTCTTTAAAAGTAAGGGTATCTCCCGAAATCTCCCATTTTGTTCCAATGAATTGAATGCGATTAGCCAATTCGCTGCTGGTGATTACCTGGCCATTTTCTTTTAACTCAATGTCCAATTTGATTTTTTGAATGAGGCTCTCTGTAAAATCCATAGCTCCGGCAGCAACATCCCCTGCAGCTTCACCCAGCAATATGCCCATTTCGCCAAGATCTTTTCCAAAACCTGCCATGGATTTGGCAAATGATTTTGCAAAGTACTCCATCTTGCCTTCAAAGCTGGAAGTGTCTATGAATGAGGTGTCCATCGAAGCATCTATCTCTAGTTTAGCTTTTGCAAGGTCGTCCTTGGCTTTGGTCATTGCTTCAGCAATGGTGTCGCGAACTGCTTGTTTATTGAATTGTTGTTTATCCAATTCAAGGTGAACGGTATAATTTCCGGTCATTTCCATAGTTTTTATCTCTTTTTGTTTGCAATTTGTCCAAACGATTAGACAGAATAGAATATACCAACGCATCATGTTAAGGTTCTTTCGATGCGTGCAAAAATAACAAACGTTTGGCATGCGATTTAAGTTCCCGCACAGGAATCCTGTTTCAGCTCATTGAATAATGTTATAAAACTTATAAATTTCATAAACTAAAGAGTAATTTAACATCACGAAGTAAGCGGAATCTACCCCTTGCGTTAAATTTGTTTGAAATTATGACCATGCATCGAAGTGATTTTATTCGCCCCTGGAGTCGTTCCATGGCTCCTGTCTCACCTTCTCCTTTGGCAGCTTTGGATCCCTACAATGGAGTCTGGACGATGAGAGAAGCCACCCACTTATTGAAGAGGCTGACATTTGGAGTAAAACCCGCTGAAATTCACCAAGTGGTTCAAGACGGACTGCAGGTTTCTTTACAAAAATTATTGGTCGTGGATGCAATACCCTCTCCGCCTTTGAATGTTTACAGTAATGCCACAAAACCTGATCCAGACATTCCATTCGGACAAACTTTTGTCAATGCGCCCATCAACGCGGCGCTACCTCCCGAATACTATAATTCGCGTAATGATACATTCAAAGTGTGGTGGGTGGGTAACCTAATTCAACAAAATACGAATGTAACGGAGAAAATGACTTTGTTTTGGCACAATCACTTTGCCACTGAAACGAGCACAGTGCAAATTGCTCAGGCCATGTACCAATACTATAAATTACTGCGGGAAAATTGTTTGGGCAATTTTAAAACCCTGGCCACCAAGATTACACTCAATCCGGCAATGCTTAGGTATTTGAATGGTTATCTTAATGGAAAAGATGCTCCTGATGAAAATTATGCAAGAGAATTACAGGAACTTTTTACCGTTGGCAAGGGTCCCGACTCAAAATATACAGAGGAAGATGTAAAATCTGCGGCTAAAGTATTGACCGGATATCGCATCAATCCTTTTGTCATGCCCATGACTTACTATTTTGACTTTACCCAACATGACACCAGCAACAAGAAATTTTCTTCATTTTACAATGGTAAAATCATAACCGGAAAGTTTCTTGGCCAGGGAGAACAGGAATTCGCCGAACTCATTGACATGTTGTTTAGCAATCAGGAAACGGCAAGGCATATTTGCAGAAAGTTGTACCGGTTTTTTGTTTATTACGACATCGATGATACCATTGAAACCAATGTTATACATCCACTGGCAAACTTGTTGATCCAAAGTAATTTTGAAGTTTTACCGGTATTGAAAAAATTATTTGGCTCCCAGCATTTTTTCGATGCTTCCATTATGAATGCGGTAATCAAAAATCCATTGGATTATGCAGTGGGCATTTGTAGAGAATTTTCAGTTGAATTTCCAAAACCGGTTAATGATACTACTTTGTTAGAGCAATATCTTTCATGGGGTGCGGTTTATGCACTCGCAGGCTATCAGGGACTCAATCTGGGAGAACCTCCGGTAGTCGCTGGATGGCAAGCATGGTATCAACAACCACAGTATCATGAAATTTGGATTAATGCTGACTCGTTGGCCAATAAGAACAGCATTGCGGAAAAAATAACCAGTCCCAAGGGAGTTGAATTTTTAGGAATCCGTCTCAAAATTGATCCAACCATCATTACAGCTCAGTTTTCCAATCCACACGACCCGGTTCAATTGGTCCAGGATGCCGTCGCATTTTTTTATAACTATCCTTTATCGGAAGTATCTTACAATTACTTTAAGAACAATTTGGTTGGTGGATTTCCCAATGATTCTTATTGGGGATTGGCCTGGAACGAATTCCGCACTAAACCAAATGATCCGGCAGCTCGCTCAGCAGTGGAAATAAGATTAAATGCTTTATATCGGGAGATAATGTCGCAGGCAGAATATCATTTGTCCTGATAACCCAACATTCAATGATAAAAATTAATACACTTCGATGAAACGTCGCGAATTCATACAAGCCACCGCCAGCGGTGTAGTAATACCTACTGTTTTAAATGGAATACCGGTAAATGCATATTCCAATAATGATCTCCTCCAATCTCTGGTCAATCCAGGGGTGGACACCGACCATGTGATGGTAATGATTTATCTGGGTGGAGGAAACGATGGATTGAACACCACCATCCCTTTGGATCAATTTGACCTATACGCAAAAGCCAGACCTTCCGTTTCATTAAAACAAGGCGATGTCTTGCCAATCAAAGGATTTCCCAACCTTGGATTGCATCCTTCCCTGGGAGGATTTAAGACCTTGTTTGATGAGAATAAACTAACAGTCGTTCAGTCGGTGGGTTATCCAAATCCGGATTTTAGTCATTTCAGATCGACGGACATATGGACTACTGCAGCAAACACAAATGAATTACTGGATACCGGTTGGTTAGGCCGCTACTTGAATACAGAGTATCCTGGATTTCCGTTGGGTTACCCTAATGCAAGCAACCCAGATCCACTTGCGATACAAATAGGAGGTAATTTGCCGCTGTTATTTCAAGGCCCTAATGCACAAATGGCAATGAACGTCAGTAATCCTGATATTTTTGGTTTGTGGCCAACTGGGATCAATGATCCTGCGCCTAATAACAATTATGGTAAAGAGCTGAGTTTTATCCGAACCATTGGCAGACAGTCTGAGTCATTTGCTCAGGCTTTGATCAATGCGTTTATTCGCGGCAACAACGTAGCCAATTATCCTACTGGCAATTACCTGGCAGATTCCCTGAAGGCCATTGCTCGAATTATAAAAGGTGGTTTAAAAACTCGTTTGTATCTCGTAAGTCTGAATGGATTTGATACGCATTCAGATCAGGTCGATGCAGTAAACCGATCAGCTGGCCAACATAGCAATTTACTGAAGTTATTGGGAGATGCAATTTTCGCATTTCAACGGGATCTGGAAGCAATGAAATTAGACGAACGAGTGTTAGGTATGACATTTAGTGAATTCGGAAGACGTATAAAAGATAATTTAAGTGGTGCAAATGGAGCTGGTGGAACTGATCATGGAGCAGCTGCACCCCTGTTTATTTTTGGAACTAAAGTAATCCCTGGAGTCGTAGGAAACAACCCTTTCATACCCGCGAATGTCAGTGTGGAAGATAACATCCCCATGCAATATGATTTTCGTTCCGTGTACTCATCGGTTTTGCAGGATTGGTTCTGTGTGAAAGAACCTTCCCTGACAGAAATCATGTTACGCTATTTCCAATATCTACCCCTGGTTCAAAAATCCAATTGCATAACCGGAGTGGAAAACCATTGGAATAATGAGGAAAAAATTTTTGTACGCATTAGCAATAATCCGTTAATCACACGGACCCAGATCGAATTGAACTGTCCCGCAGGTCAAACGATGATCCAATTGATCGAACCCATGGGCTCTGTTATCAAGACCGTGTTCAAGGGAAAACTTGAGCAAGGCATTCATGCATTCGATTTAGAGAATGAAGATTACAGGCCAGGAAATTATTATTTGAGGGTTCAGCAAATGACTGATCAGAAAACATTGCCTTTGATGATTGTCAAATAACCATGGATCAATTGATTGACTCAATTGGAGTATAGTCGAAGCAAAACAGGATCATTTCAAATGTTGAATAAAGGGTACTTCTAAATATCCCACTATAGCTCCAAAACAAATCGAAGACTTATTATTGATTGAATTTAACTTCACAGAATGTCGTTGCTCCTCAGTCCGTTATTGTTCCACATAACTTCCATGAAATTCTGCAAGCCGCTCTCGCGGTTCCTTCACTAGGCGTGTTGCCGCACGCCACCCTTTTCGGGGTCGCTCAGTCATTCTGTTTTGTTAAATTCAATTTGGCATCAAAGAGCAATACTTAAAAGTACTCTAAATTGTATTAGGACTTCAGCAATCTCAACGAATCCTTACTTCAAATATTTAAACACTTGACAAATCATGGCATTGTCTTTCAGTTAGAAAAAACATTATCTCAATGAATGCAATAGCATTCATTGCGCGGAGCGCTGACGAAATGATAAAGCGCTTCCAGGGAATTATTAGATTCAGTTTTCGTAACCCAATAGATGCTTTATCCATCCAATCTATGCGGTGCATAAATTGCGCATGGCGCTGACGAAATGAATAATGCGCATTGATT
>CAZMSE010000006.1:0-123836 GCA_964568865.1 uncultured Saprospiraceae bacterium
AATTACATAAATTCAAAAATCACATCAATACTTAATAGGGCTGAGAAACCAATAAAAAGTATCCATAAAGAGTATCATACAATATAATATTATTCATTAATAAAACATGTTTAGTTTTTAGATCAATTTTAGTTTCATAAATACATTTTAAGTAATATTTCAATCCATTTCCAATTGTGTCTAATATTGTGTGTACGAAAACTATGGTATCTGAATCAACTTTATTAAAATTTAAAAATGCCCCTGCTTGAAACAATGGTTGATATTTAGGGCAATTAATTCCCCAAGCTTTTCCAAAACCGATAGAATCTCCATTAAGTAATACAGTTGCTCTTTCATCAGAAAGTGAACAACCATTTGACATTAATTGTAGTTCTCCCTCAGCATTTGAATAGCTATTTGTTTGAATATTAAATTCAAATTCTCTAGCCTGAGGTATAAAGCTGATCTGTCCATCATTAAATGACATTATTACTCCACCAAATGGACTTGAACTATCCGGAATCCCTGTTCCATATCCAAATAACCAGTTGTAGTCGTGTTTTTTCTGAGAATATGCATTTGTCGCTATGCCCAGTAATAGCCAAATTACTATTTTGGTTTTCATCTTTGGATCAGAAATTTGGTGTATATTCTATTGGTGGCATTAGGCATCTCTAATATAACAATCTCTTCTGTGGAACCCGGCAATTCTTTGCTTTAAAGCAAAAATACAATAAATATAGTTGAATGAAAGTAGAATGAAGTACGACGAGCTTAAAACTTCAGAAGTATTTCCCTTTTGATCACAAAGCCATTTTCCATAATGGTTCCGTAGTATAATCCACTATTCAAATCGTTCACAGAAATAAAATTACTACCCTGATACAATCTCGTGGAATTAATTCTCTTACCCATTTGATCATATAATTTAAAATACATTTTCTCCGGATTATAATCCTGAACATCGACCATCAAGTAATCATTACATGGATTTGGAAATAAATTAACTACTATATTTTCCTTAATTGGATCATTCGAAGAAACAGTTCCGATTTGAATGGTCCGACAAAAAGTATCCACTCCATTTTTATTTTTTGCGATTAAACATACTTCATAAATACCATTTGCTGTAAATACATGATTGGGATTGGGGTCCGTACTATTATTTAATGGGCTGTTCGGGTCTCCAAAATCCCAGTTCCATTCTTCAACCTCATATGCACTTAAATCTGTAAATTCAAATAGCAAATAATTCGAAGTGTCCTGATCATATCGCCAGTATGCCCATGGTATATTATCTATGTCTAAGGTATCACAGATACTGTTATCTATTGGGCCTAGTCGAAATTTAGGAAAAGATGGCATTATTGTCTTAATCCTAGGAATTAAAACATTGTGCTGACGAAAATCACACCTATTAAAGGTGTTATTAAGATTATTAGGTTTATTGATCGTGCTAAAATCTTTTGAATAAGTAGTTCTGTTGCCAACATATATTCTCCCATCAGGAGCAAGCTGTAATTGATGAAAATAGTTGGCTGAGAATTTACCCGGCGAATATTCTGTCAAATAACCATCATACTTGGCCACATGTCTCTTTTTTGCCAATTCTCCATTAACAATTTCATATTGAAATAATGAGCTTCCGGAAGCAACATAAAGCAATTTATTGTCTGGTGAAAACTCAACCCCAACACCATATGGTTGCAAAGTGTCAACATACTTATACTGATGATTATAAAGCTGACCATTGCATCTGTCAAAATGAAAAAAATCAATATAATTCCCTATACCATCCAGATGTTTAAACGCCATATTTGCACCAATAACATAATATTCCCCATTCGGAGAGAAGCAGGAAAAGCCCACATCTGCTGAACGATACAAATCATTCACTTTTTGTAAAAAGATAGTGTCAATTCCATTGGGTGTTAAAAGTATGTTATAAAAGTGGTTGATTCTGTCCACAGGGGCAATGATCCACCAATCCCTACCATTTGCGTGTTTACATGCACTGATCTTACCTGCATCAAGGGTATCTGCTATGAGCTGTTTTTTCCCGGAAACTACTTCCACTCTTTTTTCTTCATTTACTTTTAAAATGCTTCTGGATAATTCTATTACTCCAATCACACCCTCCCCTCCGACATATTTAAGATTTGTTGTAAATAAATAATACTCATCTGTTTTCCCAGGAATGGGCAATATGAGATGACCTTGTGACATAGGTTCACTATTGTCTTTAATCATTTCCCAGTTCACAACTCTTTCTCCGGTATAATCTTCGGTATGATAGCCATTAAATGCAAATAAAAAATTGCCATTACTATCTGCAATACAAGAAGCACTTCGATAAAATTCAATTATATTAACGGAGTCGAAATAAATTTCAGGATTTCCACTTGCCGAATTAAACGAAATCTTGGTACATCCAGAACTTGAATCTCGGCTAAATTTTAAAAAATCGTAATTTACAATCCATTCAAAATCTTGTTTCTGTCCATGTCCTAGAACAAAACTTGAAATAAATAAAATTAATAAAAAGATTTTACTCATTAGGTGGTTTCAATACTAGCAATGCAAATTATATGCTCAATTGTTTGGATTAATTGATTTTCACAACTTTCCCTGTTGAGACTAATAATCCCTTACTTTTTAATGTAAAAATATACATTCCCTCAGAAATTTCACTTATATTAATTCTAATGTTGCGTTCCTTTGTGTTTTCAATTTTAAACTCTTTCACTATTCTACCCGTTGAAACATCAATTAACGAGAATTTATATTCAGAATCTTGATTAGGTTTTAATTCGAAAACCATTTCGTCACGCATTGGAACAGGATAATAATTTACCTTAGATTTAAATTCTTCGCTTGAATTTGAAATTATTATTGGAGCACCTGAAATGCAAATTGAATCATCATTAATATCCAGCGGTGCATATAAATTATACAAGCTTCTGGCCAGGTATACTGCTTTACCACCATCAAGAGGGCATTGGTTGGATATATAGTAAAGGGTATCTATTTGTCCTGTAGTTAAAGAGTCAACGCCGATTGCAATAGTCTTTAAATATATTTTATTTACGGATACTAAATTTGAATATAATAAATCATTTTCCGTAATACTGTTGTTGAACGACTCTGCCAACCCAATCAGCGAACTTCTGTATAAACTTAACTGATCCAATTCGTATACAATACTCACATTTCTTCCTTCTAAAAGTGCAGAGGTAGCAAGCATCTGATTTTCCAAAAATGTGCTATCCTCATGATTGGTTGCAATTGCATAAAGACTATCAAGAGTTTTTAGAATACTCAAAAAATATCTGATAGAATCTTCTGATGTGTTCAGGAAGTCAATAAATTGACTTCCACAAGACATGGCTTTATATTTTAAACTATCCACCTTATACATTCCGTATAAATCAGTATTTAAATTAATCAAGTAAAAAGAGTCTATCGGGCTCCCTTCATCTCTCAGTTCAGGATGCTCGTGGAGTTTGGCAAATAATCGTTTTTGACCTTCAAAATTCAAACATGCCCCATGATCTTCATTGAGCATTTCTCCACTTGCAATAAATGTATCTGTCAGAGTCAAATAGTCATCATTATTGATCAATGGATTACCAAAGTTTAATGGCGGGCAGCCTTCATCCTGTACACAATCAGTTACAGGACTTTCTACAAGAGTAAACCATTGAGGCGCAAACGAACAACTTTGTGAGGGAAAAATTGTAGAAGGCCAATAAGGACTATTACAGGTATTTGGGAAAACTCTGGATGCATCTGTTAATATTGATCCAGCCCCATTTCCATTATAAGCATGGTAACTTCCGGGGAGTTGGTATAATGTATTACCCCATTGATCGCCTGGAGAGGTGCTTAGTCCACTTCGAAAGTTTGGTTGTTCACCAAAGAAAGCTCCAGTCTGAATAAATAATGATCTATAGTGAGTATTCAATAAATTTTGTCGCCAAATTGACCGATCACAGTCGCCGGAGTACCTAAAACCATAGGTGGTAAAATCAACATCATTGCAGCAATAAATGTTTAATGGTGCCATACTTGAATTGAAACCATCTGAGATATAGTTGTTTTGGTCTTGACCATCAACCGTATTGGAATAAAAAGCACTATTGTTGACATTTTGAAGGTCAATCCCAGAGTTCCCATACAGATCAAAACCATTATAATGTACTTCGTTAATTTGAGCAGCGATATTATTGCAATTTCTGGCAAATATTCCTTTGTGAGAAGACTTTTGCATTATAATATTATGAACTAGTTGGGTAGGTGTTAAGGCTTGAAGGCTGCGAACATTATCTAAAAAAATTGCAGCAGCTTCCATTTGACTGGAAGGCTGGGCCATTTGATTTGTTAGGATATTATCGTTTATCATAAAGAAAATACCTTCAGATGGATTATCAATTCTAATCCCCTGCTCTCTATACTCATTAATATGATTATCCACAATTGTTCCAGGGCCGTAAGAGAAACGATCGTGTATTCCAACTCTGTCATCTTGGATTGTATTATCTGATATATTGAGGATCCACGAATTATTTGTGCTAATTCCAATCAGAGAATTTGTAATTGTGCAATTTAAGACGGAAATAATAGATCTATCAATGTAAATACCAATCCCATCCGCTACTCCGGCAACACTATTTATATTCAATGGTATCATATCAGTAAACTCACAATTATCCTCTACAAATAAAATCGATTTATTTTCACATACAATTCCATTTCTCAAATTAAGAAAGTCAGAACTTCGAATAGCGGCAAATGCTTCATTCATATAAATTCCTGTATAGCCTTTCTCCCCACTTCTCGGCGGTAGTAGGCCAGTTTCTGTGTAAAAATTATTATTAGATTGTATTGTGGAACTAAAATCTCCACCATTTGGCATAGAAATACCAATATAATTGTTTTTAAATGTATTTTGAGTTAATTTGAATACATTGGCACCTGCATCAAGTTGTACCCCTATCTCCGCGTCATGAATTGTATTTCCAATAGCGAAAAAAGTACTCCCGGATTCAGCTACAATACCTTGATACATTTTTCCCTTACATGGAAGGTAAGTACTACTTAGAGTCGAGAGCCTTGAACCATTAAGAACATGGATGGAAGCGCCAGGCGCAAAATAAATTGTGCAATGATTCAAAATTTGGTTTGCTCGGTCAATATTTAGTCTTCCGTTTATACAAATTGTTTTATAGCCTAAATTAGAGGGTATTTGAGTTTGAGTTATATTCGTCTCTGAGTTAAGCTGATCCCCGACTACATAATCTGCAGTACAGTTACATAATAATGCTTGGTTGCAATTTACAATTACTGATTGTGCAGAAGTTTTTGAATTTCCACATTCATCTGTAACGGTCAGAACTACTGAGTACGTGCCATCATCAGCATAAATATGATTGATCACCCTGCCACTGGCATTATTTCCATCACCAAGATCCCAGGAGAAATTTAAACCGGATACATTAGGATGTCCAGTAAATTCAACACTCCGACTTGTACAATCAACCAAAAAAGAAAAATTAGAATTAAAAGGGCAGTTAGCTGTCACAACTACATCATCTAAATAAATGATGCTGCTATAATTCATATTATTATAATCACTTGTATAAATGATAATATAATTAATTGGTGGACCGGTATTTGTATAATTATTAATACTATACGACCCAAAAACACTACTTTGAGCAATAGGTATTCCATTTGATATGCACATAGGCTCATACAAATATCCATCACAAGCAGTGGGGATGCATCCTCTTTGTACAGATCTATCTGCTGCATCACATGGTGGAGTTTCACTTCCCATCAAAATTAATTCTCTACCAATTTCATTGGTGAATGCTTTAAAGGATATATTTAAAGCACAGCCTGTCATAATTGGTTCCTTTAATTTGAAACACAGTCCAGATATGGCATCGTGGTGAGCTCCTAGACCGGCGTATTTGTTATTATTGTTCTCATCAAAGTTTGCGCAATAATTTGGGCTTCCTTCAAAGGCCCAGTTTCGTTGTGCAACTGAATAAGACAATGAACACCCTTCATCAAATTCTTCAAATCCATTGGTGCATACCAGATTGTTACATGGAGGATCAGGAGTACAACACAGGCCAATCACTATCTCAACATAGGCATTATCCATTTTACAATCACATCCTTTTGTAGTGTAGCTCAGGCGGTAATACCCTGGTGATTGGGCCTTAACAATTGCTTCCTGATCTCCATAATTCCAACTTACGTCTAAATTTTGATTGGGAAAATTAGGGTTAACAATAAAAAAAACATCTGAAATTTCTTTGGTTTCACCAATATCATTGCAAAGCAAGGATTGAACATTTATCACGATTTCTTCATTCACACAAGCACCATAAAGTTTGGTACAACAATTATGTGCATTTGTATTATTAATGCGTTCATGAAATGCGATTACTGAACATCCATCACATTGATCAGTTTTATATCCGAGTTTACACAGAATTTCTTTCTCCACAGACTGGACTACGCACCGCCTTTCACCTAGCAGAAATTTCGGACGCATCAATAGATCAGCTCCATTCAAATTACATGCTTCATTTAAATGCGATAAATAATCATGGTTGTCTAATAAGTTATTTCCACCAAAATCTCCAATATTTGATGTTATAGCAATTAGTGGATCCCCTATTCCATATGAAAAAACTGATGGACTACATGAGTTCCTTACATCGCTGTCAAAATTTGTTATTGCGGAATTAAGTATCCAGCAATTCTCTTTGCAGTCTCCTAAAATTACCTTTAAGCCATCATGTGTGGTGTTATTTGGATATCTATAAAGATAATGGTCATAATAATCATAATGTGCGTCTCCTGCCGGAATCCCTCCAACTCCGATTTTGGAATAAAATCCTAAAAGATGTAACACCTGATGAATTATTACTGATCTCAGATCATATTGGGTATTACTTGGAGCATTCGAGTATGAAATATTCCAATTTAAAGAAGTATTGATAGTAATGAAACCAAGTCTATTATTTCCCCAAAAAAAATCATGTCCTCCATTTATATACCTGTACACTAAATTTGATATCAAGGGATAATTGCAATGGGAATAAAAGTAATCATACAAAGGTGAGCTGGCTGCTAATACCCCAAGCAATAAATCACCAGAGATTTCAATTTGCGGATTTGCTAAGTTTTGATTTTCCCCGCAATCAAATTGTTGCTGGCGTCTGGGAATAATATCTGATACTTCTTGAAAGACCTGACAAATTACATCCTGATAATCAGAAGGAACAGAATTTTTAAACCTTAAGATAAAGTAACCGGAATTACAAACTGTCACTTGTTCAGCTGAGTCGTTTTCATACCGATCGTAGGTATTACCAAATCGATCAAAAACGATTGAATCTGGGTTGCTTGATGATGCCTGGTGAATTGGTAGTTTTCCACAAAAATTATGTAGTTGTTGGGATGATACATTTGTTGAATTCAGTATAAATATGACAAATATCAAGAAACTAATATACCGTAAGGACGTAAGGACGTAAGGACGTAAGGACGTAAGGACGTAAGGATTTCATCTTAATTTAGTTTTTGGTGATTGATATACCAAATATATTCTGTCTGACCCAAAAGACCAAATTTAATATTGTTTATTTGACATATTGTTTTAACTAATATAAAAAATATATGATGGATCAATCCATTTAAATTAATCCATAATATGAATCAATTCATTTCAGTTAAGCTTCCAGTTAAACCTTTTTTATGTTCCATTTCATGCAATATCTAGTATTTGGTACTTTTTGAAATATATGGGAGAAATCTTGGGTTTATTCTCCTTTTGTTCAATGTTACAATAAATAGATGTCAGGGCTACGCCCCTAAATTTCTTTTATGTGTTTCGTGCTACGAAAATGCCAGGGCTACGCCCCGGCATCGTAGATGAATTATAAAGCAACGCGAAAATGAAAGGAAGTAGTCCAGCTCTTATTCGTTCAAAAAAATTGAATGCAACATGGTTATTTGAATAAACAATATGAATATCGAGAATTTATCCTGGGGTATAGACCTCGCAGCTGATTGCAGGATATAGTGCGTCCCAATCCAATTCAACAGGTAAATGTTGCGCAAAACTACAGACACCCTTGATCGTGAATACCTCATCTGCTACAATGATTTTTTTAAAATGATGTCAGGGCTACGCCCCTAAATTTCTTTTATGTGTTTCGTGCTACGAAAATGCCAGGGCTACGCCACGGCATCGTAGATGAATTATAAAGCAACGCGAAAATGAAAGGAAGTAGTCAACCACAAATTAATTCAAAAAATATTGTCGCAATGCGAATTTTTTTTTTACTACATTTTTGCACATCGACAATTTACCCTCGCGACGTATCCCTGGCATCTTCGTAACAACAAATTCCAAAAAGAAACTGTTATTGGTTTATGCCTTCCCGTCGCCTTCAAACTCTCTGCGTAGCAATGTTCATCCTTTGCCTATGGTGGATTGACAAACAAGATGCAAGGAGTCTTTGGTTCTTGATCCCATCCGGTGTTTTGGCTATTGCCAGTTTTATCTATGGCGATCTTGTAAATCGATGGTGGTATAAACATTATCCTCCGGATCTCACCGATTATGAAAAAAGATGGTTGCTGAAAATGGTCCCTTATTTCAGAAACTTATCCGATACTCAGCAAGATCGTTTTTGCAAGAGAATGGCCCTGGAAAAAGAGGAAAAGGAATTCATCAACATGAGCGAACAACCGGTTCCTGAAGAATGGAAGTTAATGGCACTGTCCCCCGCCATTTATCTGGGTTTGCATCGCGACTTACCACAGGCTGAACCTTACAATCGCATCGTTTTTTATTTGCATGCTTTTCCGAGCCCACACCAAGCGTACCTGCATATTTCCGAACATGAACCGGAAGATGGAGTGATCATCTTCTCATTACCCCATTTGGAATCAGCCTATCGATCTCCGGGATCATTTTTCAATATTGCACATTATGAATGGGGGATAATCTGGTACCATATTCATATAGCTTCTGTGCCATCAACGCTTATGAACCATTCCATAGTGGATTCTTATTGCCAGTGTTTAGGAATTCTTCCGGAGGACTTAACAAAATACCTTGGACAACCGGCCCTAAATCCGGCAGGTCTATTCATTGACCTGGTTTTAACGAAACCGCAATGGGTTAAAACAAATCTTCCGGAACTTTACCAGGTTTTTATGCAATTTGAATCCTTCTGATGGTCATGCGCAATTAAATTAAACAAATTCAAACGCTGTGCAGAAAGTAATTCCGTTGTTCATTTTTCTTCTTTGTTTTGGTTTCAATACCCTTGCACAAAAACCATTGCATCAGGCATGGAATCAGTTACTTCAAAAATACGTTGATGAAAACGGTTGGGTAGATTATCGTGGATTTACCGAAGACAGTGCTTTGCTGAATGACTATCTAACCACTTTAATTACATCTCCACCTTCGCGTCAATGGAAAAGAAATGAAATCATTTCGTACTGGCTAAATGCATATAATGCGTTTACCATTCAATTGATCATTCGCCATCCGGGTATTCAAAGCATACGGGATATTCAAAAATTTCACCCCACCTACGAAAGCAGTTGGGATATCCCCATTGCAATGATTGATGGTAAACGTTATGATTTAAATGCGATTGAGCATCATAAGCTCTTAATTCCCTATAAAGATCCCAGAATTCATATGGCTCTGAATTGTGGTGCGGCTTCTTGCCCTGCCCTGAATCAACTTGCCTTTAGTGCACATACATTGGAAAGTCAATTGAAAAATCTCAGCATGAAGTTTTTGAAAGACACCACCAAAAATATTATTTCCAAAAACAACTTAAAGCTCTCCAGCATATTTAATTGGTATGTAAAAGATTTCGGTGATCCATCCGGCCTTTTGCGCTTCATTAAGAAATATGGTCCTGAACCTCGTATTTCTAAACAAGCTAGCATCCAATATTTAGCGTATGACTGGAAACTCAATGGTCATTTTGATTGATTATCCGGTAAATTTGAAAAAGTGCAGAGTCTTCCCGGAAACAAAAAATAATTCTTGCTTAAACTTTTTAACATTTGTGTGGTCTTAACTAAAAAATAAAAATCCTTACAATATGAAAAAATTGCTGTATTCCTTAGGTTTTATGACTTGTACGCTATTCCTATTCCAAGCTGCAGAAGCCTCGTGTCCCAATAAGACTAAACTGGTCTTTCAACCCAAATGGGAACTTCTGGGTACCCGTACGGTCAAGTTTGTCAACGATCGCGACGAAATCATGGTCACTTCTTCGGAAGGTCTGTTTACGGCTTTAAAAATAAAAGTCCTCAATTCAGCCATGGACATGAACAAAATGGTCGTCCATTTTGGAGATGGCAGTACCGAAGACATTGCTTTGAAAAATGTATTCAGAGCTGGAGATGAAAGCAGGGTCATTGATCTTCCCGGAAACAAACGGGTCATCAAAAAAGTAGTCTTTTGGTATGATACCAAAAATTACAAAAAACATCGGGCGGTTGTTGAACTTTGGGGTCGTCACTAAGGGTTCATCTCTCGAAAATTAAAACGTCCTTACGCGATGGTGTGTAAGGACGTTTTTTTTGCCTGATTAGCTCTTGAATGAAAAATTTTATTCCAAATTAAGCCAGTTCGTAGAATGATTTGATCAATCCATGCCTAATTTTAGATCGGTTCTTTCCACTACGCCTGTTTTTCCAATAAGCAATGGTCTGCACTATACTTATTTGAGAATGAAATTTCATTTCTTAAAAAAAGACTCAAAACTAACATTCGTTAGTATCTGATCAAATTTTTTCAAAAGGAATATTAATGCTCTTTCCCTTTTCATTCTGAATACTCAACACATACCACCCGGGAGGGAACGAAGCCAGGGGAATTGGTTCAAATACTTGCTTGATCTCACCTATCTTTTCTCCTGCCATGGTGTATAATACCAACGCAATACTACCCGCTGGAACATCTGAAGATCGCAACTCAATAAAATCCTTGGCGGGAACTGGCCACAACCTGTATTTCACTCCATCCAATAAAAGTTCGGTAGAAGTCCGCACACCAATCTTTATGGTGATTTGGGTCGTACAACCGTTTGCGTCCTGTATGCCTAAAACATAATTACCTGTAGCTAAAGAATCAATTTTACCTCCGGCGATTTGATATTGATAAGGCGGTGTACCTCCTGAAATGACAAGGTTGTCAATGCCACCATTGGCCATTCCGGGAGTTGCATTGCGGATTACAAAATTCGCTTTTATGGAATCCGGTTCTATTAAAATAAACTCATGTTCGGATGTCGTGTTCTTCGCAGAGGTAATGGTCAAGCGATAAGTTCCCGGACCCAAATTCGTCAAACGATTACTGGCACTTCCTGTATTCCACTTAAACGTAAAGGGATCTGCTCCGGTGACATCGCGAACTTCAATACCCCCTTTCAATCCATAACAGCGGATAGAATCGATGGTTACTTTAGTAATGTTGGGTACACTGCATTCATACGCAATCGTCTTACAAATTTGGTCGATATCACATAAGCCTTCTGCAATCAGACAGATCGTTACATTGTTGGATTTACAATCCAGGACGACATCCAGTTCGTTGGCGGTCAGCGTGTCCTTTCCAATGATCCATTTTACGGTATGGGTATTTTTTGATTCTGATTTTAAATGGACAAACTCATAATCTTTGGTAAAAGAAAAATCAGCCTGAGGAGATACTGTTTGAGTTTTTGTGAGGGTATCTGAAATGCCGCTGGATAAGTTATAGTACGAACCGCTGGCAGAAGTTTCCAATCGTTCACCCCGTACCATGTATTCGTACCTAAAACCCGGTTGCAGACATTCATCGCGAAAAATAGTGTCCTTGATTCTTCTGGCCAATACTTCATATTGTGTATTGCCTTCTGTCCGCCGGAATACAGTATACCCCATGGTCGCCAATGCATTTTTATTCCATTTAATATCTACGTGTGGTCCTGATTCGACCAGTTGTATAAAATCGGATCCTGCCCATGGATGCAATCGAAGACTCGGATCCCCCATCAGGGCAATGTGTGTTCCTCTGGCACTGAAACCTGCCGTGTAAGTAGAATTGTTGTTTGTGCTGATTCTTGTGGCGTATCCTATGGTTTCACCCAATGCCATGTGATGTGCAGTCCAGTGGGGTCTTCCTGCCCATGCATTGGAAAGAATCGTTCCGCTGGCTAAAGCAGCTCTTAAGAAATTGTTGGGGCTGTCCCAGTCACCAAAGTAACTGCCGAAAATAAAAGTAAAAATCGACCGGAGGCTATCCGTCGCCATATTACTGGTGGTTGAAATTCCGCTTGCTCCCTGGTAGTTGCCCCCTCCTGCGCCATACGAACAGAGATAGGATTTTTTCAAAAGGCTGTCCCGGTATGACGCATACTCAACTTTTGTTGGTCCGAAAAAAGCCGAGAAGTTTTTCATTCCGGTCTGACCAAATGCCTCATTCATAAAGTTGAAATTGTCTTGAACTATCCCTCTTTTTTCGGCTTGAATTTGACCAGTTCTCCAAAGATGATTTTTGTCCAGGTAGCGTCCCAATAATTCCATTTCCGATTTTCCCAAGGCCGGCATATCAAAGAAGTCAACGCGGCCGACTTCCAGTTCAACATCAGAAGGAATGTTGCTCTGATCAAATTTTCCATCACCCGGAACATTTCTATTCGCAACACGTGATGCTGCTGAATTGTCTTCGGTTACATCGGTCCAAAATCCATCAATATCCGCATAATAGGTATCAGAAGGCCAGGCGCCTTGATGATCAGGATGTGCATCCGGGTTGAAATTTCCGGAATAAGGAACTTTAACGTGACCTAAAATGAAGACGGACCGAAGATCTCTGTGCAATTGCCGATAACCTGAAATTTTAGCCCGCAATTCGGAAACAGATTCTTTTGCAGAAGGCACATAAATAATCACATACCAACCTTCGTGGTTTAAATCGTCTTTGAGGATTTGAATTTTGTCTTTGAGTTGACGATTGACGGTACTATCGATTAACAATAATATGGATCCATTCCATTCCGTAGCCGGTAGCCCGATGGAGGCATAAACATATCCGGAACCCTGAATGGTCGAACTGCTCCGAATAACGCGGTATTCGTAGGCTTTGTCCTTCTCAACCGTATTATCCACATACCGGGTAGAATCTTTAGGAAGCGTTGCTTTGGCAGCACCCCAGGAAGTCGCACCTTTAAGTTTTCTAAAGACGGTATAGGCTGTAGCATCAGGTTCATTGACCCACCGAAGGGTAATACTTGGTGGAACCTCGGAAGTTTCCACCCACAACAAGACAGATGCCTTGATGCTATAATTTTGTGTACTTCCAATGTTTAACAGACTTGCAAATAATAGAAATGTCCAAAACGCGCGCATAATTCAAATTTGTTGTGAAAGTATCAATTTTCAGTGGTATATCGGATTATCGTAACCACCTGGTGTAAAAAAGAATTCATTACAAAGAATTGGTCGTCATGATGAAGCCTTTGGTTAAAATTTATTTCTTCATTTTGAATACATTAAGTATGAATATTTTATATATATCAAATGCTTGTCGAAACTTAATGCTGAATATTAAGATAATAATGTATTCATTTAAGGGCTTGGCTTATCTTTGCAGCCACTTTCACGAATATGCAGCATCAGGAGAAACAGGAATTCGCCACCAAAGTAAAAACAGCACTTAAATCCATTAAAGTTTATCAGGAGACAGACAACAAGAAAGCTGTAATTCAAATACTCAATTCGTTTGGGCCTTTTATCCTTTTGTGGATCCTGATTTACCAACTTTGGGATAATTATCTTTGGATAGCACTTTTGCTATGCGTTTTAAATGCTTTGTTTTTAGTGCGTATTTTCATCATTCAGCATGATTGCGGCCATCAAAGTTTTGTCGCCAATAAGACCATTCGTAAAATCATCGGTTATTGTTGTAGTCTTGCCAGTTCTATTCCCTATTTTTATTGGGCGCAATCTCACCATTTTCACCACATGAACAATGGGCGTCTTGAAGTCAGGGATATAGGAGACATTGATACCCTTACAGTCAAAGAATATGCGGCCTTGGGTAAGTGGCAGCGGTTTCGTTATCGATTGTATCGTTCGCCATTGGTCATGTTCTTTTTGGGTCCGATCTATTATGTGTTTATACACAACCGCTTACCGCTGATTCCATTTGCTGAATTTAAAAAACTAAAGCCGGGATTATTGATCAATAACTTATCGCTGGTTTTACTGTTTGGTGGACTTTGTCTGATACTGGATTGGAAACGGGTAATCCTTCTTCAGGTGGTTATTTTATGTGCTTTTGCGGTGATCGCGATTTGGTTCTTTTACGTTCAACATCAGCACGAACACGGTTATAAACACTGGAAAGACAAATGGGAATTCATGTATGCCGCTATAAAAGGCAGTAGTTATTACAAATTGCCACGTTTATTAAACTGGTTTACTGGAAATATTGCTTTTCATCATATTCACCACCTCAATCCAGCGATCCCGAACTACAATTTGCGAAAATGTATGGATGCTATTCCGTGGTTTCACAAATACACTACCGAAATCCGATTTTGGGAAAGTCTGAAACTGGCCAGCCATAAATTGTGGGATGAACAACAAGAACGCATGATTACCTTTCGTGAATATTACCGGTTGGAGCGTTTAGGGTTGGTCTCCGCATAATGCTTGGAAAACCGTCCAGCTACGATACGAACAAACGTTCGTTAGTTTTTGGAGTATCCATGTCGCCAGCTGAATCCAAAGGATACAAAAGACTCCCTTCGGTGGATCCCATGACCAAATGAAAAGTCCAATTGAACATCTGAAGACCATAAATAAGTAAATCCTGCATCCACAAAAGCCAAGAATGAATCTTCTTCATCGTAAGTACCATAAGGTTCAATAAAAAATCCAGCTTTATCGCCTATGGCCTTAGCCAATGAAAAGCTAAATCCCCATTGATCGTTTGTATTGGGTCTCACAGAATAAATGGCATTATAGGAAATACCCACCGTCTCATTGAGGGAATGCCCTACACACCATCGGATATCAGCGCCTACCCCATCTTCTGTCAATTCACCTGACCCTGTAGGCAGAATAAAATGTGATAAAAAGGCCATACTGTGATCGGTTCCTTCCAGTGAGCCAAGCTGATATTTGAAACCCACTTCGGCATCCGCAAATCCTGAAGATTTTACCTGGCCGTCATCCCAATGAATTAGCTCGTTTTGGAATCTCAATTCCAAGTTTTTCAATAGACCCAGTCGAATCAGTGTTGAAGGTCCCGCCCATTCGCGGTTTGCTATACTGTTTTCGTCTTGACGATTCATTGAAAAACCTGTTTCCACCTGAATAGCTCCAGGAATGATGCTCATGGCACTTTCCGTCTGATCCGGGCGGTCTGTTACAATATTTTGTCCGATAGTTACCCTACTGTTCAATAGGAGCAGGATGAACATTATGTAACTTAATTCTCCTTTATTAATATTTACCATCTAAGTCAATTCTATTCGGTTTTATACCAGCAAATCCACTCAACTGATTGCGTTGTAAATATCGAAAAAATCTAATGGTGTTGCATACCATCTCCAAATTGGCCAACCTAACGAGGCCTAAACCCACTGTTGGCGCAAGTCTGCGATTTGTGCCAGAAATTTTTTACTCGTTTTATTTACTCAATGCAGTTCCATTTTTTCTACCTGTACCATTTTCACATTTTTATCAAAAACACCTAGTGTATAAATGTTGCTTGCAAAGATGAACAAGAACCGAAACAGCAGCATAGTGTTTTACATGGTTAACTTGTAGTTTGTGAATGTCTACCTTTTGAACTGCAACACCGTTTTATTCTTTGCCGCGATATTCGATTACACGTTGGTTTACCTTACCACCTTCGCGGTAAGATTCAACTAAGGCCAAATTGATGGAATCCCCTTTTTTGAATCTGCGAATAAATGCCATGTAATGTATATATAATACACTACAACGAAAAAACATATTTTTGATATTTCCAAATAAATTCAATAAAATCAAGGGTTTTAGGCAATATTTTGATGTAGTGTATATTTTGTACCCTAAATTTGGGAAATTAACACTTATGAACTCAAAAATCAGTGTTTTACCGGATGCAGTTTAAGGGTTTACCCTGATGCCAATGATCCGTACAGGTAAAAAAATTGAAGCTGCTTTTTTTTTGTAATTAATATCTTGATCTAATAACTAAACTAAGCTTCAAGATATTTAGCTTCAATCGGAAGCCTTCGTCCCAATCCAAACGATTTGGTCGATATCCGCAAGACCGGTGGAGATTGAAAGCGTTTAAACTCGGAGCGGTTGACCAATCGTAAAACACGATAAACCAGGGCTTCCTCAAATCCCATTTCCATCAATTCCGAAGGGCCTTTTCGCTTTTCGATGTATTGGTATAAAATGCGGTCAAGGATATCGTATTCCGGCAATGAATCGGAGTCTTTTTGGTTGTGCCGCAATTCCGCCGAAGGCGCTTTCTCAATGATGTTATTGGGGATGATTTCCCGCTGTCCATTGATATGATGTGCAAGCTGATACACTTGCGTTTTATACACATCTGCTAATACTGCCAATCCACCACACAAATCTCCGTATAGTGTTCCGTAACCAACCGCCATTTCACTTTTATTGGTGGTATTGAGCAATATGTGTGAAAATTTATTTGAAAACGCCATTAACAGCATACCTCTTATACGCGCCTGAAGATTCTCTTCGGTAACATCCGTTGGCATTTCATTAAAATATGGAGATAAAACCTGCTGATAAGATTGAAAAACGGATTCTATTGAAATCAATTGATAGGATACACCCAGACGTCGTATTAGCTCCAGCGAATCTGAGACAGAACCCGGTGATGAAAACTGGGAAGGCATCAACAAGACCATCACATTTTCTGCTCCAAGTGCTTCAGCTGCCAATACCGTCGTCAATGCCGAATCAATACCACCGGATAGTCCGATGATGGCTTTTTTAAAACGCATTTTGGCAAAATAGTCCCTGATTCCCATGACCAATGCCTGGTGGATCAATTCAATATTTTCTATGGTTTGTTCTCGTTCCAATGCACTCGTGACCACCTCCTCCAATGAATATACGCGAATGGCTTCTTCAAAAAATGGCAACTCCTCAAAGCATGCCCCCTGCGGTGTGTAAACCAGAGAGCCCCCATCAAACAACATATCGGTCTGACCGCCAAAACAATTGACATAAAACATGGGAAGCTTGTAACGCAAAACATTTTCACGAACCACATCTTTCCTTGCATCCGCATGCTCATAATCAAATGGGGATGCCGATAAATTGAGAATAAAATCGGGTTTCTCCAATACCAATTTATCCATTGGACAAATGGTATAGAGAGGATTACTGTTTCCCAGGTTCCAGATATCTTCGCAAATGGTGATGGCGATTCGATGCCCTTTAAACCCAACGGTCGAAAACTGACGATTTGGTTCGAAATAGCGGTATTCATCAAAAATATCGTAGTTTGGCAAAAGTGCTTTGTGTGTAATGCTTACTACGCGCTGTTGGTAAAGGAAAAAAGCAGAATTAAACAAATCTTTGCCTTCCAGTTCAGGATTGACTGTCGGTGCACCAACGACAATGCCAATGTCTCCAGACAACTTACATAGCCGATTCACAACATCCATAGAACGACGTATGAAGTCTTTAAACTCTAAGAAATCTCTCGGTGGATAACCACAAACCGAAAGTTCACTAAAACAAATGAGGTCGGCCTTTTCCATTCGGGCTTTTTGAATCGCCCGTTCCATCACACGAAAATTTTCCTCAAAGTTTCCAATGTGGTAGTTTAATTGTGCTATTGCTATTCTCATCGGATGCAAACATCATCAAAATGTCGGAACTCTTCAAACTTACAAAGGACTTTGTTGAAAGTAAATAATGGCTACCAAAATGAATCTCCTCCTTCTCTCTTACCCCCCTAAAGGTAAAAGGATCTGACTTCCAAAATTGCTGTAATTTTAGCTTTTGTTTAAGCCTAAATGGCTCTTAATATGATGAAGAGTTTTATAACACAGATGGAAATCAGCCATGGAGAAGAAGTACTGGTAAATGACCTCCGCCCAGGAATACTCCAATTGTTACGGGAACAATATCCCAAAATTTCAAAAGAAGACTTCATTTCATTGGATGAATTAAATGTTTACCGTCGTATGTACCTTGCACGACTGGTCGAGCAAGAAAAAGGTGAGTTGGCGGTGATTGATCAGGATGTCATGAATGCCATTCGCGATAATTCCTTACTGAGTGAAAACGTTCAAATTGAATTGGATAAACCTTTAAGTTTTGGGCAACGTATGGCAGACCGCATTGCAACTTTTGGAGGGAGTTGGCGGTTTCTTGGTGCTTTTTCGATTTTTCTTTTTATTTGGATTCTATTTAACAGTCTTTGGTTTCTTTTCCAACCCTTCGATCCATATCCTTTTATTCTTCTCAATCTTATTTTATCCTGTCTCGCTGCCATACAGGCGCCAATCATCATGATGAGTCAGAATCGCCAAGAAGAAAAAGACCGGATTCGTGCAGAACACGATTACAAAATTAATCTCAAAGCAGAACTGGAAATTAAACTGCTCAGTGAAAAAATGGACCATTTACTTATTCATCAAAATAAAAAATTACTGGAAATACAAGAAGTCCAGGTCGATTATCTGGAAGATTTACTAAAACAAATAAAAAAACATGAAGCTTGAACACAGGAGAGAAAACTTAGTTTCCTTCCCTCATTTTGTAGTCCGGGTTGGGCGTTATGCCATATACTCTTTTGTTTTGATTCTAATTTCTTTAGCTATCGGGACCACTGGATATTGCTCATTTGCGGGATTGAATTTCGTCGATAGTTTTTACATGACCAGCATGATCTTAACCGGGATGGGACCCGTAAAAGAAATGAATAGCGTAGCTGCAAAACTATTTTCTTCCTTTTATGCTTTGTATAGCGGAGTTGCCTTCTTGAGTATTTCTGCGGTATTTCTAGCCCCCATAATACATCGCCTCTTACACATCCTTCATGTAGAAAAATCCGGTGAAGAATAATATTTAGAAGTGTCCTTAATCTACCGGTTATCTTTCAGCAATACTATTTCGGCTTACTCCCATACCGTCTGTATAATTCCTTTTGCTTATTGTCCAGATCAACCTCGCGACCCTGAATAAATGCCATTGTCACTTTATTCGAACGCATGTCCAATGCATCTCCATCGCTGATAAAAAAAGTGGCATCCTTTCCCGTTTCAATGCTTCCACAAAGTGCTTCTACTCCTAAGATCTTAGCAGCATTCAGGCTTACGGAGGCTAACGCCCGTTCGTATTGCATTCCGTAACCCAGACAATGGCCCGCCTGAAAAGGTAAATTTCGTTGCTCCCAAAAACCATTGAGACTTAGTGCAAACAATATTCCTGCCTGGTCCAGTTTCGCAGGTAGGGTAAAGGGTAGGTCAATGGCTTCATCGGTATACGAAGGTAATCTATGCGGTTGTCCCAGAATCACAGGAACATTTTCAGCCTTAAGAAGGTCTAACAGATATGCAGCATCCTGGGCTCCAACCAATACAAAACGCAAGCCATACTTTTTACAAAATTGGATTGCATGAATCATTGCTTTTGCCCGGTTTACTTGGATGTAAAGTGTTTTTTTCTGATTCCAGAGTGCTCTGGTGCATTCATACGCAAGATGCTTATCTGCTGGAGTGGTTTCAGCACAATAGGCCTTGGCCTTTTCAAAATAATCTACCAAAACCTTCACTTCCTTTTCGTATGAATTTGTTGTTCCTGCATCTCCTCTGCGACCAGCGCCTGATGGATTGGGCCAGTTGAGAAAAATTCCTTCATCCGAACGATATGCTGCGTCCTCCCAATTCCATGCATCCAGCTGAAACAAGGTAGATTGACCGGAGATCACCCCCCCTTGTGGGGCAACCTGTGCCATCAGCACTCCATTGCTTCTTACCGTTGGAATTACTTTACTGTCTGTATTGTATGAAGTTAACGAACGAACGTTAGGGTTGTAGTTTCCGAACTCGCGATAATCCAAAGTGGCTTTTACTTGTTCAATTTCTGCAAGTCCCAGATTGCTGGCCAATGCAATTAATCCCGGATACAGTTGTTTTCCGTTAGCCTCAATCACTCTTTGAACTTTGCCAGCTTCTGAAAGTGAATTGCCCACATACGTAATTTTCCCCTGTTGAAATGCTATGACTCCAGCCGGAATGTATTGACCATTTCCCACATGTATATCAGCCCCCACTATAGCTATGGATTCTTTTTGCGTTGGGGCAGGTGTTGGTTGTGAAATGAGTCCACCGTAAGCGTGAATTACTAAACACAAGATCAGCACTTGTCTTGAGGTAAACCTAGTATTAAATAAATTCATATCAGTGATTTTCTTCTTCTGTTTCGTAATCGTCCATTCCTTCTGAATCGCAATGGTAAAGTCGTCGTTTTCTAGATCCGAATTTCTGAGGTTTTTCGCCGTTTTCAGCTGCTTTTAACATTTTCTGCAAAATGCGGTTTCTTTCCTTGCTTATTTCTTTCTGTCTGGAGTCATTTTCGCTTCGATCATAAAATTTTATGCCATCCACCCAGGTTATATCGGCTACTGCTTTCACAGACAGTGGATGTTCATTCCACAACACCAGGTCTGCATCTTTGCCTTTCCGGATACTTCCAACCAGATGGTCTACATGCAATAACTTTGCCGGGTTGAGGGTTACAAATTTTAAGGCTTCTTCTTCAGGAACATCCCCATACATGACCGCTTTAGCCGCTTCCTGATTGAGGCGCCTGGCCATTTCCGCATCATCTGAATTGTATGCTGTAACCACTCCTTCCCGATGCAACAAGGCTCCATTGTAGGGAATCGCTTCATACACTTCATATTTATAAGCCCACCAATCTGAAAACCCTGCCGCACCTGCTCCATGGCGCTTCATGATGTCTGCAACTTTATATCCCTCGAGGATATGCGTAAAGGTGTTGACACGAAATCCAAATCGCTCTGCAACCTTCATCAACATGTTGATTTCAGATTGTACGTATGAATGGCAAGTAATAAATCTTTTTTTATTGACTATTTCTGCTAATGCTTCCAATTGGAGATCTCTTCTCGTGGACTCCGGCTTGGTTTTCCTGTTGTAATCGTACTGCCTTGCTCGCTCAAATGCATCCAGATAGATCTGCTCTACACCCATTCGCGTGTCTGGATACCGGTTGGTTTGATTTCCTCCACTTCTCTTTACATTTTCTCCTAAAGCAAATTTGATAAATGGATCAGCTCCTGATACTTTCATTTTTTCAGGTGAATAACCCCATCGCATCTTAATGAGTGCGCTTTGACCTCCCACCGGATTGCAGGATCCATGTAATAATTGCGCCATCGTTACACCGCCCGCTAATTGGCGGTAAACGTTGATGTCCTCGCTATTGACGACATCCCCGATTCTGACTTCTGCGGTGACCGAATGTGAACACTCGTTTACACCTCCTTGTATGGCGATGTGAGAATGTTCATCTATGATACCGGGTGTAAGATGTTTTCCTGTTCCATCTATAATTGTGGCTCCCGTTCCGGATAAGTTGCTGCCTACCTCTAGAATTTTTCCTCCATCTACCAACACATCACAATTCTTTTTGATTCCATCAGGCTCATTGGTCCATACGGTAGCATTTTTAATCAGGTATTTTTGCATTCGTGGGGGATGTTGCCAACCATATGCCATAAAAGGATGCACTAGCGCTCCAAGACTATCGGTTGTTAGTTTTGGGTTATTATTTTTACTTTGCACTGTATCTGCTTGCTCTTCTGTCTTCCGGATCAGGATTTCCTGCCATCTTCCATCTTCCATTAATGCTTTTCCATTCCATAACGTGTCGTTTGTCATCCAAGCGGAAATCAGCACACTTCCTTTTTGCTCGCGGTTCAAACTACCATGCAAATACCGGCCCTCATTCTCCAGTCTCACACGAATGGCATTGGTATCAGCTACTTTGGCTTTGATTTGCCATTTATGATCTATCTTTTGTATTGAAAATCGAATAACCTGGGTATCCAATAAAATTTCATAATTACCGGCCAACACTTGATCTTCAGGTTCTCCAATAATCCTGTAAGAGGTTCCCTTGACCCAGGTTTCCAATATCTGCGTGTTCTCTTCAAACAAGGGTCCGTCGGTTACAATGATATTGGCCCATTTACCGCGATGGATAGTTCCGGTTTGTGGCAAAAGTCCGAGCCATCCTGCAGGACCTGCAGTCATGGCATGTAAGGCTACTGCTACTGATAGTCCATATTTAACCGCCTTGCGAACGTTTGTTAGGAATTCCTTCGGATCTTGCAAACCATCGCTGGTAAACATAAATGAGATACCCTGCTTTGCCAGTATCCCTGCATTGGCCGGAGCCAATTCCCAGTGCTTTAAATCGCTTAGATCAATTTGCAAAACATCCATAGGATCTTTGATCTCGAAAGGAGCAGGAAACTGAACTGGTATTATACAGGGCATTCCTGTTTGCTTAATCTCTTCGGCCCATTGATACTCCCGGCCGTCTCCAAAAAGTAAATAACTCGTTTTAAATTCCTTAGCAATGGCTGCAGCTCGTAATACATTTAAGCTTGAACCAGCCACAAAGAGCTGCGGTAGTTTTTGAAGTTGATTCCAATTTTCCAACGATAGATTTACTTCGGATGGACGTATTGCGCTCTGGTAGTGAGTTCCATCGAGATAGGTTTGGCGTAGCAAGGCAATGCTGCCCATCAATGAACTTGGATAATACTGAGAGGAACTCCCTTTATTAAAACTTAATACATGTGAAGATGCTGTGGTGACTAGGATTTCATTCTCACTTTGCGGTTTAAGTAATGTAACACAAGCAGAGCCTCTGGAAATACCATCCGGAACATGCGTTTGTAACATAGCAAAACCTGCATTTCTCCACTTTGAAGCTGCCTCTTCCTGATACCGAAAAACAGCAGAAGCCATGTAGTCTGTTCGCAATGCTTCATTCCATCCAAAAGCCCCTTCACGGTTACTTAAATAAGAATTTTCCTCGATGGTTTTTTTCTTTTCCGGCATACCGAAACTCGAATACAGCTCAATGAAGGCAGGATAAAGATGTTTTCCTTCCATGTCCAGCACCTGGACAGAGTCTCCCACCATTATTTTGGGTCCAATGTCCACAATGATTCCATCCCGTATCAACAAACTGGATTTGGATAATACCACATGGCTATCCTGATGAACCACAGCATTGCGCAGCAAAAATGTACTATGGTCTGGATGCCTGACACCATTCACCGGAAAAGTTAATTGTCCGTAAACAGAAGAGATTGTGAACCATGACAGGGAAAGGGTCCAAAAATAAAAGAGATGCCTTATACACATCGTTATTTCAAATTAAGTTGTGCAAAATTAATCAACCTTAGCAGCTTGCGAAGATCTATTCACCTGTTGTCAGTTCGCCATATTCCTTCAAATACACGTCGATCAACAAGATCAATAGCGAAAGCAATATCGGACCAAAAATGAGGCCTATAAAACCAAATAGTTTGAGCCCGGCAATGACACCAAATATGGTGATCAATGGATGAGTATCGCCAATTTTTTTCTGGATCATCAGCCGGAAAACATTATCTACCGAACCAACAACTGTAAATCCGTAAATCAATAAAAATATGCCTCCATTTTGGGCACCATTGTAAAACAACATGATGGACAACGGAATGTATACCACCATGGCTCCAAGAAAAGGAATAAAAGATGCAAAGAAGGTAACAACAAACCAAAGCAAGGGCTCTTGTACTCCGGCAATCCAATAGCCTATAAATGCTACCAGCGATTGAAAAAATGACACTAGCGGAATTCCTACGGCATTAGAAAAAACCAGTTTATTCAAATGCTCACGAAAATATTGTAGGTTCTTCAAACGCAATGGCAACCACGAGGTAAATACATGTTCCATTCTCGCACCACCTGTAAGCAAAAAAAACAAAACAAAATACGTTATACCCAATAAGCCCAAACTGTTAAACGTTGCACTCAGCAAGTTTTTCGATTCCTTCAAAACAAAATCTCCTAGATTCGTGATGTTCTCCTGTGTGAGTATTTCGATTCTATATTTTGCTTCGAGTTCATGTATAAATTGCTCTACGGAAGACCAAATGATCCTGGTATTTTGTATTTCGGGAAGTATTCGCGAACTCAATTGTTGAATCAAGGAGTTCAAGGGAATCACTATGATCAATAAACTTAACAACATAAGCACACCAGCAGCCAAAGCCTTTGGGAACCTCCAGTTGGAAATCAGATAAATATAAGGTCTTCGCAAAAGTATATACAAAGTATATGAACCCAGAAAAGCTGGTAAGAACAGATGAAGTTGCCAGAAAATCATACCCGCTAATCCAAGGATCAGCACCAGGTGAAAAACCTGACGAATGATGGCGTTGGGAATTCTATGATGCGCCATTTCAATAAAATTTTCAGTAAAACTAATGAATTGGGCCAAATCTGGGGAAATAATTAGGGTGGAGACTTGGAGACTTGGAGGAATGGAGACTTGGAGGAATGGAGACTTGGAGATATAGAGACTTGGAGACTTGGAGATATGGAGATATGGAGACTTGGAGACTTGGAGATATGGAGATATGGAGACTTGGAGGCTTGGAGGCTTGGAGGCTTGGAGGCTTGGAGGCTTGGAGGTTTAGGGGTTTATGAAAATATAATTTTACCAATTCTAACGTATGTTAGTTAAAAATAATTGATTTTCACATTCCTACATTCCTGAGGGTGGGAGGGGTGGAGGTATGGAGGGATTTAGGTTTGGAAAGTTTTTGGAAATAATGGGAAACACCGTGAAATAAACTAACGTTTGTTAGTTCATTAATTCAGGTATTGTTTAGCAAAATCTGAGTAGTTTCTTAAAGCACTTACCACGATCAACCCATTATCCTCTACCACCACCATCTTCTAACATCTATCTTCTAACATCCATCTTCTAACAACCATCTTCTAACCTCTATCTTCTAACCTCTATCTTCTAAATTAAACTGTATTCCTTGTGCGAGCGGGAGTACCTGACTGTAATTTATCGTGTTGGTTTGTCTTCGCATATAAGCTTTCCAGGAATCAGATCCGCTTTCGCGTCCTCCTCCGGTTTCTTTTTCCCCTCCAAAAGCTCCTCCAATTTCAGCTCCGCTTGTGCCAATGTTCACATTGGCAATTCCACAATCTGAACCGCCATGAGATAAGAATTTTTCAGCTTCTTTGAGGTCATTGGTCATGATGGATGACGACAAACCCTGCGGAACTTCATTTTGAATTTGAATGGCTTCTTCCAGCTGGCTGTATTTGATCAGATATAAAATAGGCGCAAAAGTTTCCTGATGCACTATGGAAGCCTCATGATGAATTTCAGCGATGCATGGCTTAACATAACAACCTCCATCAAATCCCTGGCCTGACAATTTGCCTCCAGGGATCAGCATGCTTCCTCCCTGTGACTCAATGGCCATAAGGGCCTTTTCGTATTGTTCCACGGCATGTTGATCAATCAAGGGCCCAACGTGGTTCGCTGAATCCAACGGGTTGCCAATTTTTAATTGAGCATAGGCTTTTTGCAAATGACCTTTCATTGAATCATAAATGCTTTCATGAACGATCAGTCTGCGAGTGGTAGTGCATCGCTGACCAGCAGTTCCCACAGCCCCAAAAACCACCGCCATGGTAGTCAATTTCAAGTCTGCGGAAGGCGTGACAATGATGGCGTTATTTCCACCCAGTTCCAACAAGGCTTTTCCTAAACGAGAGGATACTGCTGTACCAACGGCTTTTCCCATTCGAGTGGAACCCGTTGCCGAAATTAGAGGTATTCGCTGATCATGGCTCATCCATTCACCCACCTGATAATCTCCATTGATCAAGCTTGAGATTCCATGAGGTAGATTGTGTTTTTTAAGAATGGACTGGATAATTTTTTGACAAGCCACTCCGCACAAGGGTGTTTTTTCAGATGGCTTCCACACGACGGCATTACCACAAACCCATGCAATGGCTGCATTCCATGACCACACGGCTACAGGAAAATTAAATGCAGAAATTACACCCACGACTCCCAAAGGATGCCACTGTTCGTACATTCGATGTTGTGGCCTTTCAGAATGCATGGTGAGACCATACAATTGTCTTGAAAGTCCGGTAGCAAAAAAACAGATGTCTATCATTTCCTGGACTTCTCCCAGGCCCTCCTGTAAACTTTTTCCCATTTCATAAGAAACCAGCCTCCCCAAATCCTCTTTAACTGCTAAGAGGGCTTCTCCAAATTCACGGACCATTTCACCTCGGCGGGGTGCAGGGAGAGCCTGCCATTGCCTTTGTGCCTGAATTGCACCTTCTATGATGGTATGGTATTGGTCTCGAGTGGTGATGCCGACCTCTCCAATTTTTTTTCCATCCACCGGAGAAGATGAAGTCATATACTGCTGCGCAGGATATATGGTATCGCCACAATAGCTGCCTTCATTGCGATCCGACAATTGAAGGCGGGAAAGAAAACTTAAATCCATGTATTTAATTAACGCAATAAAATTTTTATTTGCCGCGGGCTACCCTTTTTAGAAATCCAACTCAAATAATAAACACCTGTCGGGTGATCTGAAACGTTGAATTTTAAAAATTGATCGTGTTGTTGAGGTACTATGGAATGCGATACTCCGGCCGCATTGGTCAAAATAAATTTATTTTGTTCGGCCGTGTTTGCTTCTTCCGTGTATAAAGTAAAATATCCATCGCAAGGTTGTGGGTAAACACGATCATTCCATAATTCCTCCTGGAGGTTTTGAGTTGCGATATTGGTAAAAATTTCTACATCATCGATGTAAATCCCGTCATTTCCTTCCAGGTTGGCTCCGGAATACATGTACAACTGTAAGTATATAATCCTTCCTGAATATTTACTGATATCAATGTATTCCGTTATCCAATCTTGTTGAACTCCACAATACACGGGTTCGTCAAATGCTTGTGAAAGATTGCCATTTACCGTATAATAACCACATAAAGGTTCAAATTCTCCACCGGTGGTAGAAATTTTAATCTGGGCAAAATCATTTTCTGAATCCATCTGCCATTTGCCCTTGAACCGTAAATAAGCATAACGAACGTTCGTTAGGTCGATTCCCTGACTATATTGCTGGATTTTAAGCACATTGGGATCCATAGGCTTTAACGGACTGTCCGTAATACACTCCGGAGCCGAAACATATGTCTCATTGGTTAAATTCCAACCCGTTCCTTTAAAAAACCAATCCGTAAGTTTTTCGAAATCTTCTTTCCAGTTTGGCCCTCCAAGAAATATTTTTTGACTGATCACTTGTTCTTTAAACAGACCAGTGTTTACTTCAATGTTAAATTGAATTGAATCTCCCCGGCTAATTTTTTGTTCGATCACGTAGGTAAATTTTCCTTTGTAAGTTTCTCCAGCTTGTAAAAGGATTGATGTTTTGGGTTCAATAAATCGTATTCCTGGTTTATCCGCACCAATCGACACATGAATGCTGTCCTGGACCAGGCCGGTGCGCGTAATGTTCAATTCGAGGTATGCTGTATCACCGGATAGAGATACCGGGCCGGTTTCAGTGGTCATGGTTGCGCTTCCTGCATTCCATGCCGCAATGAAATTCATGTATTGTGAAGATTGATTGATGGGTAAAATGTCTTTCCGGTTTGGCCAAAAAGCGTAACCAATTTCAGGGGTAAAAGCCAGAATTTTTCTTTTTGCATTCCGTTCTCCATACATCCAGTCATCAGAAACTCCATTTACCGAATAATTCAGTGTTTCGTTGGAGGTCCCTACTTTAAATTGATTGAAACGCGTCATTTGGTGCGCCATGGAATAATAAAGTAGAGAGTCTTCTGTGGGTTGATTGAGATATCCCCAGGGTATGATGAGTAAATCACCATGGCTATGATAATTCAGCGCAATGGATATGTCATGTTGTTCACAGAAATATTTTACCGCTTTGGTTTCGACTTCTGAGAAAGCACCCGTACCACGATAGACATCCGAAGTTCCTACCGGGCTGGATCCATCGTTGTTAAATGCCCAGCCATAGCCATAATTGCGATTGAGATCCGTGCCAATATCGTCCAAGTTAGGATTGCGATTTTTTCTCCAGTATCCTCCTCCCGTTGGGTTTGAGGATTCATTATATGCGTACCCATCTGGATTTACACAAGGAATAAAATACAATTCCCTGCCATTGACAAGGTTTTTAACCTGAGGGTCCCGGTGGTAATTTTCCAGGAGATACCACATAAAATATAACATTTGGGTCATTCCAGCCGGTTCCCTGGCATGGTGTAGTGCCGTGTACAAAACTTCCGGTTCGTCTTCATCTGCATAAGGATTGTCAGAAATTTTTACATAATAAATGCGCCTTCCTTCCGTCGTATAAAAATTGCCAATGACTTGCCGTACAGTAATCAGACCTGGATACAAAGCTTCCATCAATTCAAGAGATTCATACATTTCGCTGAGGGTTGGAAAACCATTCATTGAGCCATATGGGTAATTGACGGGTAGCGTGTATTCCGGAGCCGAAAGGGTATTCGGATTGCAATTATTGGGCGAACTCCTTGGATCCAGCTTCGCATAGGCTTGCTTTTGAACCTTGAAGCCTGCATTGCGAATTTTTTCTAGTTCAACCTCGGTGAAATCTCCATGAAAGGATTCTCCTGGATGGTAATGCCCATGATCAAAAGCAATCCCGGTGGCCATCAATTGCTGCAGGCTTTTTCCTTCTAGATAGATCGTAGCGGATTGCCACTTTTGCTGACCAAAGACAGGCGTATTTAAAAAAGTAAAAACAAAACAAAGGAGAACGAACCAACTACGCATATTTTCTTACTTTTCGACCCGCAAATGTAACGAAAAACACTCAATCTGAAGCCAAATTTAGCAACATATTATAAAAATATTAAATATGAGGTGGGATGTGACGAAGCCGGAAGAGGATGCCTTGCGGGTCCGGTGTTTGCAGCAGCCGTCATGCTGGATCCGGATCATCCGATTGAAGGGCTGAACGATAGCAAAAAATTGAGTGAAGGTAGCCGCAATGTGCTTCGTCAAGTGATAGAAGAGAAAGCCATCTGTTATGCCGTTCGTTATTCAGACCCCATTCTGATTGACCGGATCAATATTCTTCAGGCCTCTCTGAAAGCCATGTTTGATGCGGTCATCGCCTTGGTACAGAAACCCAGTCTGGTTTTGGTTGATGGGAGAATTGCCATACCCTCATTGCCTTTTCCACAACAATGTATCATCAAAGGCGATGCTTTATTCCAAAGTATAGCAGCGGCTTCAATTTTGGCCAAAACTTACCGGGATGAGTTTATGCAATCGTTGCATGTGGAATATCCTTTTTATCATTGGCATCGCAACAAAGGCTATGGGACACCGCAACACCTGCTAGCCATCGATGAATATGGATTGAGTAAGCATCATAGGAAATCCTTTCAGATTAAAAACCATAACGGAATATTGTTTGATGAGCTTTCATAAATTGTACCCCGTATTTGCCTATCCGGTTTCGGACTTGACCATAGCCCGTTATCTTGCTGCTAAAGGTGTAGATTACATTGGTATCCTGGTGCCGGAATCCGGAGCCGAAGAAGCCCTTCGATTGATTCATTTATTCCGGGAATGGTTGGAGGGGCCCCAGATAATTGCTGTCTGCAATGGTCAACATGAATTGTGCATCACTCTTCATGATCAGGTAAGTGGTTATTATTTTCTGAATGGGCTCACAAAACCCTATTCAGGGTTCTGTTTTTTGCCTTATTCTTCTCAAAGCGAAGAACCCGGACCTGAACGGATTTGCAAACCTTCCGAAGTTTCCGATCTTCCTGCCACACGGTGGATTGAACTAGAGGTAGAAGATGATCCTGTCCAATTTAAAGATTATAAAGGATTTGTCTTACATCCGGGAAAGGAAGCTAAAACCGGATGGTTTGATTTTGAAGCACTGGATCTTTGGTTTGAACGTTTAGAAGGCATACAAAATGCATGAATGAATCCTGCTATCTTTGTTCGAAGAATTTAAACGCGACTAAATTACCGTGTTGATTTTATCCCTATATGAGTGAACACAGCATACAATATCATTTCAGTGACTTTACACTAAAGGAGTATGAAAAACTGTTGTTGTGCGTTAAGCAACATTATCCAGTGGTAAGTTATCGGGATGCTTTACAAATGAATCACTATGCGATCTGGAGACATGATTTGGACATGTCTATTCCATCTGCACACCGGCTTGCTGTGCTTGAATACCAGCAAGGAATTTCGGGTCAGTACTTTGTTTTGCCACACTCAGAATTTTACAATTTATTGGAGAAAAGCAATACCGAACTGGTGCGTGAAATTGCTGCCATGGGGCATTCGATCCAATTGCATTTTGACAGCGCTTATTATCAAATAGAAAATATCCAACAGCTGGAATCCGCATTAAAAATTGAAAAGCAATTGATCCATGATGTTTTGGGGTTTGCGGTCGAAGTTTTTTCATTCCATAACCCTTCGGCATTTGATTTACAATGTGAAGCTTCTCATTATTCCGGATTGATCAATACCTATTCCAGCTATTTTAAGACACAAGTCGATTATTGTTCGGACTCTAACGGTTATTGGAGGCATCGGCGTTTATCCGAAGTACTAACGAACGTTAGTTCGCCTCGTCTGCAGGTGCTTACCCATCCGGAATGGTGGCAGGAAACCATCATGTCTCCAAAGGAAAGGGTGTGGAAGAGCATTGATGAACGTGCCCAATCCACGCGGGACTATTACATCCATCTGTTAGCGCAAAATGGGAGAAAAAATATCGATTGGTAATGCAAGCATCCGATTCCGCAAAGCTTATTGGGGTTTCCTCCGATATTCCAGGTCATACTCCGTTTGCCACTGTACTCCCTGATCGTCGCTCCGTTCCCCGATTTGGCGAACATTTCCAGAGGGAAGTTGGGTAAAGCTTAATCGCCTTTTAAACCATTTACCTTGTGGTCCGGCAACCTGATCTGCATAAAACCGAATGCCTTGTTCAATGGGCTCTCCCCTGAGAAATTCCGTTGTATTTCCGGTATTGTCTACCCAGGTTTGTTGCCATTGTTTGGTCACATCATTGAATACATTAAAGCTCTTTCCCTTATATACAAGTCCCTTTTGCGGATTTGCACTGGTCCATTCTTCCAGAATCACACAACTATCTAAAATCAATGTAATTTTACTGTCGCCGGCTTTTTGCCCATCTTTTCGATAGACCGTCCATTCACCAATCCAGAAATCAAATTTTCTAAAGTTTGAATCCTGGCAAGGTGTTGACTGTGCACCAAGCGTTTGAATACCCAATAGGATCAGGATGGCATATAAAACTTGTTTCGAAAAGCGGTTGAATGAATCCATGGAAAATAGAGATTTTATTATTCGCTGCAATTTCGGAGAAATATTATTACCATCTGTTAAAATTCCGAACCTCTTTGGTTAAAATTTCATGTGTCAATAGCGGCTATGTAAAAATCTATACTACAGATCATTTATCCGTTATTGAACATCTTTCGAAAATGCTTAGAGATTCAGTTTGTTGGTTAAGTGTAAAGCCCAGTTTTTCCAATAACTTGATGGATTTTAAATTATCCGGTTTTGTAATGGCCATGAGAACGTCCCAATGGGTAAGTTGCAGTACTTTTTTCATAAAAGCTTCTGAAGCTTCCCATGCATAACCCTTATTTTCAAATTCAGGTAGTTGAGCAAATCCCAAATCAGGAAAAGGGTATTCGTCCCGCTGGATAATGGTCAATATTCCAATAGGATCATTTGTTACTCGCAATGAATATACAAAGAAATGAGCGTTGGTATTTGCATCCATTTTCTGGATATACCCTTCAGCAGTTTGGAGATCCGTGACTTTGCGGTCACCAATAAATTCCAGCCATCCAGGGCAATTGAGTAAATTCAAAATAAATGCTGAATGTTGTACCCTTAGTGGCTCAATGATCAATCTTGGTGTATCCAGTCGCATCCTATTCAAATCGTTCATTTATCCTTTTCCTTTAATTTTTGAATTGCATTCATCACTTCCTTTCGGTGTTTTGCCAAAACCATCCAACGAGGCAGCCTTGCCCCCACACTTTTTATCCTTGGGCTTAATTGATTCCGTTCTCTGAGTTTTGCGCCAATATGTTCTTCCAATAATGATAAATGCTCCAAGTTATAAGCCCACAAGATTTCTCCTAACACATTTATCTGAAGCCAAAGGGGTTGGTGGAAAAATGGGTCGATGGGTTCGCCAAAAATCAATACCTGACCTTTATGTTGTTTTGGATCGACACGATGTGATACATCCTGGAGTTTATCACTAAAACCGCAATGAACGCAAATCATTTTGATGTCATTTTTATCGTACTCCATCGTATGATATGCCCCGGTCTTCACCATAGCTTGCTTGTGACATATCGGACAAACAACCGGAATATCTTTCACAAACTCATATAAGTGTATTGAATAACTTTTTTTAGAGCGTGCTGACATCTTGTATAAAAATTTCGTCGTTCAAATTTAAGGCATTCACATGAATTTACCTTAATGGGTAATTTTAGGTTCCCGATGGTTGTTAAAAATAAGTTAGCCACAAATTCTTCGCTGGCTGACCTTTTATTTACAATTGGCCTGATAACTTACCCAACAATTTCAATGCCCCTTCAACTTTATTATTCCATAACAATCCGAAATTCAATTTAAAACAATTATTGTATTGATTTTGAAGTGTAAACATCCTGCCGGGGGCTATGCTTATTTTGTTTGCCATGGCGGTATTGTAAAGATCAACTGTATTCGTATTTTTGTTCAACTCTACCCACAAATGTAACCCCCCCTGAGGTATGGTAGCTTTGGTACTATCGGGGAAGTACTGGCTAAGGGCACGAAGAAACTGCAAAGAATTTCGGTGCAAAGTGTGCCTTAATTTTCGTAAGTGATTTTCATATCGGTCGTTTTCCAAAAATCTTCCTATAGCTTCGTGAGTAATTGATGCAGTATATAGAGAATGATAATATTTTATTCGAGCAATTTTTTCTTTGAATTTTCCAGGAACCATCCAACCCACACGATAGCCTGGAGCCAGTGTTTTTGAGAATGAGCTGCATAAAATTACCAATCCTGTTTCATCATATGTTTTACAACAAGTTGGGCGGTGTTTGCCAAAATATAAATCACCAAACAAATCGTCTTCAATTAGAGGAACATTGTGATTTTCTATTAATTTCACAACTGCTTTTTTATTTTCCTCAGGCATACAACATCCCAATGGATTGCTGAAATTACTGACCAAAACACACAGTTTTACTTTCTTCTTCTCGAGTGCATTTTTCAATGCATCAACTTCGATACCGGTAACCGGGTTTGTTGGTAATTCCAATACATTTAAGCCAAGGCTTCTTGCCAAATGAAGAATCCCAAAATAAACGGGACTTTCCACGGCTATCGTATCCCCCTTTTCTGCCAAAGCAAGCAATGCGAAAGAAATGCCATCTATGCTTCCCGAGGTTGTAAGAATATCTTCCGAAGCAAGATTACCTCCCCACATCAAAGAGCGAACCGCAATTTGTTTTTTCAAATTCTCATTACCGTACTTGTCATAATTCAATCCACTGTCCGGCAATGTTCTGCATGCATTCACAATGGCTTTGTTCATCTTGGCCATCGGTAGCAATTCAATTGCTGGTACGCCGGTTGAAAGTTCAATTTTTGCCTTGCTGACATTTTTTGATACGGTAAATATGATTTCCTCTGTATCGCCTTTCACGTTTGCAATAATTGGCTGGCTTGTTTGCGGTATATTTTTGAAATACTTATGGGCATACGAGACATAATAGCCTGATTGCGGACGGGATTCAATTAATCCACGACACTCTAACTCAAAATACGATCTTTGAGCTGTCGTCAGACTAACACCCTTCTCCATGGCAACCGTTCTCAGAGATGGTAATTTATCACCAATCTTTAATACATCGCTCTTTATCTGATGCTCAACACTGTTTGCAATTTGCAGATAGATATGTTCTTTTTCATTCATGGGCCAAATTTAACTGTACTGGTCTAAATAAACAATTTTGTATCTGTACTGTATCGCTTTTTTCCATCAATTTTGTCCAAACATTTAAAATTATGTCATATGGAATTTAACAAAGTAATACGAGGTGCCAAAAGAGAAAAAAACGACACTGAAAGCGTCAATGCAATTTTAGATGCCGGGTTTCTCTGTCATGTAGCCTTTCAGTATCAGGGCCAAAGCATGATAATACCTACCGCTTATGGCAGAGATGGTGAATCGCTGTATTTGCATGGTTCAACTAAAAATTTCATGCTAAATCAAATACTTGATGGTCAGACCATCTGCATTTCAATTACCCATCTGGATGGGATTGTCTTGGCTAAATCACTTTTTAACACATCGGTTAATTATCGGTCGGCTATATTATTTGGCAAAGCGGTTCTTGTTTCAGACGAACCGGAAAGAATGAACGGAATGAAAACCATTACTGAAAACATTTTGAAAGGTAGATGGGATGAGGTGATGGTTGGTGATGAGCATCAATTGAAGGCTACTCTGGTTATTAAATTCTCTATTGATTCGGCCTCAGTAAAAATAAGAAATGAAGGACCTATAGGAGATGATGCCATAACGGAAAAAGTATGGAGTGGTCAAATTCCCCTGGTTATGAAGGCCTTGCAACCAATACAAGACAGTAAGTTTGGGCTGGAACTGGAAATGAGTGAAAGTGTGAAAAACTACTTTGAAAAAAACAGATAGCGTTATGAAAACCATTGGCTTAATTGGAGGTATTAGCTGGCATTCCACATCAGCCTACTACAGCTTGATCAATAACCTTGTGAATCAAAGAATGGGAGGCCATCATGCAGCCAAAATCATTTTACACTCTGTTAATTACCATGACTTCAAACAACTTCAGATCTTAAATGACTGGAAAAGGATAGGTACTATGTTAAGTGAGATTGCTGTTCGTTTAGAATATTCAGGTGCTGATTGTCTACTGATGTGTTGCAACACAGCCCATATCGTGGCTGAAGACATTAGAAAGAAAATCAGAATTCCCTTTTTACACATTGCAGATGAAACTGCGAGAGAAATATTAAAATTCAACTTAAATAAAGTGGGATTGTTGGGAACTAAGTTTACCATGGGTGCATCCTTTTTTTTTGATGCATTAAATCAGGCTGATATTACCACCTGTCTCCCTGATGAAGACGACCAGAATATCCTTCATAATGCTATTCTCAATGAACTGTCAAAGGGAATTCTAACGGTTGAATCCAAAGTAACATTTCAAAGAGTAATAGAAAAAATGAAAACTCAGGAAGTAGAAGCAATAATTTTCGGATGCACGGAAATAGGACTTGTCATCCATCAAAGCGACTCTGTTCTCCCAATATTTGATACTACCCTTATACATTCAAAAGCTGCTGTAGATTTTGCATTAAACTAATTATATATGATGAACTTGATCATTAGAAAAGCTGAAGTTGATGATTTTGAAAGTATTTATGCTTTAATAAAGGAGTTTTCCGAATTTATAAAAACTCCTGAAAAAGTCTCCATAACAACAGAACAAATGATCAATGAAAAAGACTACTTCCATTGTTTTGTAGCCGAATTTGAAAATAGAATTCTGGGTTTTGCTACCTATTTCACTGCCTTCTATTCATGGTCGGGTAAGGCTATTTATTTAGATGATTTGTATGTCATCCCTGATTATCGGGATATGGGTATTGGCCATAAACTATTTAGTGAAATTGTCAGGACAGCTAAAACCCTAAAATGTAAAAAAGTAAAGTGGCAAGTGTCAAACTGGAATGCTAAGGCCATTGAATTTTATAAACAGTTAGGCGCTGAAATAGACACCATTGAAATCAACTGTGATTTAAAATTATAAGCTTTGCACATGAGAAAAACGGAATTGCTTGAGCTTTTACTCAGCACAAAAAAGGAAACACTTCATTATTTTGATTGCTCCGATGCCGATTTGCAGAAATCATATGGTAGAGGAAAATGGAATGTGCGGCAGATTCTGCACCACCTTACCGACACTGAGTTTCTCTTTTTAGGACGGCTGAAAAAAATAATAGCAGAACCCAGGCAGGTTATTTGGGCATTTAACCAGGATGAGTGGAACAGTGCTTTCAATTATCTGAATGAGCCATTGAAGAATAAGAAAATCTTCTATTCCTTATGCCGTGATATGAATTACCATTTAATTGATGCATACCATGACGCCTATTCTCAAAAGGAATTTATACATAGCGAAACAGGCCTTCGTACATTAAAAATGGAATTTGAAAAAGTGGCTATGCATAATCAAACCCACATCGAACAAATTAAAACTGCACTGAAGCAATGACACAGATTCAATATAGAAAAGCCAATGTTGGAGATATTGTCGGAATACAATCGGTCACAGTAAAGGCCTATTGGTCATACAAGAATGTAATCTCAAAAGAAAATTTGACCCTATGGCAAGAAAACCTGATGAATGAACAGACCTACAGGGAGCTCTTTAATATCGCTACATGCTTTGTAGCAATCTACAGTGGTAAAATAGTAGGTTCCGCTTTTGTCATTCCCAGAGGCAATCCAAACCAATGGTTCTCAGCTGAATGGAGTTATATGCGGTTATTAGCAGTCATACCTGAATTTTGGGGTAATGGTATCGGCAGAAAATTAACAGAATTTTGTGTAATACATGCGAAGCAATCCGGTGAAAAAGTTATTGCCTTACACACCTCTGGATTTCAGCAGTCCGCCCGCCACATTTATGAAAGCATGGGCTTCAAAAAACAAAGTCAATTTGAGCAATTTGAAAAAAAATACTGGGTATATACGCTGTCCTTTCCAAAACCAAATCAAAATGAATTCAGGATTTATAGAGCTGGAGTTGAAGATGTAAAAACTCTTATAGAGTATCGAATTCGCTTCGCACTTGAACTTGCAGGAGATCAAACAAAAGAAAAGATAGAGGAACTGCAGGATCAATTGTTGCTATATTTTGAAAAAGCTACCACCAACCAAAGCTGCATTTCACTCATTGCCAAAAGGAATAATGAAGTAGCGGGAATAGGTTCAATTCATTTTCGGGAAACTCCGGGAAATTTTAAGAACCCCTCTGGTAAGTGGGGTTATATCATGAATATGTATACCCTACCAGCATTCAGAAGAAACGGAATAGGCACGAGAATCATCAACATGTTGATTGAAGAAGGGAAAAAAATGGGTGTAACTGCTTTTGAGCTACACGCTACCCAAGCCGGAGAACCTGTGTATCTCAAAAATGGTTTTGAATTACACAGTGAGCCTACCTTGAGAAAATTCATTGAATATAGTCAAGGGTAGTATGACTATGGGAAAATGAAGTTCGATTTAATAATTAGGATAAATGGGTAAAGTTCTTATAATTTTCGACATTGACGGCACGTTGATAGACAGCGTTATACTGCATCAATCAGCCTTCAAGAAAGCACTGTATGAATTTGGTTTTCCTGTTTTTAATGATAACTGGAATGAATATCTACATCATACGGACAGTTATATTTTTAAAACAATTTTCGAGGCCAAGAATGGTATAAAATCAAACCCTTCTGATATTGAAAGGTTTGAGAAAATTCTGACTCAAACACTTTCAGATTCCATAAAGGAAAAAAGAATCTCGGAAATAAAAGGAGCCAATGATTTTTTACACAAATTAACTAATCAATTCAAATTTGATATAGCATTTGCAACCGGTTCACTGAAAAATCCTGCCATACTTAAATTGTCGAATGCAGGATTAGTCATCGATCAATCCCTAATATCCAGTTCAAACTCGGTATACTCAAGGGAAGAAATCATTGAAGAAGCCATTGCACTCGCTAAAACTAAATATCATAAAACTGAATATGATACGATATTTTCATTCGGGGATGGTAAGTGGGATTATGAAGCTGCAAGAAATTTGAATTTAAATTTTGTAGGAATAAATGATTCCTCATTAATAGAATTAGGTATCTCCGACTTTTTTTCTGATTACACGAATGACTCCGTGTTGAAATTTCTATTAAAAAAAGTAAGTATAAACTTTAATATTACCTCATCAGGCAGAATATCCAATGCATTTATTAAAGCCGGTATATGGGACTTCATGAGTGCAAGAGAGTTCATAAAGCAATTAAGCTATGGCAGAAACCATAATAAAAAAGATTTGCTGACAATTTTTGAAGAGAACTGTGGTACGTGCAGTACTAAACATGCTTTGCTGAAGCAACTTGCTGACGAAAATGGTTGTAAGGAAGTAAAGTTAATGCTTGGACTGTTTTATATGAATTCGGAAAACACACCGGAAGTTGCTAACACCCTAACTTCTGCCCGGTTAATTTGCATTCCTGAAGCTCATTGCTATTTGAAAACTCAATATGAAGTGATTGATGTCACTAAACCTGACTCAAGTCCAGTTGAATTTGTAAAGGACTTGATTGAAGAAACTGAAATTCAGACCAATCAAATTACTGGGTATAAAGTGCGGTATCATAAAAACTATTTAATAAAATGGTTGAATGAAAATCCTGAAATACCCTATTCAATAGATGAGTTATGGCAAATTAGAGAAAAGTGTATCCTTAATTTAGGCAACAATAATAAAAAATCAAATGAAACTGGCCTATATAATTTTTAATGGAATCACGTGGCTCGACTTTTTTGGAATTTATGACCCCGTTCTTCGATTAAGAACCATGAAATTTATTTCTGACCTTTCGTGGGATATTTGCTCGCTTTCGTCAAATGCTGCTGATTCTTTCGGACTCCAGGTTATTCCCAATAAAATAAGAAATAATTTGGCTCATTATGATGGTATCATTATACCAGGAGGCATTGGAACAAGAAAACTGATGCGAAATAATGATTTCTTGAACTGGATAAAAACAGCCGAGCCTGTCAAATACAAAATCTCTGTCTGCACGGGAAGTTTAATTTTAGGTGCCGCAGGATTTTTAAAAGATAAAAAAGCAACAACGCATTTTGAGGCCTACGAAATTTTGAAACCCTTTTGCAGGGCGGTAATAGAAGAAAAAATCGTTGTGGATAATAATACTATAACAGCAGGTGCTGTAACCTCATCGATTGATTTGGGATTATGTCTGTGTAGGACATGGGCAGGTTACAAAGCAGAAAATGAAATAAGAAAACGAATGGATTATTATGGATAAAGAAAAAATTAAAATGTATCAGGTAGATGCATTTACCGATACATTGTTTTCAGGCAATCCTGCTGCCGTTTGTATTTTGGACAAATGGTTGGATGATGAATTGATGCAGTCCATTGCTTATGAAAATAACTTGGCTGAAACAGCCTTTGTCGTTTCAAAAGGAAAAGAATTTGAAATAAGATGGTTCACGCCAACAGTAGAAGTCGATTTATGCGGTCATGCCACTTTGGCTGCAGGTTTTGTGCTATTCGACCAATACCGTTACCCGGATTCTAAAATTCAGTTTTATTCTCTTAGAAGTGGTTTGTTGCCTGTTGAAAGAAATCAAGAGTGGATAATCCTTGACTTTCCGTCTGATCCGATTCAACCCTTATCGGTAGAATATTTTGCTATCATGGAAAAATGTATCGGAATGAAGGTCTTAGGTGTTTACAAAGGAAAAACAGACTACATTACTCTTGTAGAAAATGAAAAATGCTTACAAACTCTACAAGCTAATTATAATGAAATAGCAAAATTAGATGCCAGAGGATTGGTCGTGACAGCAAAAGGCGATAATGTAGATTTTGTTTCTCGATTCTTTGCCCCACAATCTGGGATTGATGAGGACCCTGTAACAGGGTCCGCCCACACTTCTTTGACACCTTTGTGGGCAACAAAACTAAATAAAACTAATATGATTGCACGACAATTATCTAAGCGAGGAGGCTATCTCCAATGTGAGTATCAAGGAGAAAGATGTTTAATAGCTGGTCAGGCTAAATTGTATTTGATGGGTGAAATAAACCTTATTTAAAATGAAACTATTGGCTTTAGAAAGAGAAGTAAGAAATATAGATTGGGAAAGAGAAACTCAAAGTCTCATTGATGAAGCGAAAGCCGTGTATCAGTTGATGCTTTCAAATAGTCTACGTGAAATCTATTTCACAGAATACAAAAATGCTGTATTGATTCTTGAATGTGACAATAAAATTGCAGCAAGAAAACTATTAAATAAGCTGCCATTGGTTGAGAGAAAAATAATAGAGTTTGACTTAATAGAACTACAGCCCTATTCGGGATTTTCGAGGCTTATGGACAGAGAATAATACAGGCACTTCAAAATTAACCTTAAACTCCCTCGTCCGCTGATATCGTGTTGGGATCGAGTTCTACGCTGAAATACTAGCTACACTTGTTTTATCAGCTTATCTTGAGATTCGTATTTAATTTCTATGACTTTATTTATGGCGGTTTTCCCACAATTTCAGCAGAAGACAAATGATCTTTTGCCTAATATATATTACTGGATAGGGGTATTGGAGCAAAGACGAAAAGAGGATTTGGTCAATTGATTGATTTACGCTAAAAAATAGAGTCCATCCGTATTACCTAATAGTTCCCAATGTAAACCATAACTGTTTTACCTATTTACTTCTTTCGAGTGATTAAGTCGATAAAAGGATCGATTCCTTGCTACATAAAGAAATTTTACGAAGTATAGATGCTCCCTTGGGCTTTCAACCATATTCGTTGAATGTGAAACACAAGCAAACGGGTAAATCTTCCATATTTCCCTTTCTTTTTTTAATTAGATTTGCTTTATAATGGTAAGTTACCCAACAGAATGAAATTGCCTGCACTTCGGATGTGTATCTTTTTCCTGGTGGTCATTCCGGGTATTGTTGAAGCACAGGCTACATATACACACAGGGACTCTTCAGAAATTTACAAGTTATTAAATCTTGCCGATGAACTGGATTACGAGGGCAGACTCGATAGTGCTTTGAAAATTATTGGAACCGCTTTAATAAATAGTAAGCAAAGAAATTTCAAGAGGGGAGAAGGATTTGCCTTGCTTAAAAAGGCGGATCTTAAGGTTAAGAAAACGGAATATAATGAAGTACAACAATTATTGAATGAAGGATTTATCCTTGGATTAACCTTACAGGATAGCCTTATGATGGGTTTATCGCATCATCAAAGATCCCAGTATTTCAGGACGATCAATGAATATCCCAAAGCGATAGAATCCCTTCATACAGCTTTAAATTTCTATTCGAAAATCAGGGATTCTCTTTATATTGGTATTTGCTATGTCGACCTGGGTTATTCAACGGATAAGCTCGGCATGTATGTAATCTCAAGTGATCATTATTTAAAAGCCCTTCGAATTTTTGAAGCTCTTGGCGATGAGAAAGAGACTGCAAACACTTTGGTAAATCTTGCCATTTGCCATTATCGCCTCAATGACAAACAAACCTGCGTGAAGTTATTCAAGGAAGCACTTAGCATCCAGGAGACCATTGGTGATGTCAAAAGAATCAGCGCTACATTAGGTAACCTGGTTACCGTGTATTCTCAATTGATGCCCGATAGCGCATTACTTTACCAGCACCGGGCTTTGGAATATGCTAAAAAAGTAGGGACTAAAAATGCCTTGGCACAAGCCTATTCCAATACCGGAAACTTGCTTGCCAAACAGAAGAAATATTCTGAAGCGATGGAGCTGTACTTAGAAGCAAAAGCCTTGAATGAAGAGAGCGGTGATTTGGGAAAGTTGTTTGTAACCCTCATCTCTTGTGCAGAATTGTCTGACAAAATGAATGATTCTCTTCGTGCAGAAAGTTATTATACAGATGCCTATGATATAGCCAGCAGGCAACAAAGCAAGCCTCTATTTCAAACCTATTATCAGCTTAAATCAGAGTTTTACAAAACGCATAACAACTTTACAGAAGCTTTTTCCCACTTGACTAAAAATTACTTATACCGGGACAGCATGATCACTGAGAAGACAAAATCCGAGATTTCGGAATTAAATCTCAAGTACGAAACGGAAAAGAAAGAATTGCTACTGGTCAAACTGGCCGCAGAACAAAAACAGAAACTGGCTGAAATCGACAGACAAAATCAAATTATTCGGGTAAGCAAATTACTCAATCTAAAAAGAGAAAATGAAATAATCATTTTGGAAAAGGACCAGGAACTCAAGGATGCGCGATTGACAGAAGTAACTGCAGAACGGGATAAACAAGAATTAATCAACCACAACAATGAGCAGGAAATTAAGATCCTGGAACAGGATAGACTCTTACGTGAAAAGGAAATTCGTAGGAAAAACGACCTCCTTCAATTAGGAATGGTCGCTATCATAATTGCAGCCTTGCTGGCCTATTTATTGTTTACACGTTATAAATTAAAAAAGAAAGTGGCGGAACAGTCAGCCTTGATTACACTTAGAAACAACATTGCTCGTGATCTCCATGATGAAATAGGCAGTACACTCACGAGCATTAATATTCTTAGCAAAGTTTCCAGTCAGAATTTTGAACAGGCTCCACAGCAAAGTAAACTGATGATTGACCAGATTAAAGAACAAAGTCAGGCGATTCAACAAAATATGAGTGACATTGTTTGGGCAATTCGTTCGGATACCGAATTGCTAGAAGCGCTTAGTTCGCGGATGTCTGAATTCGCAGCAAAAACACTCGAATCTCAGGGAATACATGTCAACTTTAATGTCGATGGTAATTTACTCAACAAGTCACTATCCATTGAATCTAGGAAGGATGTCCTACTTATTTTTAAAGAAGTCATCAATAATATTGTTAAACATGCCGGGGCCACGGTTGTCGATATCAACTGGCAGGAAAAGGCAAACGGATTTGAATTGAGTATCAGGGATAATGGACTCTGGAAAGGAACTTCAAACAACACAGGTACTGGCATGAAAAGTATACTTCATCGTGCAGAACAAATCGGTGGTCGCATTGATATCCATACAGAGAGCACTGGTACAGAAGTTTTATTGTACATTCCCTTCGCATGATTATGTGAATCCATAAATTCATTAATTGCTCTACCTTTGGTGAAACAATTCTATATGCCGATCAGAATTTTTATATACGAAGACAATGAACATCTTAGAAACAGTCTTTCTGCTTTATTTCAATGGAATAATGATTATCAGCTTGTTTTGGCCAAACAAAATCCTGCTACCATCCTGGAAGACTTAAAAAGTGAATCCCCAGACGTAATTTTAATGGACATTGATATGCCGTTGATGGATGGGGTATCCGCCGTAAAACTTCTTCGGGCGAATGCTATTGAGATTCCCGTAATTATCTTAACCATTTTTGATGACAATGAAAATATCTACAATGCCATTTGCGCCGGTGCCAATGGTTACCTCCTCAAAAATGATTTTGAAAACGTGATTTCAGCAATCCGCGATGTGTTGAACGGGGGCGCTCCCATGACCGGCAGTGTGGCGCGAAAAGTATTGCAAAGTTTTTCCAAAATAAACCCCTCCAAAAACAGCACCCTGGAACTTTTAACCGAACGGGAAAACCAAATTTTACAAAGTCTTGTTAAAGGAATGAGTTATAAAATGATAGCAGATCATTCCGGATTAAGCATTGACACCATTCGTACACACATCAAAAAAATCTACAAAAAACTTCAGGTTAATAGCGCAACTGAGGCCATTTATAAATTTACCAATGAGCGCTTTTTAAATATTCTAATTTAATTACTCCAGCCTCCATCCTATAACAAGGAAAACATTCTTAATAGGATAACCTGACAAAGTCTGGGAGTGCATTCCTATTGTAATTTACTTTAATCAGACTCGTCGAATTAGCCTTCACATGATCATGTGAAGGCAGCGCTTGCATTCAGACATTATCATGCGAAGCCTGATTTTTGGCTATCCACAGAGGTCATCGGAAATTTGTATCATCAATTAACAATAAAACAAAAATTATGAAAAATTTAAAAATGGTTTTATTTATCATCTCCTGTTCTTACACGATTTCAACCTCTATCCAGGCACAAATTTTTATCTATTCTATGCCTGGTGGACCTGGTGGAGGCGGAACAACTTCTCTTTATAATGGTGAAATTCGGGATTTTACTTATCCTGCTTCAGTCACCAACAGAAGAAATATATCACTAAGAGTATTAACTGGATACATTGCTTACATTTCTTTTAGAGAAGATTTTCCGCAGGAAAGTATATTCATCGGTGATCATCCAAATTTTGGATCGGAATACCCTAACGATATTCAATCCATTCGAGTCGTTCGGTCAACCAGAGCGGATCTTAATTTTTGCGGGTTTTCAACTCAGATACATAACAATGATTGCCGCAGAATTTTTGGAACGGTTAAAATCAGATTTCTGGAAAGATTACCTTCTGGTGTCCTTATTCCATGTCCAAGAACTCAAAATAGAGGTACTGTCGATAATGGACTGAGCCGGGGTGATTATTCATCTGCTTCAATGTTCATTAAAGAGAATGTATTTCCTGAAGCAGGCGTTTTTGGAACCATTGCCAATCTCCTAATGTCAAGTGCCAGAGGTCCTTCACCCGAAAGATACGTATTTGCTAATGATGGATCAACCGTATCAGCGCTAAGGAGAACATTAATATTACCCAATGGTCAGGCGGCGGGTTATGGTTATACGGTAAGTCAGGATGCACTTCGCGAGGATAGGATTGTCATAGAATTTGTAACAAATCTTGGAGATCATCATAAGTCTAACGATCTGGCATTAGATTATTCATCAAATGTTAGTATGCAGGAAACGACTACAACTTTAATACCTTATCAATCCGCTGCAACTGCATTCAGTATTGGTGATTTTGAATTGAAGGGAAACCCAAATTCTCATCATGGGATGGCTTCCGGAGTCAGGTTCAGTATTCTTAAAAGTTTGAGAATACATTTTAATAAAGAAAGAACGGCTGCTCCAAGAAGATAAACTACATTTTTTTAAATAATCTATTATAAAAATATTAATTCTTTTATCCAATTAAAAACAAAAATCATGAAAAATTTAATTAAATTAATTCTATCCATTGTACCCATGGTATTCATTACCCAAATGAACATGGCACAAGAGATAAACCCCTCAGTGCTCAGAAACAATGTCGGGAACAGACAGTTGGTGAATGACGCATTACTCAACAGAAAAATGACGAGCTTCAATCCGGCAATTCACGGCTTTAGATTTGTAAACGACTTTCAACAAGAAATTACAGTAGCCGGAGTGAATGGACCACGCTTTGGTGGTCTTTGCGGTGGCATGTCTTATGCGATGCTGGATTATTATTTCACTAAAAATCCAACCCCTCAGCAAACGTTTCGCCCTGCAACTGGAACAAAACTACAACAATACATTGCTAACCGTCAAAACAAATCCGTCATCGATAATGCAGATAAATGGCTGGAATTGATCAACAATCCATTCGGTTGGAGAACCAATGAATTTTTTAATTGGGGATTGCAGGGATTTAACGGAGGTAGACTGGAGGAGCTTAAAAAATTCATCGATGCAGGAAAACCTGTGCCTTTGGGACTCTTTGAAGCAGGAGATGGAGGATTCAAACCACATCACCAAGTAATAGCGATTGGATATCAATTGGGAAAATACAAAGGTGATTTAAAAGACCATAAAGAAGATTTCAAAATATTTATATGCGATCCCAATTTTCCACAACAGATTATGACCTTGGTGCCCAATTTAGCAGATAATTCATTCTATTATGTTGAAGATAAAAGATGCAAGTGGATGACCTACTTTGTAGATAAAAAGTACAAATCATCCGCGCCTCCTTTTTTACAAGCTCCAACTACAGGACCAAATGGAATGGTTAAAGAATTGTTAGTCGAAATAAGAACAGGCGGTGATGATCTCCGCGGTGGAAATGATAATGTCAATATGATTGTTAAGTTGATTGATGGCACAACGCAAACATTTCCCAATATCAATAAGGCTGCCCGATGGATCAATAACTATACTGAGACCGTATCTGTCAAACTAAAGCCTGAAGTTGCACTCAACAAAATTAAAAGCATCAGTTTCATCACCACATTTGGTGGAGGAATAGGCGGTGACAACTGGAATGTCGACGCACTGAGAATACTAGCAAGAGACGGAGCAGGAGACCGGGAAATATATTCACAAAGTGCAAAACCATTGGTCCGTTTTGACGGTAACAACACCCCATTTGTGGCAAGCATAGCTCAATAATACCTTGATATTTTTTGAAAATCAAATCATTATTTCACTCAATAAATATTTACAAACCATGAAAAATTTAAAAAATAAATCATTTTTCATTCTCTGTTCAATGTTCTTAATCAGTCTAACCGTAAACGCACAGGTCACTAAAAAGGCCGCCACACTTCCGAATCAAACACTAGATAGCAAGAAAGCAATTTACTTAAATACGATAGATCCTGCAGTTACCTCCATTGAATTCAAGACCATTAAAAGAAACACAGGAGACATTTTGCGAATAACCGGTAAGGTTAAAAACATTGGGGGAAAAAATTATACTTCCAATACCAACCAACAATTGATTCAACTCTGGGAAATAAATTCTACCGCGGATAAGAAAATGGTGAAGACTTTGCCCTTTACCAACCTTAATAGCAACCAGGAGATCAGCATTGTTCACGAAAGACCTGCTTTCAAGAACAGCAATGAATTTCCTCCTGATTACGAAGTGATTATTACCTATGATCCTGATATATTCACCGATAACAACAAAAACAATGATGATGCAAATGCAAAAAATAATTCCCTTCGTAAAAATCCAAAAAGCTAATGGCTGACCCGCCGGATTACTAGCTATGCTCACATCTGGAGAGTGATCCGGTTTCTCTTTTCTTCTATTTATTCATTCATTAAATTTATAGCAAATGAAACCAAATTCTTTTCTCAGTTCTGTACTAATTCTCAGTTTTTTTTACTTCTTTTCACCCGAACTGCAAGCGCAATCCGGGCAGACAAAAAAGACTGGTATAAATAAAGCCGTAAAGTCAACGGAACAAATAAATAAAACATCCAAAGAAATTCAGGAAGGAAGTGCGGAAATGAATGCACAAATGACTCAGGCTGGTGAAAATGTAAAGTCTGGCATAAAAAATGTAAAAAGTATAATAAAAATATTTGAGCCCATCTTCAGATTACACAATAAAAACAACTCTGCAGAAGAACAATCAAATACCTCTATACAAGATTCCGAACAGTCTTCTAATCAAAGTTCTCCTGTTGAATCGACCTCACAGGAAATCCCTTCACCTGAACATGAAATGCCTAGTGATGACTTTGTTCCAGAATCACCAAGTTACAATTCAGATGGTACGGCAAATCTTGGAAACCAAAATCACAAACAATACGGTTGTTATCTTGACGTGATGAGTGGTTCCGTACTGGATGACATTGAAGCATCAGAAAATACGGCTGGAGTGGATCTGGTATATACTGCTACTGATTATTATGGCTCTGCACCCATGTATGCATTGTTAACTCCAGCTTATGTCAAGAATGATGTATTTGCCAATTATTATTTTAGGGGCCCGAGATACAAAGATGCCAATATACCTATGCGACAATGGGAAGAGGCCAATGAAAGTGAAATTGCTTTGACGAATCTGACGGTTGATAAATTCGATAAAATTAAGAACAACAATCAACTCCTGGCTGTCATCAATCAAACGGCAGGTTTCAAAGAAAAATATGAAAGCAGGACCAAATTAAACGGTAAGGTATTTGCGATCCGAACACATCTTGAAAATAGAGATGCTTACGCTTTGATTTGTGTTCTTGATCAATTTGGTACTACTGGAACAAACGGGTTTTTGAAAATTAAAATCAAGGTAACCGGTTTTGATAATAATGGGGATGGCAATCCTGATGTAGGGTTGTATGAATGAGTGTAAAAGAATACCCCAAGATAAAGTTTTATAAAATCTGCCGCATGATCTTCAATCCACAAGCAAGCCAAACTACCAGAATACTTTTTACAAACCGATACAAGTAAACTGTATAACTTTTTTTTGGAGAGTGGCGACATAATGGATATCAAAATATTGTATAAAAACAATAAATTCCAAATAGTTTATCAAAGGATATGAATTGCATATGGCCAATCGCCTGAAAAATCAATTATCTATGAAAATTAATCCATAAAAAGAAAGAATGAATATCAGATTTTGAATGAGCTCCCATTATTTATCTTCTTGCTGCATATATCTCTTAGTATAATTAAAACTAGTTTGATGATGCCATCTTGTATAGTAGTAGGTAATTATTTCTTGAAATTTTTTTCTAACGGGTACCAGGGCAATGGCAACCAAGGTTACCATCAACAACATCCAAACAGGATTATGGTGTGTGATTTCTTCAATAAATTCATGAAATATTATGTTCAGCAATTCAAATGTAGTCAAAATAATTACCGAAGCCACAGCATTTAATATCAATTTGTTGGCTAAATATGAATTAGACAAGAAAACCAGAACAAGCAGTAGAATGATGATAAGACCTACAATTAAGGCGTATTGCACTTGTTTTTTATGAGTCAATTCTCGCTCAGCCCGTATGTCTTCCTGGTGTTTTTCAAAAATTACCTGCTGAACTTGTAGGTTGTGAACTGCGTTCAATAGGGCTTCACCATGAATTTTGGATTGTAAAACGGCATCCTTGCTGAAGAAAATCATAAAACTGTCTTTCTTCGCCTCCTTTTTGTAACAGTTCTGTAAAATTTGATAACATTTGCTCAAAATATTGTTTCCACCAATTTGATGATCACCTCGTTGATAAACATTTAGACAAAATTGTTTTGCCAATTCCGGTTTTCCTGTATTGAAATAATACTCTGCCAGGATTACCTGACTAGAACTCAGTGGGGAAAATATTTCCTGCTCTTCACTAAAGGCTATACACTGATTAAGGTATTCTTTTCCCAGTTCATTTTTACCGATAGACAGATATGAAAATCCCAATAAAAAAAGAGCACGGGAATACCCATATGGATCCTTTTTCGGTTCCGTCATTTGGAATGCCATTTGAGCATAAACGATGGCCGAGTCCAATTGTCCATTTAGAATAAATGCATCTGAAAGATTGGTAAATACCCTGTTGGCCAATATGCCTTCTTGGGGTAAGTTTTCGCGAGCTTTTGACAAATAATATATAGAATTTTGGTAATCACTTATGTTTCTGAACTCAACCCCCATTTGTTTATAGACGAAACTTTTCCTGAATAAACAATTATCTTTCTCAAGGTATTTCAATCCTTCGAAATAGTTCTCCATAGAATTCATAATTTCATTTAGCATTCCATACATGGTAGCTTTATAAGCATACGCTGTGCCTAACAATGAATCTTGCCTCAAAGTCCTGGCAATAACAAACATTGAATCATTGTATTTTCGAAAACTATCCGGCTGAACACTATAAACAAATGTATTGCATAATTCTAAGTAAAGGTCATATCGTCTTTCAGGAGATACTTCACTTTTAAGTAATTTATGTAAGCTGTCTCTAAGTTCTAGATTTGAGGAGCGATGCTGACTCTGTAAAGAAATACAGAGAATCATAAATGACACTACGGCTGCAAGATTCTTACTCATTATGATAACCTTGAAGTTCACTAAACTTTGACTGTGCTCTGATCGAATGAGCTTCCAAATTCTTCTTACGAAGTAATTCAAGTATCGTGTGCTCAACCCTGTGATGAATCGGAATGACGATGCCACTAATGCAAACTAACGAAATGACCAAAAACATTTGGTTACCTTCAAAATAATGAGATAGAAAAGGAAATATAAGTACATAAATAAATTCAAATAACATGACGAGGATTACCATTCCAATATTTTTAACTAAACGTTCGGTGACGATAGCGTTTTTCGATAATACAAAAAAGATCAAAAATGAAGTAATTATTATGACAACACAAGCCAAATAACCCAAAAGCAAATTTCTTCGTTTGATCTCTAATATTTGATTTGCCTCATTTTGCTGATTCATGATAAAAAATGACAATGCGTCACTGAAAACTTTTTGTCTATTGGCATGATCAGTAGATTTTGCTTTTATTTCATTATAATCCAATGCAAATTCATAAGATTTATCAATGTTTGATTTCTGATAAAGTCTTATTTTCAACAATATTAAAGAAGCTACATAATCAAAATCATTAATTAATTTTGCCCGCTGAATGCCCTCTTCCAAGACACTTTTTGCATAAGGTAAATCATTCATTTCAATCAGCAATTCTGAAAAATACTTTTCATAATCCAGGAGATTTGAATTTATGTTATATTCACGAACCATCTGATGACAGGTTTCAAAATATGAGGCTGCTAGTTTAAATTCTCTCCTGTGTGTCAATACCCGTCCATAAACTGAATAAATTCTTGCTTGGCCATAAATGTCTGTTGTATCTGGATTAAGTTGCACTGCTTTTTGAATAGCATAGTAGGCTGAATCCAATTGGTTTAGGCCAAGATATACTTCAGATAAGTGAGTATATTGCCTTTCCATATCCATGCTTTCCTCCTTTGCCAGTAATATACTTTTTAATAAGTAGTGCTTAGCAATTTCATAATTATTCAGCTTTTTATAATTTGCCCCGATGTCTTTATAATAAAAAGAAAGGCTGCGGAATGGGGGGCCTTTTTTACAGTAATAAATTGCTTTTTCCAAACACTTGAGTGAATTCGTATAGTCATTGTGAGCGCTAAAATTATCTGACATAAAATTATAAGACCGCTCTGATATTGAATCAACACCCAAGGCTGTTGCAATAACAAACATCTGTTTTACATAATGATCAAAACTATCTGGCTGTGATGAAAAATAAAAACTGTTGGCCATTTCGAGATTGAGGTAAAACAATTTATCCGCTCTGGTTTCTAAGTTTAAAACCATTCTTAGACTATCTCTATCTCTCGCAGTTACTGCAATAACCAAGTGTAATAGTGCCAGAACACAAATCGCGTTATAGCCTATTTTTCGTATTATCTGAAGCCATAGTAAAAAGTTAAATTGGAAAACCATATACTATATATAAATTCACAAGCTTCGTTTCGAGTTCAAAAATATAAATATTATTGTAAAGGTATTTCTCTATTGCATAAATGTAATGACTCTTTCATTTGATTGGGTATGATGTATAAAATTTAGAAAATGATATATTTGGGGTTTTCCTAAACGGGAATTACATTATAAGTCAACAAAATAATTATTTTGGATAATCCATAACTTACTTTTTCAATTGCTGGTGAATGATATTTAACAGACCATTGGTTTTGCTGTCATCCCATAATTGCCAAAACATGATGCCGCCCAATTGATGTTCTTTTGCATACTTGACTTTTGCTGTGATGGAACGTTCATCATCATAACTGGCTACCATTCTTCGACCATTGTTTATCGCATACGGTGCATGTGCAGTACTATCCCAATGAACGATGAATCCATTGCTTTCTGATAAACTATCTGATGCATGCTTTGAAGAAAAGCTGTGTGAAAAACGACACGGTTGGTAGAGGTTCACCGGATGGCCTTCATCAATCCTAAAAAATCGACCATATAAAGCAGCACCGATGACCAACTGATGTGATGGGACACCCTGGCTAAGTAACCACTGAACGGCATGATTTGTGGATTCCTTTTGATACGGAGTGGAATATAGGGGCGTGTGATGTCCACTCCACTTGCTGTAACCATGCACGAGGTCATAGCTCATGAGGTTAATAAAATCCACCGATTTGATGACTTGTTTCCAATGGATGGAATGTTGGAGAAATTCAGAAAAACCACCGGCAGCAAAACTTATTTCAAATTTCGGCCCCAGGATGGTTCTCATTTCATGAAGTAATTCCGTAAAATGGTCCTTATCCGTTGAATCAAAACGAAAACCTGGATATCCTTGAATGGCTGGATATTCCCAATCCAGATCAATGCCATCGACTTTAAAAAAATCCGCAAGGACTTTAACAGACTTTGCAAATGCCCTGCGGTTGCTGTCTAAAGAAAAAACCTCCGAACATGTTTTACAACCACCCCATCCACCCAAAGAAAACATAATTTTTAAATCCGGATTCCTCAATTTTAATTTGGCCATGCTCTGCAATGCAATGGTATCGTTTCGATGTCCAAAATGCAACTCGTTTCCTTTAAGTTGACCGAAACAATAGATTAAATGGCTTACTTTTTCAATTTCATATTGAGATATGAATTCTGCACTGCCTGCATAGTATGCAATTACGCGGAATTTTTCCTTCTGCTGTGCTCGGGTCGATAAGAAAAAAAGTCCCCATACAGCAGTACATAAAATAAATTTATTTTTAACCATTGTGCTCATATTCATTACATCAATACCCTAATGCTTCTCCATCGGCCGCAGAACTGTCGGCAGTTCCAATAAAAAGACGGTTTTTAGTATCAAATAAAATACCCATCAACGAACCTAAATTTGAAACCGAACGCATACGGTGTCCCTTTTCTTCTAAGGCCTTAACGGTATCGGGAGATAACAGATAATTTTCGTAAACGACTTCATCCGGCAACCACTGATGGTGAATTTTCATGGCTTCAATGGCATGTTTCAAAGGCATTTTGTATTGCAACACATTCACAATCGTTTGAAATACGGTGTTAATGATGGTTCGGCCTCCCGGGGATCCGATGACCATTACCGGTTTGCCCTGTTTGAGGATAATGGTTGGCGTCATACTGGATAACATTCTCTTTCCGGGTGCAATGGTATTGGGTGCTGTGCCTATCTGGCCTTGTTGATTTGTTGTTCCGGGAACCGGATTGAAATCTCCCATTTCGTTGTTAAAAATAAATCCAAGTTCCGGGATCCCGATCCTGGAACCGTACCAGTCTTCAAGGGTATACGTCAACGAAACAGCATTTCCTTTATGATCCATAACGGATAGATGTGTGGTATGATCGCGTTCCTGTATGGGTTGTAAAATGGAAGTATCACTGACGTTAGCTCGATTCCAGTTGAAGTTGGAAAGGCATTGTTGAGCATAAGATTTTGAAATCAGCTGGCCGATGGGAAGCCCTGAATTGAAATCAGGATCACCTAAATATTTTGCTCTGTCTGCAAATGTCCTACGCATCAACTCTGCCATCAGATGTACATAGTTGGTCGAGTTAAATGGAATGGAATCCACTGGGACCGTTTCCAACATATTGAGCATTTGAACCAGGCATATTCCTCCAGAGCTGGGAGGACCCATTGAATAAATGTCATGGTCGCGAAAAGTGCCGTGAACGGGAAGCCTCTCTATGGCATGATATTGATCGAAATCCTGTGTTGTGATGATACCGCCATTTTTTTTCATAAAGGACGAAATGCTTTCAGCAACGGATCCTCTATAAAAAGCATCTTGACCATAGTCGCGAATTAAAGTCAACGTTTTAGCCAGTGCTGGTTGTTTCCACTGATTTCCTGGTAAGGTGAGATTACCTGATTCATTTTCGAAGAAATGGTGCATGAAGTCTCCGGGTTTGGTATGGTCCCTAAACCAATGGGCTTCCTGAAACAAAGACCAGCTCATGGAAAAGCCTTCCTGAGCAAGTTCGATAGCCGGTTGAACCAAATCCTTCCAAGGCAAAGTACCATATTTTTGATGCGCAAGAAACAAACCGGCAACCGTACCTGGAACCCCAATAGAGAGAATGGATCGATGGTTGCTCTCTTCTATCAATTTACCCTCTTCATCTAGGAACATTTTAGGGGATGCTTTTAACGGTGCTTTTTCTCGAAAATCAATTGAAATTACTTTCCCCTGTTCATTACTAAAGATCAAAAACCCTCCTCCTCCAAGATTTCCTGCGGAAGGTAGCGTTACTGCCAAAGCAAATGCGGCCGCAATTGAGGCATCTATGGCATTACCACCTTTTTTCAATATTTTAATCCCTGCATCTGAAGCCCAATGTGATGAAGATACCACCATTCCATTTTGGCCATAGGTTTGAGCGAAAAGAAGGGTGGTCAAAGATATCCAAAATAATCCCAATAAAACGATACATCGTATCCCAGCATAGTTGAATGGCGACGTCCAATTCTTTTTTTGCTTTCTACGATGATCTGTGAACGCCATGTGGGGATACAATAAATTCATTTCGTTACTAACATTCGTTAGTTTTAATAAAGAACTTTTCACTTTCATAAAGATTAATTTCTTTAAACGGATAATCAGCTGCATTGTTATTGAATTAATGTTTAAAAGATATCCTGAAACCTCTGGCGAAATAATAGTATGAGGCACCATTGTGATAGGTTAACACCTGGTCATAGCGAAGATCTCTGTAGACTGAATCACCCTCTTTCAGGATTTGAAGTGACGTTAACCACCAACTGGATGTTTTGGTATCCAGCGGTTTTAAGTTTTGCACCTTTTGATATTCTTGTTCGGTTAATGTACTTATTTCCATTGCTTCGGCCATCGTCAATGTTGAAACCCTCAACTTGTTTTCATTCCTGCCGTCCATTGCCTTTTGATTAAAGCACAAACTCCTTCTTCCTGCTGGGCTTTCAGCTGAGAAATCCATGAAAATTAATCCTTGCGTCAAAACATCACAATGAACTAAATCCGGCTCGCCTCCGGATCGTACTTTTGAATATAAAGATCCTAATTTTTGAGATTCAGGCAATATTGAGTTTCTTGTTCTGTTCCCATCCAACTTTTGATGCTTTTGTTTAAATTGAAGTAGCCATTGTTGATTGCTTTCTTTGAAAACATCAGTTTGTGTGTCAATAATATTTTTACCCAATACTGTTGGTTTAAGCATTGTTTTCAATTAACCACGACAACAAATATACGGTTTGTTTTCCATCGTATTCAATGGTTTCCATTGGGTACATTTCCGTAGAATTCTCTCAACCGTGAAGAATGCATAAAGCCATATTTCATATCATTTCAACCCAGATGAGCATGATTACCCACATGCGCTTATTGCGGTTGCTTAACAATTTGAATAAATAGAGAAATTATTTAATACCGGCGCCAAGTCTTAAATCATGGTAATCCTTAAAAAATAATTCATAAATAATGGATTCACTCCCCTGCAGGCTACTTAAGGAATGATAGTCTCATCATACATTTTAGATGGTGTTGAGCAAATGCAACCCAGTAATATCCTTAAACCTCCTGTAGATGAATCCGGTGATTATACCATGTAATCATTTTGAGTCGGATCATTCATTGACATAAATAAAACCTCTTTATTTTGGCAATAACCAGAAATAGTAAATATCAAAATATAAGCAGTCAATATCAATTTGACAAACTTGACTTTCCCTTCATAAAAAACATAATAGTAAGTAAAGCAAAAATCAGCGAAATCCAATAATAAATATTTATTCTTTCATCGAACATATAAATAGCAACAAATATTGAAGTGGTAGCAATGGCTAATATAGAATATAATGTATAGTACGCAGCTCCGTAATTTCGATATAGAAAATACAAAAAAATGTTTAAAAAAACCAAGCCTACCCCAGTAGTTGCAAACCATTTACCATTAACATAAACATAATTGCCTAATCCTTTTGTGCCAAAAAACATTGCAATAATAAAAAGTGTAACAGATGCAAATAATAGTGAAAAAGCCCCAAAGAAAAATGGATTTGAAAATGAGCTTGCCTTTTTCTGTCCAATGGTTACAATAGCATTTCCAATGCTTGCTGCCAAAGCAAGCAGGAAAGGAATAAATATTTGCTGTAATTTCATTGGTGAAAGAGTTTAACCATTACTTCATAATCAAAGCTCATGTCTACAAAATCATAGTGGTATGTAGTATCCTTTGTAAAACCATGTTTTTCATAAAACCGTATCGCTTTTTCATTACCATCCCAAACTGCCAACCAAAGTGTTTTTAAACCTTCTGCCTTAACTTTCTCAAATACTTTATCCTGAAGTAATTTACCAATCTTATTCCCTATATAATCATTCAATAAATATATTTTTTGAAGTTGGGCTGGATTGGGGTCATTCAGTTTTTCATAAGGACTATACATTTTCAGTTTAGCATACCCAACAGGTAATTCATCAACAAATGCAATCCAAAAACAATTGTTGCTTTTCTCAATACTGCTTTCCATTTTTCTTACTGAAAATGTATGCCTAAGGTAATTTCTTAATACTACTTTATCCCAAACATGACCAAAAGCTTCTTTAAAGGTGATTTGAGCCAATAGTGATAGTAAGATAGCATCATTTTTGGATGCCTGTTTTATTGTAATTTGCATAGTAAACTTATTTAACAAGCACACTTTATTTTTTGACCTTCAGCTTTTGCATTGATACCTTCTGTTGCATATCCATCAAATTTCCACCATTCAATGCCCCCCATAAGTTCTTTGACTTTAAAACCAAGTTTTGACATTTTCAAAGCTCCTTTGGTAGAAGCATTGCAACCAATTCCATCGCAATAGGTAACATAGACGAAATCCTTATCTAAATGTTTAGTTGATTCTTCATTCATTTCACGATGAGGTAAATTGATAGCCGTTGGAATATGTTCGGATTCATAACCAGATGATTTTCTGGCATCAACAGCAATAACTTTTTCGCCATTGCTTAAGGCATCAAATAAATCTGACGGGTCCATTTCAAACGCCAATTTGTTTTCGTAATGTTTAATTTGTGCATCCATTTTGCAGTTTTATAAAATTATTTAATGGTGCAAAACTACAATGATGGCTAACCAATTAAAAACGAAAAAGATTCATCATTACCATTCGTTATTTTCATACATAGCCAAACCAAAGTTTTGTTTCTTTGTACTTATTTCATCAATCTAAAAAATGGAGATACGGCATTTAAAACTCATCAAAGCAATTGTGGAAGAAGGAAGTATCACGAAAGCCATTGATAAATTGCATTTAACACAATCTGCATTGAGCCACCAACTGAAGGAAGCAGAGTATCAATTGGGTACACAAATATTTTTACGACAAAATAAAAAACTAATCCTAACCAAAGCAGGTGAAAAATTATATGAAACTGCTAACGAAGTTTTAGAAAAACTATCAAGTACAGATAGAGAAATAAAGCAAATGATTTTTGGAGAGTTTGGTACCATTAGGATAAGTACTGAATGTTATTCAAGCTATCATTGGTTACCTTCTGTTTTGAAACAATTTCATTTGATTTATCCCAATGTCGATTTGCAAATCATCATGGAAGCCACTCATTATCCATTGCAAAAATTACAAGAAAATATTATTGATATTGCCATTACCAGCGACCCGATAAAAGACAGTTGTATAACCTACTTGGAACTTTTTCAAGATGAAATGCTTATGGTTGTCTCTTCTAGTCACTCTTGGGCGGACAAAAAATATGTGGTTGCAGAAGATTTCATAAATGAACATTTACTGATACATTCATTACCATTGGAAACAGTTACCATTCATCAATTCCTTTTAGCACCTTCGAAAATCACACCAAAGAAAATCACTCCACTTCCGCTTACAGAAGCATCAATTGAAATGGTAAAAGCTGATATGGGAATTATGGCAATGGCAAAATGGGCAGTACAACCATATTTAAAAGACAATGCTCTAAAAACTATCAAAATTGGTAAGAATGGTTTAAAAAGGAAACATTTTATTGCCATTATGAATAATAAAAAGTATCCTAACTATTTTAATCATTTTATTGAATTTTTACAAACAGAAATCAATCAACAATGGAATATATAATTAGAGAATGTACGGTAAAAGATTTACCAAAATTGGTTGAACTATGTGGCAAACATTCGGAATTTGAGCAATCAACTTATGACCCAATAGGAAAAGAAAGCTCATTAAAAAACGCATTATTTTCAGACAGTCCAAAATTGTTTTGTTTTGTTATTGAAAGTCAAAATATTTTACAAGGCTATTTCTCTTATACTTTTGACTTTTCAACTTGGGATGCACAGACATTTCTTTATTTGGATTGTTTATATTTAGAGCCAGAATTCAGAGGACACAGAATTGGAGAAGTAGTTGTTGAAAAACTAAAAGAAATTTCCAAACAAAATAAATGTATAAATATTCAGTGGCATACCCCTGTTTTTAACGAAAGAGCCATTAAATTTTACAACCGAATTGCCGGGAAAGGCAAAGATAAAATAAGGTATTTCATTGACACAAAACAAACTGACTAAGAATGCCAGCAGTATGCATCGTATAGGCAATAGTTTGGTCGACTGTTGTAAAACTCAGCAATTATAATTCTATTGGGCATTTGTGCAAATGCTCGGATATCGTTTTCAAATGCCTAACCATCGCTAATAAGTGAACCTCCGCTCGATGAGGAATTTACGTTATTGTATAATTTGAGTTTAACTTTACAGCCTTTGTCAAAATGAAATTTAAGTATTATCCATTATACCTGATTTCTTTACTGCCTTTGGTGGTATTGTACCGAATCTCCTCTTTCCTATATTGGCTGATCTATCGTATATTGACCTACCGTAAAAAGGTGGTGTTGGCCAATCTAAGAAATGCCTTCCCCACGGATCATGGTGATCAAATTGAAAAGAAAGCCTCAGATTTTTATAAACATTTTGCCGACCTCCTGGTGGAATCCCTTAAGACTGCCAGTTTATCCAATTTGGAATTGGACCAAAGGTTTGTGTATAAGAATATAGATGTCTTGCGGCATGAAATAAGCCATGGAAAATCCATTATTTTATATACAGCTCATCTGGGCAATTGGGAATGGTTTGCCGGTATAACAAGCCATCTCAAATGTCCTGTATATTCTCTATATCTTCCGCTTTCGAATCGCTACATGAATGGTTGGATGATCTCCCTTAGGGAGCGATTTGGGTTAAAAACGGTATCCGCCAGCAAGGCTTTTCGCTATCTATTACGAAGGTCATTGTCGGGCGAGAAATACCTTTCTTTTTTTATTGGCGACCAGAGTCCGCCCAATATAGACCATGTACACTGGATTGATTTCTTAAATCAACACACGGCCTTTTTACCCGGTACTTCCAACATGGCCCTTAAATTACATGCCAGTGTGTATTTTCCATTTATGTTAAAAACCGGCCGCGGGCAGTATGCCATTGAATTCGTGTGCTTGTGGGATGGTCTTGAGCCGGTGACTGCCGAACAAATTACCCACCGCTATGCCCACTGGCTGGAGAAGGCTATACAAAAGTCTCCGTCAATTTGGTTATGGAGCCACCGCAGATGGAAACTTCAGCCAAATGCTACCTGATCCCTTATTTTATAGGTGGTTTTTCCTCCTTCACGTGAATCTGTTTCACTAAAATTTCAGGAATATTTGGTTAAAATAATATTAAATAATACGAAACTATTCGTAGATTTGGGGAAGATTATCATATTTGTTCACCAGACAGCACGCATCAGATGAGTAAACAGGAATTCAGACCCACAGAAGGCGAACTAGAAATTCTCCAAATTCTATGGAAAAACGGACCTTGCTCTGTAAAACAGGTCAACGAAGCCATGAATTTGAGAAAAGACGTGGGATACACGACGAGCCTTAAAATGCTTCAAATCATGTTTGAAAAAGGCCTGGTCAAACGAGAAGCCACAGGCAAGATTCATATTTATTCTCCTGCCATTAAAGAAGGCCTTGTAAAAAAGAATTTTGTAAAGGACTTGATAGATCAGGTTTTTGAGGGTTCTCCAATGGAATTAGTGGTCCAAACCCTGGGAAATTATAAAGCCAGTGCGGAAGAGATCAGCGATTTAAAAAAATTGATTCAACAACTTGAAAATAAAAAATGAGTATGTTGGCAAACATTATTGAAAGCTCTGAATCATTGCGCGAGGCCATTGTATTCAGCCTGGTTGAATCCTTGTGGACAGGTGCTGTAATGATTTTGATGGTCTGGGCTCTACGCACTTTTTTCAAACCGGGTGCTGCGAAGCGTTATGTTCTTTCATTGGTAAGCTTGATCGCATTTCTTGTGCTTACATTGAATAATTTCATCTTGCACTATTTTGAAGACTTGAATTTAAATGCCCAACCTTATGATTTTATGGGTTTTGTACTTGGCGATAAAGCCATTGAGTGGATTTATGCCGTTTGGCTTATCGGGTGTGTGATTTTCATTCTGCGATTTTTACTGAGCTATTTATTTCTCAAAAGACTCATTGCTCAATCAACTACTTTGCAAGACGCGCGGTGGTTGAGACACTATGAAAACATCTGTCATCATTTTAATCAGAGTAAAAACATTTTACTTATCCATTCCAACCGCATTGGTTCTGCATTTGTAACCGGTGTGTTAAAACCCGTTATCATTGTTCCAACTTCCTGGATTAACCAACTCGAACCCAAAGAAATTGAATGCATTCTTGCTCATGAAATTTCTCATATCTGCAGTAAGGATCATTGGATAAATTTATTTATACAGTTGATCGAAATAGTATTTTATTTTAATCCAGCGGTACACATTTTTATCAGTCATATCAAGTTAGACAGGGAGTTACTGGCGGATGAAAAAGCTAATGCGTATATTAAATCTCCCTTATTGTACGCCAAGTTGATCTTGAAAGTGGAAGAGCAAAGTGGTTTGATTCCCTTGTTTTCCATACCTTTTTTCCGTCAGCAGAATCAACTTCGTCGTCGCATTGAATCCTTACTCAGCATACGCAATACTAAAACACAACGTGAAAATACGTTTAGCCTCATCGTTGCTATTTCCTGTTTATTGTTCTTTTGTTTGATTCCAAATGATAAAAAAGCCAACACGATCTGCCAACCTGCATCAGCTTTAATGCTTAATGAGATTCCTGTGGTTCAACCATTCATCGCAGCAACAATTAATCCACCATGTAACTTGGCTAAAGTGCAGAAATCCCACAAATCTCAACTTACCGTTAAGCCAAAAAGCGCTTCAAAAAAGTTAGAAAAAATATCACCAGTAATTTCTGAATCTTCCAAATCTGAACTGGCATACGTTAAAATCATTATTCAACAATCCCATCTGCCCATTCACGTGAATCCCGAAGCTCCTGAAATTTCTGATAAAGTCATCCAACTCTTGCAGCAACAGGAAGTTTACATGGACTCCATTCCACTGGTTGACGGAGACGGAGCCTGGATTATCAGCAATCAAGGGAAAAGTTTCCATAAACTCCCTGCTCAGAAAATTTTATTCATTCGTACGGAGTCGAAGAAAAATGATGATAATCATCCAGCACCTACAAATCAATTATATCACGAATCATCCATAAATTAAAAATTGAAATATGAAAAAATTAGTGAACTGCGCATTGATCATTCTCCTTTCGACTGTTTTTGTTTTTGCACAAGAAAACAAAAGTGGTGAGAAAAAATCCAAAGTTATTATTAAGAAAATTGAAGTTGAAAACGTCAACGGCGTTGAAACCACTCGAGAAACTCTCGACACGCTTGAAGGTGACCTGCTCAATAACATTGAGCTAAATGAAATTAATATGGAGGGAATTGACCTCCAAAACATCGATGTCAGTGAGATTGACAACGGTAGTGGTGATAAAAAAGTAAAGGTCATCGTCAGAAAAAAGAATGCAGACGACCATGAGAAAAATATGATGGGCCATGAAATACCTGAAGGTATGCAATGGGTTACTGCAAATACACAGACTTCTCCAAATAAAGCGGTTCTTGGAGTTCAACTGGAAAATGTTGATGGAGCCAATGGCGCACAAGTTTCTGAAGTGTTTGAAGGTTCTGCCGCTGAAAAAATCGGATTGGTCGCCGGAGATATTCTGATTTCCGTAAATGGTAAAAAAACAAAAGATGTTGAATCCGTTATTTCTACATTGGCCAAAAATAATCCCGGAGATAAAGTTAAAATAAAATACTTGAGGGAAACTGAAGTCAAATCCGCTACCGCTACATTGCAAGAAAGGAAGGCAGAAGTAATGAATAAATCTAATTGTGCTTCGCAAAAAAAATGCAAGGTACAATGCATTAAATCCTGTCCTGGTTCATCAATTGAAAAAGATGAGGTGATCATCCTAAAAGAAGGTGATGAAAATAAAAAAGTAAAAGTTCTTCGCAAGGTAGACGGTGGAAAGGATCAAAAAGTCATCATCATTAAAAAAGATGATGGAGATCATGGTGAAGTCATAAAAGAAATTGAAATCAAACAAGATGAAAAAAATCCTGAGGAAAAAGTCATAGACATAAGAACAGATTCAGAGTCATCCCTGAATGTTGAAGTCTTAACCGGAAGTCCTAATCCAAATAACGGCCAGATGAAAATTTCTTTTACGGGAAAAAACCTTCCTACAACAGTTGAAGTGTTGGACCTGAATGGCAAAGAAGTTTTTAAAGAAAGGATTGATAATTTTAATGGTACATATAATAAAGAAATTCAAATTGAAGACATCAAGGGTACAATGATCCTCAAAGTAACCCAAGGTGAAAAAGTTATTAGCCAAAAAATAATTGTCAAGTAATCAGGCTTTCTTCTATCTTTGTTCTATAGCATAGTTTAATAACCAAAATTTCGCACAATCCGGGGAGTAAGCACCCCGGATTTTTTTTTGCTCAAATCTTGCAGATAAATTGCCGGTGATTCAGCCTCATGATGTTCTACATATAAAAAATATGCATACTTGACAATAATTCCATTATCCATTCCTTTAATTCTCTCCAGGCATGTCCTTTTCAAAAATTAAAAATGGGGATTTTTCAAATTGATGATTAAGATAAAGTGCCTGTGTATTAATATTATCTGGGGCCGTTTCCAGGCTAATTCTACCTATACCCTGCAATTTTGCTTCCAATTCCAAGTGACATAATAAATGTTCTGCTACCTTCCTTCTTCTGAAGTCGGGATGAACATATAGATCATTCAATATCCAAATTGGAAACATACTTACCGAACTAAACGATGGATAAATTTGAATAAAGCCAGCTGATACTCCTTGGTAACTTGCCAAATACACCTGACTTTCTTTCCGTTCCATTCTTTCTCCAATAAATGCCTTACTCGAAACAGGATCTGGAGGCATCCCGTAAAATTGACGATAGGCATCAAATAATTCTGCGATATCATCCAGATGGTGTTTTGTAGCTTTGATCACTTTTATCATTGAATTCCTCTTTTGGTTTATTATAAAAATCAGTTTAACTCAACCTTGCTATTTCATACTCTCCAATTCCATTGGGACATACAATTACCCATCGTTAACTAAGTGCCTTTAATTGCACAGTTTACTAGTAGAATCTTGTCTCGCTCAAATGTGAACAAATTAAATAAAAATAAGTCGCATGTACTCATTTGTTAATAGAAGAATTCTCATCTTTCAATGGGAATTTAATAATTCTTAATAACTTTCCACAAACATATTCCTAGCTTCTAGGACGATCCAACCTATGAAATACAACAAAAAAGCCTGGTTGACCTTTGGAATTTTGGTAGCTTCATCGCTACTCATTCGGTTTTTCAGTTTCTTTCCTTGGATTATCGATCATGATGAATCCACATACCTCGTTATTGCAAATGAACTCAACCATGGTGCTGTGTATCTTAAAGATGTAATTGACACCAAGCCTATAGGTATTTTTTGGCTATATGGTATAATGCTAAAATTTACCGGCTCTTCCATTTTTATGCTACGTCTGCTTACCTCCATCTTCATCGCTTTCACTTCATTTATAATCTATTCTCTCCAATGGAAGTGGACAGGAAATCAAGCGGCCTCCTGGATTAGCGCCATTACCTACACATTGATGATTTCGACTTTCACCCGTTGGGGCCTCGGACCCAATACCGAGATATTCTTTATGGCATTTATTGTAATGGCACTTTACTTACTGCTATTTTTTAATACGTCTTGGATGAATTTTGCCGTCGGGATTTGCTTTGGAGCCGCTTTTCACATCAAGTACGTTGCCGCTGCCGATGTTTTTGCATTCATAATGTATTTCGCCATACAAGCGTATCGATTCCAGCAAGGATATGACATTTTGATGAACAGGGTCCGTTGGATTGCCACCGGATACCTGTTGGTTACCGGATTTATCCTTCTATATTATTTTCACCATAACAGTTTAGATTTGTATTTATCCATCAATTCTAAAGTTGGTTCCCAGTATGCAAGTTCTACTACAATATTTGAACGCCTCAAGTTTTTTGCAGATTTCTTTTTTCGATTTGCCCCTGTCACACTGCTTGTTTTTTGGGGTTTGATTCGAGGTGTATTCAAACTTCATCCATACAAAAGTTTACTGATCCTTTGGATAGTTATGGATTTGATGATTATCCTCTATCCCGGAAAATACTTTGAGCATTACTTTATCCAGATTATGCCTGCTGTATCTTTAATGTTCGGATTTTGGTTTACGAATGGTCATGGTCTACAATTTATTCATTGGACAAAAAAAAGATTATGGCTTGTGATCAGTGGCTTAAGTTTATTGACCGGTGGACTGATGGTCGCACATTACAAAGCCTTTACCTTAAAACCTGAACCCATAAAACAAGTCTATGAATATTTAATACAGCAGCTCAAACCAGGTGAAACATTTTATCCCGGGAACAGTCACCATCTATTGTATTTTTTATTCAATCAAAAAAGTCTATGCCCTTATGTACACAGCAGTTTGATATGGAACAAAGAGCATCGTCGCGCACTGGATATCGACGCCTCCCATGAAATCGATCGCATACGATCTCATGCTCCAGATTACATCCTTTGGGACGAGCGTTCGGATGAATCTGAACTTAAAAATCAATTGTTAGCAGGTTATTTATACCGCCATCCGATAGGAGAACACTTGTTCGTTTATCGGAAACAACCTTAACGCTTCCCTTTTATCAATTACTTATTTATCCAAACGGGTTTACGCCCCGGAGTATAAGGTACACCAGAAGCATCCAAATGTTGCTCGATTTTCTTTAAGCGTTCTCCGGCAGCGCTAAGCTCCGAATGAACCACCTGCAATTGCTTGTAAGCTACCACATATGATTCCTCATGAGTGGTTGTTGGTGCTGAAGTTGTAGACCATAAACCATATACCAGGTTTCCAATTCTACCGTTAATGGAAGGAACCGTTTCAAATTCTCGCTTTGCGCGTGTATTGTCTCCATTCAATCTCGTTTGAAGGCTATTCAACACCTCCTGAACTGATTTAAGTTCGAGTGCTACATTGGTTTCAAGAGATGGTGCATCAATGATGGCTTTTTTAATGTACTTAATTTTCTCCATCAATTCACTATGGTAAGCACTGATTGAACCAGATATGATACGAAGTTTTCCGACTTTTTTTGAAAACTCATCCAGAGCCAATTTATCTGTTGCCGGTAATGTTGCTGTATTTAATGCTTTTACTTCAAAGGATTGTTTTTGATTAAGATCTGAATATTTTCCATCTTCAAATTTTGACATTTGTACGGTATAGATTCCAGGAACAACGAGGTAACCGGTTTCTTGTGATGAAAAAACAAATGATTCGTCGAATGAATTAAATTCAATTGGACTGAAGGAGGCGCTGCGAAGATCCCATGTAATTTGACCGATCCCTTTCCTGGCAGCCGTTTTAATTTTCCGTATGATTTGTCCTTCTGCATTGGAGATAGTAAATAGCAAATGAGGAGTTTCTTGTTCATCTTCCATACGCAGAGAATCCAAACTTGGATAAGGTATATCTTTCCCTTGCTTGGTCAATTCTTTTTCACGATCCCTTCTGATCTGTTGAATGGTTTTCAAATCTTCCTTGAGATAAAAACGAATGATGGCTTCGGGTTTTGGGTTCTCTGCAGTATAAAAGCTTTCTCCCTGAAAACCTTTTCCCCTCACACCCAATGGAATTGATTCAATGTACATCCATGGATTTTTCACAGGAAAGATGAATGCTGTTTTTTCCAATTCTTTTGAATTGATCTGACGCAATGGACTATAATCATCTAGAACATAGAAGCCTCTTCCAAAAGTACCAAGGACTAAATCGTTTTCTCTTTTTTGAATTTCTATATCTCTTACAGCAATGGTGGGCAATCCATTTTTCAACTGGATATACTGCTTTCCGCCATCAACTGTACAATAAACTCCAAATTCTGTTCCAATGAAAAGTAAATCTTTTAAAACATGATCTTCTGCAATGGAATAAACCGATCCTCTTTGCGGCAAATTTCCTTGAATAGAAATCCATGATTTCCCTGCATCCATGGTTTTTAAAACATAGGGTTTAAAATCTCCGTAACGATGATGATTAAAACACACATAAGCTGTGTTCTTATCAAATCTGGATGCTATAATTTGGTGAACATAAGATCGTTCGGGAACACCAGGTAGTTGATCAAATTTTATCCATTGTTGTCCACCGTTGGTAGTATGATAAATCAACCCGTCATCTGTACCTGCCCACAAATCATTGGCATCTAAAGTTGATTCTGCCAGGCTGGTTATATTTCCATAAATATCGGTTGATCCGTTTTTTGCAATGGCATCTGCACTCCAGACCTTTCCCATTAATTTCCATTGGTTGCGATCAAGTTGTCTTGAAAGATCACCACTGATGGCCGTCCATGATTTGCCACGATCATCCGTTCGGAATATTTTGTTTGCTGCAAAATACAACCGTTGCGGATTGAAAGATGAAATCACCAATGGTGCGTCCCAATTCCATCGATAGGCTGGCTCTCCTTCTTTTTCTAAGGGTTTAATGTCTAAATATTCGCCACACTTTCGATCATAACGCAATAGCCCGCCATACTGTGATTGTGCATAGATGATGTTGGGATCTGTAGGATCGACTTGTGTTTCAAAGCCATCTCCTATGCTGGTAAAATACCAGTCTGAATTTACAATTCCGTTGATACTCGTAGTACGCGATGGTCCGCCTATGCTGAAATTGTCTTGTGTTCCTCCATGAATGTGATAAAAAGGAAAAGCATTGTCCGTTGAAACTTTATAGAATTGTGTAACCGGAAGATTCGGTTTAAAATGCCAGTTGGCCGCATCGTCAAAGGTTTCATATAAACCTCCATCACAACCCACCAGGTAATGATGGGTGTTGTCTGGGTTAATCCAAATTGCATGGTTGTCGATGTGTTTGCTTTTCTCTCCCAGAATTGAGAAATTTTTTCCACCGTCCCGGCTCACGCCCATATAAGTATTGATGACAAATATTTTTTGTTCATCTTTAGGATCGCAATAAAGCTTTTGATAGTAATTTCCTGAAGTTGTATATCCACTTCTTTTGTCCCAACTGGCTCCACGATCCGTGCTTTTAAACACTCCGCCTTTACCTTCCCCAGCTTCAACCACACAATACAGGATATCCGGATTTCCTGGAAAATAATTTAGACCAATCCGACCTAAGTCTCCACCTGGTAATCCTTGCATGATTTTATTCCAGCTAGTTCCACCATCGGTACTTTTATATAAAGCTGATTCTGGCCCACCACCGATATAAGCAAACACTTTTCGTTGTCTTTGATGAGCTGCTGCATAGAGAATATCTGGATACCTTGGATCAATGATAATTTCATTGCATCCGGTGTGTTCGCTGATATTTAATATCTGTTTCCAGTTTTTGCCACCATCGGTTGTTTTGTAGATCCCACGATCACCACCGGAATTCCATAATGGTCCATATACTGCAACATACACGATATCGGAGTTGGTGGGATGAATGGCAATTCGTCCAATGTGTTCGCTATTTTTCAAACCCATGTTCTTAAATGTTTTTCCGCCGTCTTCTGATTTATAAATTCCATCTCCATATGCGACGCTGCGTTGATTATTATTTTCTCCAGTACCTACCCAAACCACATTTGTGTTTTGCGGATCAATGGCTAAACATCCGATGGAATAGGAACCCGCGTCATCGAACACAGGTTTAAAAGTGATTCCGCGGTTTACGGTTTTCCAAACGCCGCCTGAGGCAGCTGCCACATAATATTCGCTAATATTTTTTGGATTAACCGCTATGTCTGCAATTCGACCAGAAGTGATCGCAGGTCCTAAACTACGAAATTGAAAAGACGACAGTATTTCCGGATTCAGACTGTCTTTTTGAAGGTTATTTTCAACCGTTTTGGTTTTTTTTGTTTGTCCGCATACAGGAGACTCCCAAATGGCAAACAAAGTACATAGAATAAAAAATAAATGCTTTTTCATGCTTTCAATTGCTGTTATTTTATTAAGCTCGAAAGATAGTTCAATTACCCCAATTTTCAGGTTGTTTGATGATGATATTTAAAGTTAAAATTGCATAATTTTTGGAAGTGTTTTATGGTGGAATATCGCCTTGATTTTTTCTTCTTTCTTGAATGCATTGTGGTGGAAAACGCTCTTTCCGGCTTATGGAAAATTCACGAACTATGCCCATATTTTAACTTGAAATAAGATTCCATTTCTTCACACACTCCTGGCAAGGATAATAGATTAGAAAGTCTTAGTTCAACAAAATGTTCTACCTTGGCCGGAAAGAAATCTGTTATGCCAATGCCATACACATTCAGGATATTGCTGTGTTTTTTGATTACACATTCTTTTCTTTTTGGTCAAGCCATTGATTGGAAAAATTTATGTACACTGGAATCAAAATTGCAAGGCATTTCCGGAATTACCAGTCTCAATGGCGGACTAAGTTTTTGGGTAATGGTGGATAACAGCAGTCCGAATGAAATATATGAAATTGATTCCAGCTGTCATATTTTGCGAACCCTATACGTGAAAGGAAATCCAAAAAGAGATTGGGAAGACATTACTTCCGATTTATCAGGAAATCTATACATAGGTGACTTTGGTAATAACAATAACAACCGGCGGGATCTTCAAATCCTGATACTCGCTGCACAGGCCATCCAAAATTCGGATACTGTAAGTCCCGAACTGATTACATTTACTTATTCGCGCCAATCCGATTATCCTCCGGCGGTTTCCGAGCGTAACTTTGATATGGAAGCAATGGTTTGGGTAGAGGACAGTTTACATTTATTTTCAAAGAACCGTACAGATCCTTTTACCGGATTCACCTACCAATACAGTTTTCCCGCAGTGAAAGGGCATTATTCCCTTGAGCCTGTTGATTCGTTTAAGACGGGTGATGGGCCTATGTTATTTTATTGGGTCACCGGCGCCGCCTATGAACCCACATCTAGGGCTTTGGCATTGCTTTCCCATGATCGTTTATGGTTGTTTGATCAATTTGTGGGAAGCCAGTTTTTTAAAGGACGAAATCGAGAAATTATTCTTCCAACGTATACTCAAAAGGAAGGAATCTTTGCAGCCCATGCAAATCGATGGTACTTGACGGATGAATACAATTCCACTTTGCGCATTGGACGCCAATTATATCTTTTACAAATTCTCCCTTCGGATAACCTTGATCCAGCATACAATACACGTCTACAATTGTGGCCTAATCCGGTTAAAAACCTGTTGATGATATTGAATCCCTTTTATGAATCGGATGATCCGCATTCTTTTAATATTCTGGATCTCAGTGGTCGTTGTCTTTTACAGTTTACCATGGATCAAGCTAGAATGCAAATTCCAATGGAAACTTTGGATAAAGGATTTTATATCCTTAAAGAAACGAAAGGGAGAATCGTAAAATATTTTAGTAAATTGGAGTAAAGACAGGCGCTTAAGTGAATATCCTTTTCTAACAGGCTTGCAAATGAATTACGCTCACCTTTGGGCAAAAAAAAAGAGATCGGTTTATACCCCCCAGCAAACCGATCTCAAAAATTGTCTCGTACCTATTTTCTTGGGTACGTACCTGGTTTCCCAGGCAATAATGTAAATGCATAAACCTTGCCAAACTGCTTAGAAATGAAATATTTTTCACATATTTTTCATTTTTACACTGCTGATATTTTATATATTGCTGATTATGTGTAGTTTAGTCGAGTGTAAATTGTTATATGCATTCATTGTTTACTATGTAACGGATAAAAAACTACGCACTTCATCTGGCTTTTACACGGTAACTACCTTGACTCGTCTAAGTAATCTAACGACAGTTGCAAACCCGATTTTACTTGATTTTCCGCCATTTTGTCAGTATTTAGGGCCTGGCATAAGCTTTGATTGGCCTATAAAAAATGATTTCTATGCGCAACGGTAAGATTTCAGTCCAGACGGAGAATATTTTTCCTATCATAAAAAAATTTCTTTATTCCGAGCAGGAGATTTTTCTTAGAGAATTGATCGCAAATGCCGTAGATGCAAGCTCCAAGTTAGCCACGCTTGCTTCCAAAGGCATTTTTAAAGGGCCATTGGGTGACACACCCATCGAAGTCATGATCGATAAAGAGGCCAAAACCCTTACGATAAGGGACCGGGGAATTGGAATGGATGAAGATGAAATGGATCGCTTTTTAAATCAGTTAGCCTTTAGTTCTGCAGAAGAATTTATCGAAAAATATAAAGGCGAAGTGAATATCATTGGCCATTTCGGCCTGGGTTTCTATTCTGCCTTTATGGTCGCCCGTCAAGTGGAGGTTAAAAGCTTGTCTTACAAGGAAGGTGCTGTGGGTGCTAAATGGACCTGCAACGGCGACACTGAATTCAGCATTGAACCCTGTGACAAATCAGAACGAGGTACAGACGTGGTTTTACATTTGGCAGATGATTGCCTCGACTATCTCGAAACCCATAAAATTGAAAGCCTGCTGGACAAGTATTGTAAATTTTTACCTGTTGAAATAATTTTTGGAAAGGAGAAAGAAAAAATTAAAGAAGGCGAGGAAGATAAAGAAATTGAAAAACCAAGGGTCATTAACAATACCCATCCTTTATGGAAAAGGAATCCAGGAGACCTCCAGGATGATGATTATATTTCGTTTTATAATGAATTGTATCCTTTCAGTGAAACCCCATTATTTTGGATTCACTTAAACATTGATTATCCGTTTAATCTGACGGGTATCCTTTACTTCCCGAAAATTAAGAACAATCTTGAATTGCAAAAAAACAGAATCCATCTTTATTGCAATCAGGTTTTTGTTACTGACGATGTCAAGGAAATAGTTCCCGAATACCTTATGTTGTTGCACGGTGTCATAGACTCTCCAGACATTCCGCTCAATGTTTCGCGGTCTTATCTGCAGGCCGATGCCAACGTAAGAAAGATCAGTGGTTACATTACTAAAAAAGTTGCTGAAAAACTGGCAGAGTTATTTAAAAAGGACCGCAAAGACTTTGAATCAAAATGGAACGACATCGGTACGTTTATTAAATATGGACTGATCAGTGACGAGAAGTTTGCAGAGAAAGCCTTTCCGACGGCCTTGGTACAAAATACCGACAAAGAGTGTTTCACTATTGAAGAATACAAAGAAAAAATCAGCGCCCTTCAAAAAGATAAAAACAACCGGGTGATTGTTCTTTATTCACAGGATCCAAAATTACACTTCAGCTATGTTCAAACTGCAAAAGAACATGGATATGACGTGTTGCTCATGAACAATATTCTGGATAATCATTTTATTCAGCAACTTGAAATGAAATTCGAGCTCCAATTCAAGCGCGTTGATTCGGATACCATACATCACTTAATAGAAAAAGAAGATACTCCAGAAAGTGTGTTATCAGAAAATGACAAAACCACTATAGAGGCTTTGTTTAAATCAATTCCTGCTAATCACGCAAGTAAAACTGTATTAAAGCCTTTGTCGCCAAATTCAAATCCGGTCACTATCGTTAAGCCTGAATTTATGCGCCGTATGGCCGAGATGCAATCCATGATGCGGAATATCAACCAAGAAGAAGATCTTCCCTTTATGAACCAATATGAATGTGTAGTCAATTCAAATCATCCATTGGTTGCTCAAAAACTACTTGCAGAAACAAACGAAGAGTCCCGAAAGGCATTGGTAGAATATTTATTTAATCTTGCTCTGTTAGATCAAAACATGCTGCAAGGTGAGGCTTTGCACCAGTTTGTCAAACAAAGTTTGCATAGATCCTTATGAAACGGTTCTATTCAGTCAAAAAAGTTTTAAATAATTCGTTGATCTAAAACCAAGCCTCTTTTTTAACTTTACATAATTGGCCATTAAAACCCAATATTGCCTTTTATGAAAAAGAATATCGTTCAACTCATTAGTTTATGCTTGATTTTTGTGCTGAGTAGCTCCCAGTCCTGTGAAGACAAAAACGGTTGTCATTCCTTCAAAGCTGAAATCTCGTATGATGGCATAGAACAACTGACGGTTCAGCTCACCAATGGTACAGCACCTTTTGCTTATTCCTGGGATCAGGGTCTGGGAAGTGGTTCCATCGCCATCGTCTCTGGAAAGGGGACTTATGCGGTTACAGTAACTGACTTTAACCAATGTAAGGCGATTGCCCGTTTTACGATTCAATAGATCTTGCAATAATTTTAGGCTGGGTTTTACAGTCATTTTTTTTTGACAGCGTTTCGTTTGTCTCTCTTTTCTTGATAAACATCGCGGACCTGTGAAAAAGTGTTTGTTATTCACTGGATACTCATAAATAACTTTCTCAATTGAAGCATTAATTAATGTTCGAGGACAATAAAATACTTTTAACCAAAGAATATAATGGTTTTCAGAGATAAAAAAATGCATACGGCAATTTTTCTCTCTGAAACAAGATCTATCTTGTCTGTGCAGCAATTCGAAACTCCTTTAATTTACCATAAGAAAAAAGGCTTCCCAAAATGGAAAGCCTTTTTATCTAATTTTCTCTTTTTCCTGGGTAATTATTTGCCCATTGCTTTTTGCTTATACATGTCATAAGCAGCCATTGCCGTTGCTTTTGCATCGTTCAATTTAGAAGACCATCCTTCAATTTTTGATGTTGCATCCATGGAAGCATTTTTAAGTTCATCGATTTGTGCTAAAACATCTCCTTCAAGTTTTCCTGCTGCTAGGCCATCTTTCAAACTTGCAAGTTTCTTAGACATTTCTTCCCAGCTGGTAGCAAATGAAGTCACCTCAGATGCCAAACCAGAAATACCGTCAACACTTGCAGTGAAACCGTTTTTCAAAGAGTCCAATGAAGCAGAAACCTCAGGTTTCATCTTCGCTGCTACTTTAGGGTCAACCATCAGGCTATCTTTCAAGGAATTCAAAGATGTCTGTGCAGCACCAATCATGCTGCCAACTTCTGTAACAGCTGTTGTGGCTTTTTCCCAATCAGCAGACAATGCTTCAATAGGAGCGCGGAATTGCTCAACGTTTTTACAAGAAAAAACAAATACAACCGGAGCTAAAATTGCTAGTAATTTTTTCATTTTAATTTGATTTTAATTTTGCGCTGTAAAATTAATTGACGTCCTTGCATCAGCTGTTAAGGGCTTTCAATATTTGATTAATAATGCGTTAACGCGCTTTCGTATGTGTCAATTCTTTAATATACTTCCCGAGGTAATCATTCAGTTGCCGCCGTTTATATTGCATGACATACCGTGGATGGGGTAACGGTCTTATGGTTCCAAACCATTGATAATATTGGTTAAGTCGGGTGAGTATCTGATAGTTCTTTCCCTCTCCAAAACAAATGACGGTTTCACGGTTTATAGGAAGTTCTAACAGGCTTTTCATTTGTTGTGCGATATATGGCTCCAATTGTTTTGTAAAATTGTGGTCATCGTAGTAGTTAAAGTTCTTCCCGTTTTTGATGAATCCAACTGGGGATATGGAGCTGACCATGTAATCTGAATAAAATGCATTTACTCCACCATATCGGTCAATTACCTGGTACACAAATTCAGAAGATGGTTCGTGGCTTTCCTGATCCATCGGAATTCCACAATGGCTTTTCAATCGCTTTGCATCTGTAAAGGGAATGCCCGTAACCCCTGCACCAAAGCGACCCGGATTGATTCCGAGGATTAATCTTCTAGGATGTTCATCTGAATAAAATTTCCTGTAAAATACTTCCAAAATTTGCCAAACCTCTAGTGATTCATAAGGCAATAGCAGTTCGACTCCTTTTGGCAATTTGGGAATGCCAATGGTGATTCCCCGCAGGTATTTCAACAAAGCATCTGCTATCAATCGTTGATGGATTGTTTTACAATTGGTCTTTTAATAAATCAGCAAATGCGATCAAATCCATAGAACCTTGATCCCCTGATCCCTGTTTTCTAACAGAGACATTTGAGGCTTCCAGTTCTTTTTCTCCAATGATGAGCATGTAGGGTATTTTCAATAATTCCGCATCCCTTATCTTTTTTCCAATGGATTCAACCCGACGATCTATATTTCCCCGCAATCCGGTACCCTCCAGAAACTGGTGTACTGAATGTGCATAATCAAGGTATTTGTCACTTACCGGTAATATACTAAATTGGTCTGGTGCCAGCCATAATGGAAATTTTCCGGCACAATGTTCGGTAAGTACGCCAATGAAGCGTTCCATACTCCCAAAAGGAGCCCGATGGATCATTACAGGTCGATGCTTACTGTTGTCTGCTCCGATGTATTCCAATTGAAATCGATCTGGAAGATTGTAGTCTACCTGAATGGTTCCTAATTGCCAGGATCTACCCAAAGCATCTTTCACCATAAAATCAAGTTTTGGACCATAAAATGCTGCTTCACCGAGCGCAGTAGTGGTTTGTAGGCCTGCTTCCGCTACTGCATCAATAATCGCTTGTTCCGCTTTGGTCCAGTTTTCCTCTGATCCAATGTACTTTTCTTTATGGTCAGGATCACGCAATGAAATCTGTGCAGTAAAATGCTCAAAACCAAGTTTGCGTATAACGAGCATCGTTAGGTCCAATACGTTCAAAAATTCATTTTTAACCTGATCCGGAGTGCAGAATATGTGGGCATCATCTTGCGTAAATGACCTAACGCGCGTTAGTCCGTGCAATTCTCCACTTTGTTCATAACGATAGACCGTTCCAAACTCAGCAATCCTAATGGGTAACTCGCGATAGGACCTGGGTTTGTGACCAAAGATTTCACAATGATGCGGGCAATTCATCGGCTTAAGCAAGAACTCTTCGCCTTCTCTTGGTGTGTGAATCGGTTGAAAAGAGTCCTGTCCGTATTTTTCCCAATGGCCGCTCGTGGTATACAAATGTTTATGCCCAATATGGGGGGTAATGACCGGAGTATAGCCGCGTTTGATTTGTTCAGTTTTTAAAAAATCTTCTAAGCGTTGACGTAATGCTGTTCCTTTAGGCAACCAAATGGGTAATCCGGAACCAACTTTCTCAGAAAACATAAATAACTCAAGTTCCTGGCCCAGTTTTCTATGGTCTCTTTTCTTTGCTTCTTCCAAAAGTGTTAGGTATTCTTCGAGCTCCTTCGCTTTGGGAAAAGTAATCCCATAAATCCTGGTCAATTGCTTACGTTTCTCGTCACCACGCCAATAAGCCCCAGCCAAACTGGTAAGTTTTACTGCTTTGATGAATCCAGTATGTGGAATGTGGGGACCCTTACATAAGTCGGTAAAACCGCCCTGATGGTAAAAAGTAATTTGCCCATCGACCAATTCTGAAATCAATTCCAACTTATATTCATCTCCTTTTTCAGAGAAATACTTTAAAGCATCTTGCTTTGATACTGATTCCCTCCGATATTCGTTATTCTGTCGAGCAAGCTCCATCATTTTTTGCTCAATCAATTGTAAATCAGAGGCTGAAAGGACCTTATCTCCTGTATCTACATCATAGTAAAATCCATGGTCGATGGGGGGTCCAATGCCAAACTTGACACCTGGGTATATGGCTTCCAAGGCTTCTGCCATCAAATGGGCCGAACTATGCCAAAAAGTTGACTTCCCTTCGGAATCATTCCACGTCAATAATTGCAAGTTTGCATCGTCCAAAATAGGACGATTGGCATCCACCACTACGCCATTTACTTTTGCAGAAAGCACATTCCGTGCTAGTCCTTCACTAATGGATCGCGCAACTTCCATCGGACTTACCCCTTGCGCGTATTCCTGAACTCTTCCATCCGGAAACTGGATCTTAATCATTTGCATACTGCAAAGTTAAGGCATTTCAAAGATCCTTAAACCTTTCGGAAGACTTGAATAGAGCATTATAAGGGATAGCCCTATTTTTCTAGTTCAAAACTGACTTTAAGGGTGACGCGATATTCCTTGATTTTTCCCTTATCAACGCTTACCGACTGGTCCTGTACCCAAGCAGACCGCACATTTTTTAAAGTGCTTGAGGCACGTGCAATACCTTGTTCGGTAGCATCCTGCCAGGATTTTTTTGAGGACGCCATGATTTCAATAACTTTTAAAACACTCATATATCAATAATTTAGAATGAACATTCAACCTGCCTTCTACAGCTACAAATTAACTACAGAATTATTGAATCTCATCCAACAACTTTTTTGCTTCCAAATTTCCGGCATCTAGGTTCATTGCATTTTTCAAATCGGTAATGGCTTCTTGTCTTCGGTTAGACTTTGCAAATGCCTTTGCACGCTGAACATACGAACTGGCTTCGGTTGGCTGAAGCTGAATGCAAATGTTAAAGTGCTCAATGGCTTTTTCGATGGAATCCATTTCTAAATATTGCAATCCAAGATAATAAAATCCAGGTTCATAATCCGGAAAGCGAATGACCAACTGCTTGAATTGTTCAAATGAAGCTAACTTCTTTTCAAAAACGCCCAATGCATAAGCTTTGTTGTGAAATACTCTTGGATCAGAACTGTCCAACCGGATGGCGTTGTCATAACATTCCATTGCCCTCTTAATTTTAAGTGCCGTCAATACATCGCCCAGTTGTATCCACGCATTACGCATTTCTGGATTCAGGTCTACAGCCTTCTGATATGCATTTACAGCTCTTCCTGTATCGCCCATTTCATAATAAACATGGCCCGCCAAATAATAGGCATCTGCATTTTCAGGATCCAGCTGAAACATTTTGTTGAGTATGCCAAGCGCAGGAAGGTATTGTTTAAGTACCAATTTGAGTTCGGTTACTTTTAGCAACGTTGGTTTGTGGTTTGGAAATACCGCCAGCGCTTTATCCAAAATTTCTCCCGCCCGATGGGATTGAGCTACCATCAAGTAAGCTTTAGATAAGTTTATATAATACTCCGGATGGGACAAACTGTCCAGTGAGATTGCCTTTAAATAATCTACAATGGCAGAATCATAGGATTCTTGTTCGATTAAAAAATCAGCACGTCCAGCGTATAAACTATCTACCTCCGGATTCTGACGTATCAGCTCATCCCAATAACTTATGCCTTCAATCTGTGGAAATCCAGGTTGTTCCTTTGGCGGTTGGCATGTGAGAAATAAGAATACCAAACTAACAACTGTTAGAGCCTTGCCTGCATTTTTACTGAAATCATAATCAATCTTCATGCTCTTTCCCTTAATTTCTCTTTAAACACGAACGGCAATGGTATTGCCTGTTTTGCGGCTTTTTTCTGCAGCAAAACCCATGAGATGACTTTCAATGGAAGCTTCAATTGTAGAAGTTAACAAAGTTGCATTTTGCTCAGAAACGGCACGTACCCAGTTCCGCATTAGCCTGACATCGCCACCGCCATGACCATGTTTACTGTATTGGCCTTCATCAAACGATTGAGAGTCCCAGGTTGTTACTTTCCCAGTGCGAAAATCTGTGTGGATAAATTTTTCCATATCACCATGCAAATCTCCCATGCTACCCATGACGCGTGTACGGCGACCATGATAAGAAGTAAATGCTTCCATATTGAAGCTGGCTGTAATGCCTCCCTCGAATTCCAAACTCATTACATAATGGTCACATTGGTCATTGTCCATACGATACACACATCTTCCGTATTGAGTGGTCTTTAAATTGTTCATGATCGCATCCGGATGCAATTCCTTCTTATCAGGCAGGTCGAAAACATAAAGGTAGGTCCGGTCTCTCAGGTAAATCTTCAATGCAGAATAAGGACAGGTAGATTCAATTGCGCAGTTTTCATGACAACGGGACGTACTGCCTTTTGGAGCGTTTTCTTTTCTAAACCATGATAAAGAACCAAAAGCGGAAACTTTCTTACATGGTTTATTGATCAACCATCGCATGATGTCCAGGTCGTGACAAGATTTGGCGATTATGATGGGAGTGGTTTCACGGCTGTTGTGCCAATTTCCTCTGACAAATGAATGCGCCATGTGTACATGCTGTATGGGTTCGAAATGTTGAAGACTAACAAGTGTTCCTATGGAACCGTTATGAATAAGTTCACGCAGCTTTATAAAGTACGGAGCATACCGCAAAACATGGCAAAGTCCAACGATGCGTCCAGTTTTTTGGGTTTTGGCAAGAATGTTTCGACATTCCTTTTCCGTTTGCGCCATTGGTTTTTCGAGTAAAACGTCGTAACCCATTTCCAATGCTTTCATACATGGACCATAGTGCAGTTGGTCCGGAGTAGTGATGATGATCGCATCGGCAAATTTAGGTCTTTCAAAAACATGCTCCCAGGTTACAAACCGTTTCTGATGTTCAATTTGGTGCTTGATGGCATAACGTTCATTACGCAATGGAATGGGCTCGGCCACCCCAACAATTTTGATTTCTTCCGGATGATCGATGGCGTAATTTCCATAGACATTACCCCTTGCACCGGCACCCAATGTAATGGCCGTAATTTGCCTCTCCGGCTTAAAGTGTGTATCTTCCTGTATGGCCTCTGCAAACCAACTTTCCATATCAGGAACGATAAGTCCCGTCACTCCTGCCATTAGCCCAACATTTTTAATTAACTCGCGCCTAGAATATTTATTGGACATTTCCTATGATTTAATAAAACTGCAAGATAAAAAAGTAGATGAAATGAATGATATAATTTCCTTTTTTTCATCTCGCATGTAAGGAATACGCACATTTGGCAGCCTCCGAACCTGAGTCCGTGATTTTTTTTATTCAGTAAAAGGATAAATGTTCATACATGCCAGTGGTTTTTGGGGTTAAAATTTGATCTTTATCTACTTTAAGTCCTTCCTGTGTATAATGATTATTGTGCTACTAACGAATGTTAGTATCTTATCAATTCTGCCTTATGCATAGGTCTTCTGTGAGCTGGAATTCATATAATATTGTCTTGGCTTAGTAAAAGATTTTTCCGTTTTACCTCATCTAAGACATTGCTGTACACCATAAATTCTGATAGATTTTTGTTCTCCATATTTCATTATTTCATATATACGACTGATGACATATTAAATATACCCGAACAGGGGGGCACATGGCATTACCCTTGCAAACTACCTTTACGCTATCATTCACATGGAGTATTATCTGTGATGGGTATGACAATGTAACCTTCATGTAAATGCCGGAGACTGATAAGCAAAATAAGTTTTTAGGTCTTTCGGAATGAAAATAAATGAAAAGGTATGAAGCTTGCCGGAACTCCTTGCGTTCCGGCTTTTTTATTGCTCACCGCTATCTATCGATCATAAGCACTTTCAGGGGGTTCTACATGAATTAATATATACTTAATCATTGGAAGATCTTTTTCCAGTTGATTCTTTAACTGATGTGCAATGTGATGCCCCTGCCTTACCGACAATTCCCCATTAACGATAACATGTAAATCCAATTGATAAAACATTCCGGCTTTCCTGATGAAGCATTTTTCAGTGTCCAGAACTCCTTCGACCTTTTTAGAAACTTTTCTGACGTCTTCTTCCAATTGGTGATGAACATGTTCGTCCATGACTTCACCCAATGCTGGTCTGAAAATCAAGTAGGCATTGTATAAAATAAAAAGGGATGCACATAAAGCTGCCCAATCATCTGCTGATTCAAAACCTTTTCCCATCCAACACGCTAATGCTATTCCGATGAATGCCGCGATTGACGTGATGGCGTCACTTCGGTGGTGCCATGCTTCTGCTTTCAAAGCGGAGCTATGGGTTTCCTTACTTTTTTTCAGTACCCATTGGTATGATAATTCTTTCCAAAAAATAATTGCGCCCAACACCCAAAGGGTAAAACTTTTCGGCGATTCGTGCGCCGTATGGATATTTTTCCAGGCTTCATGTGCAATCAAAAGAGCAGATCCTACCAAAAATGCAACCGTTAAAAACGTGATCAATGTTTCCATTCGCCCATGCCCATATGGATGATTGCTATCTGCTGGTCGGGCAGCATATTTCAAGCCCATCATGGTGAGAATTGACGCAAAAATGTCAGTAGTAGATTCAATGGCATCTGCAATGAGTGCAAAGGAGTTACCAAAATAACCAGCTACCCATTTGATTGCTGCCAGCAAGAGGTTGCCCAACATACTAAGGCCGCTGGTTCTAATGGCCGTTTTCTCCGTTTGATTCATTTATTTTTTCCACTTTGCACCATATAAGTTGCTACCATCGAGGTAGTCAAATACTTTATCCGGTACAAGGTACCGAATGGATTTCCCTTGCTGTATACATTCGCGGATGTAACTGGCGCTAATCTCTATAAGCGGTCCTTCACAAAATATGAATGATGTATGATCCCTGTATAGGTTGGTATTCATATTTCCAGGTCTACCATAGACATAAAAAGTATAATCCCGGATCAGAAGTTCGTGATTTTTCCATTTGTCTAAGGTTGGAAGAATATCGCTTCCCACGATTAAGGCAAATTCATGGGAGGGGTATTTTTCCCTTAAATAAGTTAACGTATCTATGGTATAGTTGGGTTGTGGCAAATTAAATTCAATGGAGCAACTTTTTAATGCTGGATTGTCTTCAAGCGCTAAATTGACCAAATGCAATCTGTCATAATCATTCGCCAGACTTTGTTTTGACTTAAATGGATTGTGCGGACTAACAACCAGCCAAACCTGATCCACCTCCGGTTGGTTTGCAATGTGTTGTGCAATGATGAGATGTCCGGTATGAACAGGATTGAACGATCCAAAAAACAATCCGACCTTCATACGGGATTAATAATTCCCCATAACCGGCATGATCAGCATTAACAAGTGTTCGCCACTTGCCTGCTCAGTGGGTAGAAAAATTCCTGGTTTGCTGGGGCTGGATAATTCAATGTTTACATGCTCACCACCCATATTGGATAGCATTTCAATAAGATATTTTCCACTAAATCCAATCGTCATGGGTTCTCCTTCATAAGTACAACTCAGTTGTTCGGTGGCTTCATTGGAAAGGTCCATATCCTGGGAAGAGATGGTAAGACTTTTATCTTGAATATTGAAGATCACCTGATTAGTCGATTTATTGGCATACACTACAATTCGCTTTAGGGTTGAAAGCAAATCATATCGGTTTACCTGAAGATGATAAGGATTATTTACTGGAATCACCGCATTGTAGTCCGGGTATTTGGCATCGATCAACCGCATAGACAATAGGGTCTGGTCAAAGCTGAAGTAGGCTTTTTCACGGTTAAACTGCATTTTTATTTCTGCTCCCTGCGGCATGATGGACCGAAGTGCCTGGGCTGCTTTTTTGGTCAAAACCAAGGTTGCCGCGACATCACTTTTCACGTCTTGAAAACTGTATTTGACCAATTTGTGGGCATCGGTAGCTGCAAAGGTCAGCTGATTAAAATCAATGTTCAGACAAATCCCTTTCATAGCTGGCCTCATTTCGTCATTGCTGGTGGCAAAACTCGTGCGTTCAATGGCCAATAACAGCTTTTCTGAAGGAATGATCAATTGGTTTTCATCGGTAGGCTCCGCAATTTTTGGATAGTCCTCAGCTTTTTCACCTACGAGTTTATACAAACCGGACTGTGTGGTGATGGTCACTCCACAATTTTCATCATTGATGTCAAATACTATGGGTTGTTCTGGCATGGCTTTCAGGGTTTCCAACAATGTTTTGCCGGGAATGGCAATGCTCCCGGTTTTGCTGACTTCAGCCTCAACGCCCGTCATAATGGTCAACTCCATATTCGACGTCGTGATGTTCAAATATTTCTTTTCAGCTTTTATTAAAAAGTCTTCCAAAATGGGAATTACCGGATTAGAGGACAGTGCAGATGCGGCAACGTTGAGTTTTTCAAGGAACCTTCCTGAGGAGACCGTAAATTTCATAAGGGTTTTTACTTGATGATGAATTACTTAGGCTTATCTGCCGTGTAATGTCTAAGTTTACACCGGCATGCGCCACAAAAATACATCATCTAACGGTTTCCTATCATAGCTAAATCATGAAGCAACCTTTACTCCCGATTGATCTGGTAAAGCCTGACTGGAATTCATTACTTCTGCCCACCTGTGAGCAATTGGATTTTAGCAATGGAGCCCGGCTGTATACCCTGGCCTCGCATAAAGAAGGTCTTTGTTTTTTTGAATTGGTTTTAAGAAATGGACGCTGGACCGAGCCCAAACCCCTATCTGCCAGAATGTCGGCTAATCTTATGATGGAAGGGTCCAAAAATCTAAGTGCAAGTCAAGTGGCTGATTTTATTGATTTTTATGGTGCTCACTTTTCAGTACAGTCCGATTTGGATTTTACCATAATTTCCTTAAGCTGTCTGCAGAAGCATTTTTCAACCATGGTGGACTTTATGTGCGGCCTGGTACTTCATCCCGCATACCGCGATGTTGATTTAGAGAAAGCTAAGGTGTTCTTGAATTCACAACTTATGCACCAGCTTGCCGAACCGGATTACGTTTCTTATCGTGAATTCACCTCCTTGATCTATGGACCTGAAACGGTTTATGGCTATAATACTACTCCGGAAAAAATTCAAGCGTTGACCCGTGATGATCTAATCCGTTATCATCAAGAAAATTACTGTGCCGACTACCTTTCTGCCTTTTATTGTGGATCCCTGGATCCTTCAGCTTTGACGACCATCCGGTCCTGTCTCGAACAATTTCCAAAAGCCCCTTTTGCTTTTGAGGTCCATCATCATTTGCCAGTTCCGTCGCCACAACACTTGCACATCCCTATCCATCACAGTGCTCAAACCAGTTTAAAAATGGGGATTCGAACTTTTCCACGTAGACATTATGATTTTTTTGGCCTGTACCTGGTAAATACCATTTTGGGCGACTATTTTGGTTCGCGTCTAATGAAAAAAATCCGTGAAGACCAGGGTTTAACGTATGATATCCACTCCAATTTAGATGCTCAGGTGCATGATGGTTGCTTTTACATCAGTGCAGAACTTAATCCCGACCAACTTCAGGAAGCCATTGATTTAATCCGCGATGAATTGGTGCTCATCAGGACAAAGCTCGTTCCGGAAGATGAATTGGAAATGGTAAGAAACTTCCTGTGCGGAAACATGCTAAGATTAATGGATGGACCTTTTCAATCCATTTCCTTTATTAAAATATTGATCAGCGAATATGGAAGTCCGCTTGCTTTTCAACAATTGAAAACCGCTACCCTTGAAACCACTGCTGAGCAACTCCGTATACTTGCCCAACGGTATTTAGATCCTGAAAAAATGATCCTGGTTACTGCGGGTGCTTAAATGCTGCACATTTTTTATATTTTTGCAATCCCTTCCCAGTGGAATATTCCGAAAGAATTGTTTCTGCTAACTACGAATTGACCTTATTTTGAAGACTGTACATAAATGAAACTTTTTAATATATTTATACAAGAACTGGCAGTTGATTTGGGAACTGCTAATACGCTGATCATTCAAGATGACAAAGTCATTGTCGATGAGCCTTCCATTGTTGCCATTGACAAGAAAACCGGTGAAGTAATCGCTGTGGGGAATAAAGCCATGCAAATGCATGAAAAAACCCACAAAAACATCGAGACCATTAAACCTTTAAAAGACGGTGTAATCGCGGATTTTCAAGCTGCCGAAGCCATGATCCAGGGCATGATCAGTATGATTGGAAACAAAAGGCGTTTTTTTACGCATTTGCGCATGGTGATTTGCATACCCTCAGGAATCACCGAAGTCGAAAAAAGGGCAGTTTTTGATTCTGCAGATCATGTAGACTCTAAGGAGACTTATCTTATTCATGAACCTATGGCGGCTGCCTTGGGCATTGGGCTTGAAGTGGAAGAACCCATAGGCAATATGGTCATAGACATTGGAGGGGGAACTACTGAAATTGCAGTTATTGCTTTGTCGGGAATCGTTTGCGATCAATCCATTCGAGTGGCTGGTGATGAATTTACCAACGACATCATCGATTACATGCGTCGTGAACATAATATGCTTATCGGTGAACGCACTGCAGAGCAAATGAAAATCAACATTGGTTCGGCAATGAAAAAATTGGAAAATCCTCCGGAACCTTTTGCCATCAATGGAAGAGATCTCATGACAGGTATCCCTCGACAGATTATGGTGCGATATGAAGAAACCGCAGAAGCTCTGGATAAATCCATTATGAAAATTGAAGAAGCTGTTTTGAAAGCGCTCGAGTTGACCCCGCCTGAACTTTCTTCGGATATATACAAAACCGGACTTTACCTGACCGGTGGGGGTGCGTTGCTAAAGGGTTTGGACAAGCGATTATCGATGAAAACCAAATTGCCCGTAATTGTTGCAAACGATCCTCTCCGTGCCGTGGTCAGAGGGACCGGAATTGCATTAAAGAATACAGATCGATTTTCATTTCTGATAGATCGAAAAAGCATTTAAATTCATTTCCCAAAACGGTGAAATGGACCATTATTCCATCTTAAATGTTTAGTAATAGATGCTAAAGTATGCGCAAATCATTGTTAAAAATGGTAGCGTTGTTTTATTTGTGTTTTTGCAAACCCTGTGCTTGATTTGGGTTATACGATACAATCAGGCCCAGCAAAAGATTTATTTACATTCTTATCAGTTGCTGGCCACCCGGATTCAAAAAAATGTTAACCATACACTCTCATATTTCAATCTGAAAACACGTTATGATAGTCTGTTGTCTGAAAATGTCGGTTTACTGGAAACTAAACTGAATCACGCGGAAATCCTAAAACGCTCTCCAGATACAGCATCACTCCAACATATTTTCGTAAATCCCTTCAAAGTAATTTCCGCTACGGTCATTAATAATTCTTTAGATCGCCGAAACAACATGATTACGCTTGATCGGGGCGGTAAGGATGGTATTTGTCCTGGAATGGGTGTAATAACTCCCAAAGGCCTCGTCGGAATTGTTACGGATACGAGCCATCATTTTAGTTTGGTCATTTCTATGTTACATGGAAATACCAGTATCAGTGCCCGTCTTAAGCGTTGTGGCTTTTTTGGTCCCCTCACCTGGGAAGGTCGCGATCCGGCCATTATGAAACTTCAGGGAATTCAAAAATATGCGGATGTGCGATTGGGTGATACGGTGGTAACCAGTGGCTATTCTGTAGTGTTTCCAAAAAATTTATTGATGGGTACGGTCAGCATGTACCGCATAACTCCTGGAGCTTTTACATATGATATTGAAGTTAAACTAAGTCAATCCATGACCAATCTTGAACAAGTATATGTAATCGCAAATGAAAATAAATCCGAGAAACTTGAGCTCGAAAAAAAAATAAGCCGTTATGAATAATCTCTGGTTGAATCAAGCGGTGAAAGTGTTTTTGTATATCTTGCTTCAGGTGGTCGTCTTAAAAGAAATTCATTTAGATAGCTCTAACCAGAAATTGATCTATATTCTGGTCTATCCTGTGGTTTTGATTACAATGCCTTTGAGAATCCCTCAATTTTTTCACCTTTTTATTGCCTTTGCCATAGGCATCACCGTGGATATGTTTTATTTGTCACCAGGAGTTCATGCCGGTGCTTGTTTGTGGATGGCGGCGTGCAGACCTTTAGCCTTGAAGTTGCTTGAACCCAAAAATGGATATCCTTTAGATACCAGTCCAACCATAAATGATTTTGGAATTATGTGGTTCATGCAATACGCCAGTCTATTGTTACTGGTTTTTTTCTTTTCCTATTTTACTTTACAGGTATTCACTTTTGTGTATGCGGCCGAAATATTACTGAAAACCACTTTAAGTTTTTTTGTTTCCGGTATCATCATTCTTTTGTTTCAATTGTTCTTTAGTTTTAGATCCTGAACCTCCATGCTCCAGGAAAAAAAAATTGTCAGATATCAAATCATTAAAGGTATTCTTTGGGTGATAACTTTTGTTTTGGTCTTTGCACTGGCCAAAATTCAATTATTCAATCCGCAATATTCAGCCAAAGCAAGTTCCATTACGTTAAATCAAAACATCATTTATCCTTCCAGAGGATTAATCTATGATCGAAATGGAAAAATTCTAGTCATCAATTATCCAACCTACGATTTGTATGCTACCTACAATTCCATCCGTAAGGAAATGGATACTGCTTTATTCTGCAAATTGCTGAAAATAGATAAATCCCGATTTGAATCTGCGTTTAACAAAGATTGGAAGTCAGGTAAATACAGTAAAAGTGTCCCCTTTATTTTTTTAAAAAGCATACCTCCTGAGGTGTTTTTGCCATTGAAAGAAAATTTATTCCGCTTTCCTGGGTTTTCCAGTGAACTGAGATCCATCAGAGGTTACCCTGAACCTCATGGTGCAAATTTCTTGGGATACATCAGTGAAGTGACACAAAATGATATCGAACAGGGAGAAGGCAATTATCGCCCGGGTGATTACATTGGTTGTACCGGACTAGAAAAATATTACGAAGATCAATTAAGGGGTGAAAATGGCATTGAATTTATTTTAAAGGATCACCTTGGACGCGAAGTAGGCTTATATGAAAACGGGCAACTGAACCGCGCTGCAGTCTCCGGATATGATATGCAACTGAGCATTGATCTGGAACTTCAACGTTATGGCGATAGCCTGATGCAACATAAAGTCGGTGGAATCGTCGCCATTGAACCCTCTACCGGCGAAATATTGTGCCAGGTCACAGCTCCAACCTTTGATCCAAATTTAATGTCCGTGCATAACAATCGAGGTTATGCATATTCATTTCTCTTGCGAGATTCCCTTAAGCCTTTGTTCGACCGATCAGCCAATGCAAAATATCCACCTGGTTCAATCTTTAAACCTATCCTGGCTTTAATAGCCATGCAGGAACGCGTATTGAATGAATATTCATCACACACCTGCACCGGTGCTTATTATTATAAGAACGTAAGTTATGGTTGCCATCATCACCCTCCTCCATCCAGGCTCAACATTGCCCTGCAACATTCTTGTAATGCTTATTTCATTCAAACCTTTCGCGATTTGATCGAAATTAAAGGATTTACCAAACCCCAATATGGTCTTGACCTCCTGGGTAAATACTTAAGCTCTTTTGGCCTTGGTCGACCCCTGTACAGTGATGTCGCTACGGAAAGCAGCGGTACCATTCCTACTTCAGAATATTACACCCGATTGTATAAAACAGATCAATGGCGATCGACTTATTTTGTTTCTGTTGGTATCGGACAAGGAGAATTGGAACTGACCACACTGCAAATGGCAAATCTTGCAGCAATTATAGCCAATCGCGGGTTTTACTACACGCCTCATTTGGTTAAAGCTTTTGATAGCGGAAAACAAGTTATTGACGAGCGATTTCGAACCAAAAATACGGTCCCCATTGACAGGAAATATTTTAATCCAGTCATTGATGGAATGGAAATGGCTGTTCATGGTGGAACGGCTTTTAAGGCCTATTATCCCGAAATCAGCATTTGTGGAAAAACGGGAACGTCTCAAAATCCTCATGGAGAAGACCATTCGGTATTTTTTGCTTTTGCCCCTAAAGATAATCCCCAAATAGCCATAGCGGTGTATGTCGAAAATGCCGGTTGGGGGGGCGATGTAGCCGCACCAATGGCTTCGCTCATGATTGAAAAATACCTTCGCGGAAAAATTGAGCGCCGCCCATTGCATGAAGCCATGATACACAAAGACATGATTCATAAAAAAAATAAAACATGACCATTTCTGCCATAGTCGCCATGAATGACCAAAGAATTATAGGTTTGAACAATCAAATTCCTTGGTATTTACCTGCTGATCTTAAATTCTTTAAAAAAACTACCATCGGTCATCATGTTTTAATGGGTAGAAAATGTTACGAAAGCATTGGTAAACCTCTTCCAAATCGAACCAATATTATCATTACTCGCGATCCATATTACATTGTTTCCGGATGTTTAATTGCACATTCCGTTGAAGAAGGCATCTTCCTTGCAAAACAAAATCAAGAAAAAGAATTGTTCATTATTGGTGGTGGTGAGGTATACAATCAATCAATCCCCTATTGGAATAAATTGTATCTCACTTTAGTAGATTATCATGGAGCAGGTGACACTTATTTTCCGGAAATTGAGTGGGAAAACTGGAATCAGATCTTTTTGGAAGAACACCCTGCAGATGCTCAAAATAAAATGAGTTATCGGTTTAAAATATTTAACCTGCAATAAGTATTCACGAGAAAGGATTTGAGGTTAAAATCTTTTCTCATGGATGAAGAACTTTTACATTTTTTCTGGAACAGTAAGTTTTTATTAGGTCGCACTCTATGGACTACTGCAGGTGAATCGTTGCATATTTTGGATCCTGGTCAGTCAAATCCGCATCAGGGACCTGATTTTCTGATGGGAAGGCTTCTGGTGGATGAAGTATTATGGGTTGGTCCCATTGAAATTCACCTAAATTCATCCGATTGGAATTCCCATGGCCATTCAGATGATCCGCACTATAGGAATGTTGTTCTCCACGTAGTCTACGAAGAAGATGTTCCCGTTTTTATCAATGGACGCCGGATATATTGTCTGGAGCTTAAAAAACATTTTCCAAGGGATTTATTGTTGCGATATAATTCTTTGATGTCTGCATCCTGGAAGATTCCATGCCATGCTCATTTGTTTACATTGAATTCTTCATTAAAAACCATTGCACTGGAACGCTTAATGGTCGAACGGTTTGAACATAAAGTAACATCCTACCTTGAAGACTTACAAAAAATGAATGGAGACTGGGAGCGATTACTTTTGTCAAATATCTGTAAATACCTCTTTTCACCAGTAAATACTCCGGGTATACAAGTTCTTTTGGAATGGCTAAATCCTTCTCTGCTAAAAAAATATTTCTCAGATCTTGAATCCCTTGAAGCCATATTATTTGGTTGTTCGAACCTCATCCCTGATGATCCGATTGATTCCTATCCGGTGGGTTTAAAATCATCTTTTCTGTACCTGCAACACAAGTTAAATTTGCCAGTAATGCAGCGTGCCGAGTGGAAGTTCCTCCGAATGCGTCCTTCCCATTTTCCGACCATACGCCTAGCCCAACTGGCACAACTCTTACATGCCAGACAAAATTGGTTCTCAAGTTTAATGGAAATGCAAAGTTTGCAAGAATATTATGCTTTTTTCCAGGCCAATGTTAGCGAATATTGGAAAACACATTATCAACTGGATGGTGTAAGCCATGTTAATAAAAACAAAAACATTGGGAAAAATACCATTGATGTACTTTTAATTAACGCATTTCTACCCATTCTATTTGCCTATGGAAAACTGTATGCTGAACCCAAAATCTGTGATCGTGCATTTGAATATCTTCAATCTTTAAAGGCCGAAAACAACTTCATTTGCAGAATGTGGAAAAATTATAACTTTGCATTTGAACACGCCGGACACAGTCAAGGAGGTATTCAACTTTTTCAATCCTATTGTGCTCATAAAAAATGTATCCGGTGTTTGATTGGAGTAAACCTTTTAAGACCCGAAGGCTCTTCAATCGCAAATCAAGCAGATTTTTCACCTTAAAAATTTTCATATGCGTTTAATGATGTCCTTCGTTGTATTTGTTCTTTTCCTGAATAACACAATTTCACAATCCGGATCCTGGTTTGCAGGTGCAAATTTATCTTATCAAAATAGCTGGATTCTTAATCAAACTGATTCAGACGAGGGCGGTCTGTTGGACTATGATGTCACCTTCCATCCCGCCTTTGGTTTAGATTTGGGATACCATTTTAATCCCCACTTTGCAATACAGTCCGGAATAATTTACTCCATTCAGGGACAGAATTATAAAACAGCAAACATTGAGGATGCCAATTACAAAACTCATTTGACTTACTTAAAAATTCCATTATTACTCAATTACCTCTCCAAACCTGAATCCAGGTATAGTCTGGTATTACAAGGGGGTTTTCAGTTTAGCCTTTTAAACCAGGCAGAAAGTTCAAGAGAAGACGTTTTTGGTTTTTATGATGCTGCTTTGGTCGATGTTAAATCATATTATGAAAATTCGTCCATTGATTTAGTCATTGGTTTGGGGGCACAATACCGCTTCGGCATGCAAGCGTTGCGGTTGATGATTCGCGCTGATTTTGGATTGACGGACATAGAGGTCACCGAAAAAAAACCAGGTTTTAGAAACGTCTCCACGAATGCAACTCTCGGACTTCCTATGTTGTCCTATTTAATTAAAATTTAAACCATTCACTTTGCATTATCTATTACGCATCCTCCTCCTCCCTTTTTCCATCTTTTACGGACTTGGTGTAAGTTTACACCAGGGATTTTATGCCTCCGGCGTTTTAAAACCAGTACGTTTTAATTTTCCCGTAATATGCATTGGAAATCTAAGCATTGGAGGAAGTGGAAAAACCCCACATGTTGAATATTTAATCCGTTTGCTAAAGGATTACTTATACCTCGCGGTATTAAGCAGGGGATATAAACGAAAAACATCAGGGTTTTTACTCGTAAACGAAGCGCATAGTGCTTTAGAAGTTGGAGATGAACCCAAACAAATGCATTCACATTTTCCTGAAGTCCCTTTTGCGGTTTCTGAAAGCCGAGCCATGGGGATTCCTCGCTTATTGCGCGAATTTCCAGAGCTTCAGCTGATTTTGTTGGATGATGCTTATCAACATTTAGCGGTACAGGCTGGATTAAACATTTTACTCACTGAATTTGCAAAGCCCTATACACGGGATTTTCTGCTGCCCGCTGGCAGGTTACGCGAATGGGCTTATGGTGCTTCCCGTGCTCATGCGATTGTGGTTACAAAGTGCCCCGACAATTTACATTCATCTGACTTTGACCGATTACGCAAAGAGTTGAAACCAGGTAAAAACCAGGAATTGTTTTTTTCTTGGATAGAATATGGTCATCCGTATAATATTTTCAATCCATTGCAAGTGTATAAAATCAATCCTTCGATGCACGTAACCCTGATCAGTGCCATTGCCCAATCTTCGTATTTGGAGGAATATCTCATCGATCGTGTGGCTTCCCTCAGGAGTTTTCATTTTGAAGATCATCATTTTTTTTCAGAATCAGAGTTAACGGGTTTATTCGAAAACTTTTCCTCTGTCGTACAATCCAACAAAATGCTGCTGACCACAGAAAAAGATGCAACACGTTTAATGCTATTTAAGGAATACTTCGAAAGAAAAAACATTGAAGTTTATGCCATTCCCATTCAAATCCGGTTTTATGATCATCCCAGATTTGACCAATGGATAAGAGATTACTTATTGAGTTTTAAAGTTAAGTAAAAAATAATACAGTAATAAATTTACTAACAATTGTTAGTATTGTCTTTCTGAATATGGTTTTGTTGGTATCGAATCAATTGGGTACGCAAAGTTTGTTGGTACTCAGTTCACCGCTGGGTATGGGCCAAATGTAATTTTTTGCGGTGGGTAAAACCTCTGGTGCCTTCCCAATGGTGCCTGTTTTAGAAGGTAAAGGCAGTACATTTCTTTGCAAATCCTGCAATCTCAGTCCTTCACCCAAAAACTCAATTCTACGCTCAGTCATCAGGGTTTGCAATAAATGCTCCTGAGTATCCACTTCGTTATCATTAAATTGAAATCCTGCATGAGCTCTCTGACGAACCGCCAATAAAAGACTTTTTGCCAAGTCAAGATTACCGGATCTTGCTGCTGCTTCTGCATAATTGAGTAAAACTTCCGCATAACGGATAACCGGTACAAAATCACTAAATGGTGCTGTAGTTGTTCTGAACTTGGTCAGTATTTTATGTTTTGCAACATTTACCGATGTCATTAATGATCTGGTATCATTGGAATCGCTCAAAACCGGATGGTATCCAATTCCCTCCTTTGCCAAAAAAATAATGGGTTGCGTTACATAATTAAATGCGAGTGCAAATTGGGAAGGTGGAGTTTCAGTGGTTGTGTTCGCAAAAATTACTGAAAAAATGGCTTCTGTGCCTGTATAGGTTCCGGTAAATAAATTTGAAAATGACGATTCTAATTTATGGGTAACCGTTCCGGATTGATAAAAGTATGGTGCAGTTGGTGAGACTAGTTTTTGTGCCTCTATCATCACTTTTGAATAATCCGATTTATTCAAATATACTCTGGTCTTCAATGCAATAGCCGTACTTTGATGGGCGCGTGAACAGTTAAGAAGACTGGTTGCATAACTTGTTGGTAATTCTGCTTCGGCTTCATCCAGGTCCTTGAGAATTTGTTGGTAAACCTCTTCAACAGTACTTCTTGCCAGGTCATTATGCCCTGAAGATTTTATGGCAATCAATCTCAATGGTACTCCCGGTGCCGTTTTGTCTTGATTGTATGGCTTTGCATATGTTTGGACCAAACTAAAATAACAAAATGCTCTTATAAACTTTGCTTCAGCTATATATTGTTTGGCAAGACTTTCGGAGATGACTGTACTGGATGTTAATTGCTCTATTAATATATTGGAAGCATTGATCGCTGTATATGCGGCTGACCAAACATTATTGATGTATTCACTTGTAGAAGCAACATTTTGATTCCAAATGGCTGAACCCGTTGCTGCATTCCCATCATTTTGTCCAAACTCATCCGACCGTTGCTCGTTGAAAACAATATAGCGTCCTCCATAAAAATTTGGATTTTGTATTTGGCCATAAAGGTTGTTGACCTGAGCTAAAATTTTTGTGGGTGTGCTAAACGCATCCTGGTCAGGTATTGTTGTTTTTGGAACAGAGTCTAAAAAATCTTTTTCGCAAGATCCCATAAAAACCAAGACCATCGTGCAATAAACTAATATTTTGACATTTTTCATATTGTGTAATTGTTCTGATAAAAATTACAAACGTTTGTTAGTATTAAAAACCTACATTTAATCCAATGGAAAATACTTGCGCGTTAGGAGAAACATTCTGGTCTTTTCCCGAATGGATGCTATTTCCATTGATACTGATTTCCGGATCGGAGCCCCTGTAGCCGGTAAAAGTATATAGATTTACCGCCTGCACGAAAGCCCTCAATGAACTGATTTTGTCTGCCAATCCCAATGATTGAAGTGGAAGTTGATAAGCCAGTGTGATATTCTTAAGCTTTACATAATCTCCTTTTTCAACCTTGGACGTTGCGGAAAATGAAAATCCTGCTGAAACATTGTCACCGTAATACAGTTTTTGTATTTCGGTAACCTGTCCTGGTGTTGTCCATCTTTCTTTGATAAATTCACCGTTGTTGAAATATCGTTGATCCGAGTTTGTTGCCCTTGTACCATTGTAAAGTAAATGGCCGAAAGCATACGTCAAGTTGACTTGCAATTCAAAATCCTTGTATTTAAAATTGTTATTGAATCCACCAAAATATTTTGGAAGTGAGGGTCCCTGCATAACTCCATCCAGGTAATTGTCTATAGCAGGTGCCGGGCTACCATCCATATAAGTCCATTTGGGTGATCCAATATGGTTGTATTGAACTGCTTTCCCTTCTCTGTTCTGAAACATCATCAAACCATTATCCGGGTTGACTCCCAAACATGGTACAGCAAAAATTGATCCTACTGAATATCCTTCTCGGGTCATGTTTTGTACTCCAAAAATGCTGGGGACGTAAATATCGCTGATCAATTTAGTCACCTTGTTGGTCAATGTAGAAACATTGAGGTTAACATCCCAGCGGAAGTTGGATTTGGAAATTAAGTTTGATGCCAGAAAGAGTTCAATCCCGGTATTGTACATATTTCCAACATTCGTGTTGATAAAATTTCCAGGTATCCCAGCGGATAATGCTTGGGGCGCTTTCAGAATCAAATCACTGATGTCGTTGCGGTAATAATCAAATTCCAATAACACCCTACCTTTCCACAAACTGGCATTAAAACCAATATCCAATTTCGTGCTGGTTTCCCATTTCAAATCAGGATTAGAAGTTTGTGCATAAATCAATGTAGGTTGCCCTCCGTATGTGTTCGATCCATACAATCCTGCTGCTGGATAATTTCCAATTTCACTATTTCCAACAACACCATAGCTTGCCCTGATTCTGAATTCATCAACGACTTTTTGTAAATTGCTTTTTTCAAAAAATGATTCCTTGCTTAAATTCCATCCCAAAGAGCCTCCCATGAAATTTCCAAACTTGTTACCCTCCGCTAAAGCAGACAAACCATCGCGCCTAAAATTAAAAGTGAAAAAATATCGTTTGTCAAAATCATAAGTCATGTTGGAGAAATAGGACAAGAGTCGGTTTTCAGCATAAAGATTTCCAAAAGGAGATATATTGACAAATCCTCCCTGATAGTTTTCGTAATATGGATCTGTGATGTTGCTCCGCTGTGCACCCCAGGAATTGATATTGGTTTTTAATTGTTCGTATCCCGCAAGTAAAGTGATATTGTGCAGATCCATTACATCAAATTCATAGTTCAGGGTGTTGACCCAATCCGTTCTGTAATAATTTGCATAAACGTTTGTGGCTACTCCATTGGAAGATGCACCTCCACCATGTGTTGGATTTAAAAATGACTTATTTTCAGTTTGCAGGTTGTTGATGCCATAACTCATTTTAAATTTCAAAGACGGCGCTATTTTCCATTCACCATAAACATTACCAATCAGGGTGTTATTTTCTGAGGTGTTGACATCCAGCTTTTGAACCATTGCAAGATTATACGCATTGATCGTTCCTATTGTACTTGGGTTATTGGCTCCGTAACCCACACTAATTTTATTCTGAATACTGTATGATCCGTCTGCACGATATACGGGAACATTCGGTGGTAACACATAAGTCATCCTTCCTAAGGGTTCGTTTGTAATGTATTCTGAATTATAAGATGAAGTCCCAATGGAATTACTGGCGATGGCTCCGGTATTGGGGCCTTTATTGAAACCATTTGAATAACTTGCAACCGCACCAATACTTAAGAATTCGTTGAGTTTGTTTTCTATGTTTAAACGAGTTGAATACCGCTCATATTCATTGTACCGGATAAAGCTGTTTTGATTGGTGTATCCAAACGAAAAGAAATAATGGGTTGAGTTATTGGCACCTGAAACACTCAGGTTATGGCTATGTGAATACGCCGGACGATAAGCAACATCATACCAACTGGTGTTGACAATGCTGCTGTCAGGATTATACATCAATGCATAACCCGGCTGTAAGCCAGCATTTTTCATGGCTTCATTTTTTATCATCACATAATCCTCCGCTCCCAGTAATTTAGGTAAATTATATGGGGTGCTTCTGCTTAACCAGTTGTCATAATTTACACGCACCCGTCCTTTTTTCCCTTTTTTTGTGGTAATGACCATGACTCCATTAGCTGCCCTAGAACCATATATAGCTGCCGCTGATGCATCTTTTAATACGTCAATGGATTGGATGTCATTAGGATTTAAATCTGATAATGGATTATTTCCTATCAATCCACCAATGGAACCCACAAACATGGCAACTCCATCTACAATAACCAAGGGATACAAGCCAGAGGTAATGGTATTGATTCCACGAATTCTCAAAATCGGTGTATTGTTCAGAACACCTGTTTGCTGGAGGACATCAATACCAGGGGCCTGTCCTCCTAAAAGCTGATCAAAACTCACCGCTGGACGATTTTGTATTTTCTGAACGTCGATATTGGCCACGGCACCTGAAAATTCGCTTTTCTTTTGTACCGTATAACCACTGACCACCAATACTTCATCCAATTCGGTGCGTTTTGGCTCTATAGAAATCAAAATGAATTCATTGCTTTTTAATTCGATTTCTTTTGTTTCGTATCCAGTATACCTGATTTGAAGCATCAAGGGAAACTGATCTGCAGCCAACAAAGAAAATTCTCCGAGGGTATTGGTAGTTGCTCCGGTTTGGGCATTCTTGATGCCGACTAAAACTCCTTCCAGTCCTGTATTATTGGTTGCATCTACCACCCGACCTACCAATCGCACTTCCTGCGCATCGACAATTGTACTCAATAGAAATAACACAAACAGGGACATTCCCTGACTAAAATTTTTGCAAAACATGACTTTACGCTTCGTTAAGAAATGAGCTAAATGGCTTATAAAAAGCTTTTCCTATGATCGACCAAAGGTATTGTTTGTGGTGTGCTCTTAGGACGATCATATAATGAATGGCCATGATATGATGATGAACCAGATCAATTAATATGTAAAAGGGCAAAAAAAATTGATAAACAAGCATTTTTACTCTTTAAATTCCAGTTGAAAACGCCATGAATAACACTTTACCTTTGCTTTAACATGCTTGGAAAACCAGACAATCTTATCGGACGTTATGCTTACATGATAGGCTTGCTGCGCTTTCTTGTTTTAGGTTTTCCAGTCCTGGGACTTTGTCAATCTGACTCTAGCATAAGCTATCGAACCACCATTCAGGGGATACCGGCGACGGTGCTCATCCAAGGAAAGGATACCACCTTGTTGCTTGAACTGGATGGAACCGGAATTCTGCCCTTGCGATTTTTTGAGAACCCTGAAGAGCAGGAACGTTATTTAAAATACAGGAGATATGCTCAGGTAGTGTATCCTTATGCAGCGCATTCCGTTCGTTTATATAGGCAGGTAGAATCAGCCACTTTGGGGATGAGTGATAAAGAACGTCGTAAATTTGTGAACCAGATTGATCAAGCCCTGGAAGCGCAATTTGAAAATACTTTAAAAAATTTGACTCGTACCCAAGGTTTTCTTTTAACCAAAATGGTTGAACGGGAATTGGACAAGTCTTTTCATTCTATTGTCAAAGAATTACGTGGTAGTTTCACGGCGTTTTATTACAATCAGTTGGGAAAATTTAATGGCTATAAACTTAAAGAAAAATACATTTCCGGGAAAGACCCTGTTTTGGATGCGGTCCTGGAAGAATTTGATATGAAAAAAGATCTTGAAAACCATGTTGACTGAAACGCGTTGGCAAAGTCCTTCTAATATAGCCATTGTTAAATATTGGGGTAAGCAGCTTAATCAAATTCCATTAAACCCTTCCCTGAGCTTTACGCTGTCGGTTTGCCAAACCGATACAAAGGTGTTTTGGAGATCCCGGAATTCAAATGATCAATCATCATTTGAATTTTTTTTAGATGGAATACCAAAACCTTCCTTTGATCCTAAAATTTTATCTTTCTTACAACGCATTAAAGGAAATTTTCCCTGGTTGCCAGAATATTTTTTATCCATCCATTCATCAAACTCTTTCCCACATTCCTCGGGTATTGCTTCTTCTGCTTCGGCAATGAGTGCATTAGCATTAAACTTCTGTTCCTTTGATCAGTCGGTAAATTGCTATCAAACGATGGATACAGAACATTTTATAAGAAAAGCCTCCCAAATAGCACGCCTGGGATCCGGTTCTGCTTGTCGTTCACTTTTTCCCTACGCAAGTATTTGGGGTGAACATCCTGGAGTACGGGGTAGTTCAAATGAATTTGGAATTCCTAGTAAGTCCATTCTTCATCCTTGTTTTAAAGCTCTACAAGATTATATACTCATTGTGTCTTCAAAAGAAAAACCGGTATCATCAAGTGCCGGTCATGAGCTCATGTCGCATCACCTTTTTAAAGATCATCGCATTCAGCAGGCATCGATGAACATGACTCAACTGATTGAATGCTTGGGTCGCGATAACTGGTTTGATTTTATTGAAATTGCTGAACGTGAAGCATTGAGTTTGCACGCGTTGATGATGACTTCTCAACCTTCCTACATTTTGTTGGAACCAGACTCGCTTCGCTTAATTCATGAAATCAGAAAATTGAGATCCCAGGAGAATATCCCAGTTGGATTCACCATCGATGCAGGACCCAACATTCACCTGTTATTCCCTTCTTCAGAAACCAATAAAATCGAAGCTTGGTTGGCATCTGAATTTTCAGAATACCTGCAACCTGGCCGTTTGATCCGTGATCGAGCTGGATCAGGTCCTTTGCAAATTATATGAACCGAATCTTGAAGTTCGGATTCGTTTATTTTTGCAGTACGCTTAGTACTTTCGCACAACACAAGATAAACCTACAGGATCCTGAGTTTGACAAATACATCCATTCCTTGTTGAATCATTCCGTTCAAGAATTAGACTGCAATACTTTATACGATCATTCTAATCAATACATTATCCTAGATACGCGTGAATGGAAAGAATACCGCGTATCTCATCTCCCTGGTGCGGTATGGATTGGCAATGATTCGTTTCTTTGGGATCGTGTAAAAATGCTTCCCCGGAATAAATCAATGGTTTGTTACTGTTCCGTGGGTTTTCGTAGCGAAAAAATTGTTGAAAAGTTAGCAGGTAGTGGCTATGTTAATGTCTACAACCTTGTTGGTAGCATCTTCGAATGGGTCAATCGTGGATATCCCGTTGTCAACCTTTTCGGCCATCCGGTAAAGCGGATCCATACGTACAACAAATCCTGGAGCAAGTGGGTGAACAACCGTTCGTACCGGAAAGTATACTAATGATCATCTTCTGATTCACTTCCGCTGTTGTTTAACATTTCAACCCCGGAACTTCTCAAATCGGGTCTTCTAATTTTACCTCCGCTCACTCCGGCTTGATAAGCAAACACCCCTACAACTAAAGCCATAAGTACCAATGGCCAGTGTAACTTTCCAACCCAGGGTTTTTGCCTTCTGTGAAACCACAAGGCCCCAACCGATACCAAACCTAAAAGCAGTGTTCCAATAAAAAATGGTTTGGTGTCTTCTTCGTGTGTTTCCACAATCTTCCCATCAATTCCGGCAATGTTTTCAATACTTTCCTCTGCCGATTCCCCTGATTGGTTGGCTGGGATTGCTGATAAAGCTGCAAAAACAAAAAATACCAAGGCTGTCAATCGAGTGGTTTCATTTTTAAATATCAGTCCGCAAATCATTAACGCCAAACCAAACAATACCGCAAAGATGGGGACGTGATTCAACAACAAATGGAGGTGGATAGGATTCATCTGCTAAATTATTTATGTTCAAAGCTATTACAAAAAAGCTAAAGATCCGGATCTCCTCAGGACCAAATATTCATACCTTCCAACTTTATGTTTTCAGGATAAAAAAGTCTCGTGGCATGAGCGAAATTCTCAGAGTAATCTGAGACATAAAAATGATCCTTCAGCACCTTTTCCTGACTTAATAAATTTTGATCTGCCAACGCTCTTTCAAGTTGCTTAGCCGTAACTTCTGTAGAATCCAAAACGGGAATCCGATTTTGGAAAAAGTGTTCGATTTCGCGCTTGATTAAGGGATAATGGGTACATGCCAACAAAAGTACTTCAATCGTTGAAAGCATCTTATCGGTAAGATAATTTTCAATGACTGAATGGCTGATATTATTGTTTACAAATCCTTCTTCGATCATGGGTGCGAGCAAGGGAGTGGCCAACGCATGGACCTGTACATGGTCCTGAGGAGATTGCAGCAATTTTTGATATACCCCAGATTGGACCGTTGCATGAGTCGCTATGATGCCAATTTGTTTTTTATTCAAGGCCAGAGTTGCCTCTACCAGAGGGTCAACGACATTTACAAAGACCGCTTTATGATGGAAAAATTCAAGTAACACTTCGTAAGCTGCAGTAGATGCGGAATTGCAGGCTACAACAATGGCTTTACATTTATTCTCCAAAAGAAAACGACATATTCTTAATGCATAATAACGAATGGCATCATGTGATTTTTCACCATAAGGAAGGTGTGCAGTATCACCAAAGTAAATGATGGATTCTTTGGGCAATAACTGATGAATGGCAGATGCTATCGTGAGCCCACCGATTCCTGAATCAAAAATGCCTATGGGTTGTGAGGCATCCACAAATTAAATGCCCAACTTGGTTTTCACTTGTGCAGTTACATCCAAACTTTCCTGAGCATAAAGCAAGATTCCGGCACTCGAATCAAAAATATAGGTAAACTGTCCTTCAGTGGCCACCTGCTTGATGGCGTTGTTTAATTTATCCACCACCGGTTGAAGTAATTCCTGCCTTCTGCTCATTAATTGCTTTTGAACATCTTGCTCGTATTTTGATAATTCGCCTTCTTGTTCTTTCAATTTACGCGCTTCCTCCTCCAGGGCCTTGGGGCTGATTTCTCCTGATTGCTCTTTTCTTTGAAGATCTTTGTATTTTGATTCAAGTTCTTGAACCATCAATTGTCCTTTTTTCTCCAATTGGGTCTGCAAAGCTTGTAATGTGGCATCCGCTTGTTTGACTTCTGGTAATTCAGCCATCAAGGCCTGTGAATTTAGATAGCCAAATTTTTGGGCATTGGTCAAATTAAACCAACTGGTCAATACAATAATAACTAAAGTGAAAATTCTTTTCATTGTCTTGTTTTAGGATAAAATGAGTCAGTAATTATTTTGCTTTTAACTTTTTTAAGATTGCCTCAGTGCGATCCAGATCTTTATTGTAATACATAATTCCTGCTGTGCCGCTGGTATCAAAAATGGCATCCAGACTGTTGGATAAGGCATAATCCTGAATGGCCGTATAAACTTTGTCCTGAATGGGCCTTACCAGGTCTTGACGTCTTTTAAATAGTTCTCCTTCTTCTCCAAATTTTTCTTTTTGTATGCGGCGAGCTTCTTTTTCCCGATTCGTAATCTCTTCTTCTTTCAATTTTCGTTGCTCTTCTGTCAATAACACTTGTTCTGCCTGATATTTATTGTACATGGCTTTTATCTTATCGTATTCAATGGCAATTTCTTGTTTCCACCCAGCAGCTATACGATCCAGTTCGTCCTGAGCATTTCGGTATTCTTCGAGATTGTCCAGAATTTTATTGACATCTACCAAGGCAAATCGTTGCGCATTTACCCCGATCACCGAGGCAAAAAATATGAAAAGGATAATTTGAAATTTCATATACATTTTATTGACTTTGTTAACGTTGTGTAATCAAAAAAAGTGCACAAAAGTAATTAATTTAGAAAATGCAGCTTTGGCTATTTAACCGAATTTGCAAAATTATCGTTTCTATAATAACGGTTTTAACCCCTTTTTAACCAATCAACCCAACGAAAGCATTTTCCAAGTTTTCAAAACGGACAACGGGGCTGTATTTATCTTTGAGCATGGTTCAAACTGCAACGATTACCCTTGCTCCTTTGAGTCTGGATCGCCTTTGGGATATCCATCATGGCAAGTTAACGATTCAACTCGATCCCTCTGTCCTGCAGCGCTTAGCCGAGCAACGGATGCGGTTGGATGAACTAACGCTTCGGGGGGATACAGCTTATTATGGAGTCAATACAGGCTTCGGCGCTTTGTGCAATGTCATCATTCCGGATAAACAACTGGATGAGTTACAATCCAATTTGATTCGTTCGCATGCCTGTGGATTTGGAAACCCTGTGTCTGAAAGCGTGGTTAAGCTTTGTTTATTGCTCAAAATCATCACCTTATCTAAAGGATTCTCGGCCGTCAGACCTGAATTACTCCTGTTTCTGGTGGAATTGTATAATCGGAATCTACTTCCAAAAGTTCCTTCCTTGGGGTCTTTAGGGGCTTCAGGCGATTTGGCTCCTCTGGCCCACCTTTGTTTGCCTTGCATTGGGGAGGGTGTTTTAGTGCAAAATGGTAAAGAATGTCCGACTTCAGTAGTATTGGAACGGGAACAATTGTCTGCTCCACTCCTTAAGGCTAAAGAAGGTCTGGCATTGCTCAATGGAACTCAGTATTCCCTGGCTTTGTTAATTCATTCGCTATGGGAAGCTGACCGCCTATATCACATTTCAAATCTGACTGCCACTTTATCGTTTGAGGCATTTAATTGTAGCCCTTCTTTTTTGCATCCGGAAATTCACCTGCTCAGAAATCAACCTGGTCAAATTCATGCCGCTGAATGTATGCGCCATTGGCTGGAGGGTAGCGATTTAAGCAACAGGCCTGGTAAATCGGTTCAAGACCCGTACAGTTTTCGATGTGCACCTCAGGTTCATGGTGCCTGCAGGGATCTGATAGAATCTTGTAAAGCCACTGCCGGGCGCGAAATAAATGCCATAACCGATAATCCGATTTTACTGAGTTCCGGTGAAATTGTTTCCGGAGGTAATTTTCATGCAGAAGTGCTTGCATTTTCTTCTGACACCCTTGGGCTGGCCCTGTGTGAATTGGCCAATATTTCTGAACGTCGTTTATATCAGTTGGTGTGTGGCCAAAGAGGCCTTCCGGATTTTTTAACAGAAGACCCTGGCGTAAAATCAGGATTCATGATTGTCCAATATGCCGCTGCAGCAGCGGTTAGCTTAAACAAACAACTGGCTACCCCGGCATCCGTTGATTCCATTGTTTCTTCAAAAGGGCAGGAAGATCACGTCAGTATGGCGGCCAATGCCGGATGGAAAAATCAAATCATTGTTGGAAATGTTTATTCCGTCTTGGCCATGGAATGGATGACCGCTGTACGGGCATTTTCTTTTCGAAAAGCTTACTTATTAAGTCCCTCTCTGGGTGCAATTTTTCAAACTTACATACGTTCGTATCCCATTGAATTAAATGATCATGTTCCATCCATTCATTACGATGCATGTATTGCTTTTCTGAAGCAAGTGATAACCAATAATGAAAATAGATTACCTTAATAGGCTCAATTTTACTCACATGAAACCATTATTCCTTTGTTTAGCCAGTTTTATTTTGTTTACCAGCTCCTGCAAGTCTCTGAAAGAAGGATGGGACAATCTTAACCTTTTTCCTGTCTCTCAAGATGTTGAGTTAGGAAAAAAAGTTTATCTCGAAATCAGCGCCAACCAAACAGAGTATCCTGAACTTCCAGAAAAAGGCAATGAATTACTGTACCAGTATGTTCGAAATATCGTTCAAAAAATTTTAAAGGGAGAAAAGGTAGAATATGCAAATGATTTTGCTTGGAAAGTTACCATTATCAATGATCTGAATACACTTAATGCTTTTGCCACACCAGGAGGATACATTTATTTGTATACCGGATTAATTGCCTTCCTGGATTCGGAAGACCAACTGGCCGGTGTGCTTGGACATGAAATAGCTCATGCAGCCAAAAGACACAGCACAAAGCAGTTGAGCAAAACTTTGGGAGTTCAAATTCTAGCAGATGCCGCCTTGGGAAAAGAAGAAATGATTAAACAGGTTGCTACAACGCTATTGAGTTTAAGTTTTAGTCGAGCACATGAAACCGATGCGGACAGTATGTCGGTTGTTTATTTATGCCCGACCCATTATAATGCCGCAGGTGCTTCTGGTTTTTTTAAAAAAATGGAAAATCAACCGGTACCTCCAACATGGCTGAGCACACATCCGAATCCAAAAAACAGAATCCAAAACATAGATGGTAAGCATCAGCGCCTTGCCTGTACCGGCAAAGAAACATATCAGAATGAATATCAGAAAATAAAAAACCTGGTGGCTAAAATTACTCCTGTTAAAAAAGAAACTACGCCCACATTGCCACAAGATTCAATAAAAACAAATCCTAAAACCCAAGTACCCGTAAATTCAGGTGATGAAGATAAGCGCCACAAAAAACTGGAAAAACCAGGTGGTAAATAATTTGCAACTGAGTTCTTTTGTAACAGAAAATACAATTGCCGCTATTTACCAAACAACTTATCATTCACTTGCTTTAGTTTTTACCATCAATAATAACCGGAGCATTTTTTTCCATTAAGATGACTTTTGAATTTCCTGAAGTCACAAGATTTTGATACGCTTTGATCCACTCGTATTGCAACTGTTTTTCCGTCAATGTCGCATTAATAATTTTTTGATAGTCCGCGATACCTTGAGCTTCGACGCGTTTTCTTTCTGCTTCCTGTTTTTCTTTTTGAAGTACATACGTCATTTTTTGGGCTTCCTGTTCTGCTCTTATTTTTTCTTCAATCGATGCACTGACGGATTGAGGTAACAAGATATTTCTTACCAGTAATTGCTCTAGAATTAAACCACGATGAGCAAAGTCAGCTTCAATACTTTTGAAAATTTTTTGTTGAAATTCATCACGCTTTGTAGAAAACAATTCGATAGCCTGATAATAAACTGCATTGTCTCTAATTTTTGTTCTGGATATTGGCCTGACTATTTTATCTACATAATCGGTTCCTATTTCCTGAACGACTCTGGGTCCTTCGGATTTATTTAACCGAAACAATACAGTCAAATCAATGGTCACTTCCAATCCATCGCTGGTCAATACCCGGATAGCATCATCGCCTACTTGTTGATTTTCGTCATGTAAACCACTCATGGTGTAGTTTTGGGTTTTAATATCCATTCGCAGAATTTCCATCAATGGATTGACCAAATGTAAACCACTTTCCAAAATTTCATTTTGAACTTTTCCAAACAACTTCTTGATTCCAATGCGACCTGCATCAATTTCAACGATGCTGGAGAATAAAAACCCAATAACGATCAAAGCAGCACCAGCTATTTTTAAGAGGCGTGTAACCCGTGACATCCCCATGTCGCGGTTGGACATAATTGCACCGATGACAATCATCAAAATTCCTATGGATATTAATGCCATAAAGTTGATTTTTCATTTTTAACCTGATTCAGCAAAGGTTTGGTTCCCCAAAATTCATCTCCTCCGACGAATGGTTTGATTTTCCCGATAAAGGTAATCATTCGCCTTGGGTTTATGCTACCTTTGGCGACTAGTTCATCCTTATGCGCATTGCCGTAAATGCCCGGTTTTTAATACCCGGAAAATTAGAAGGTATCGGTTGGTATAGCTACCATGTTCTGAGTCGGATAGTACACAACTACCCGCAGCATGAGTACTATTTTATATACGACCGTCCTCAGACAGTGCCTTTGATCCAACATGAATCAATTCGTCACTTGGTGGTTGCGCCCCCTGCCCGTCATCCTTTTCTTTGGTTTATTTGGTTTGAATGGCGTCTTCCCAGGTTGTTCAAAAAAATTGCTCCAGACCTGTTTTTTAGTCCGGATGGTTACGGGTGTTTGCAGACTTCCGTACCCCAATTCATGGTCGTACATGACCTATCTTATTTGCACTTTCCTGAACAAGTTCCTTGGTTAGTCAATCTGTATTACCGGTATTTTGTGCCGCGCCATTTGAACAAAGCACAACATCTCTTTAGTGTTTCCAATGCGACTAAACAAGATCTATGTAATTCTTTTCCGGATTGCTGTCAAAAAATCAGTCTGGCTCCAAATGGCGTCAGATCCGTGTTTCGTCCCATTGAAGATGTCCAGAAACAAACAATAAAAGATCAATATGCTGATGGAAAAGATTATTTTCTGTTTGTTGGCGCAATCCACCCACGAAAAAACCTGGTCAATCTCATTCATGCTTTCGGTCAACTTAAAAAGAAAACCCAACATACAATTCAGTTGATCATCGTGGGTCGTAAAGCTTGGTCCAACCGTGACTTTGAAAATGCTCTGGAAAAGAGTCCGTTTCAAAAGGAAATACACTGTTACGGTTATGTAGAAAGCGAATTGTTGGCCCAATTAACCTCAAGTGCGTTTGCTGCGATTCAACCCTCTTTTTTAGAAGGATTCGGCGTTCCGGTATTAGAGGCTTTGTATTGCGATATTCCAGTGTTGGTCTCCGATGCGTTCTCGTTGCCGGAGGTTGCTGGCCCCGGAGCCTATCTGTTTGATCCGCACTCCATTGATTCCATGACCCAGCAAATGGAATTGTGTCTCAATGACCCGTCCCGTGATGATCGCCTGATCGCCGGTCGCCGACATAGGATTCAATTTAACTGGGATGACACCGCTATCGCCATAGCGAAGAGATTGGGTCTTTGAGTGTTATCAAAATCTCATTAGGAATACTGCCTTTTTTTCAAAAGGAAAATATGTAAATTTCATATAATAAAATAGATTATGTGTTAATTACTAGGATTTATGTCATCAATTTGACCTTTTTCATTAGGTTTGTCGGCAAAATTTACCAGCATGAAAAAACTTTACTCTCTAATCCTTTTTTTCCTGGGTTTATCTATGGCAGATGCCCAGTATTATTACCTTCCTTATGTTAGGGCAGGACAAAATCCTGGCGGCCTAAATAAAGATGCCGAGTATCCTCCAGGAGGTGGTCTTCCAACCGGTTGGACTACCATCTTAACGGGTCCTCGTAAAAGTGGCGATTGGTCCGCTATCCGAACCCTGGGATTTCCTTTTTCTTTTAATGGAATCAGTGTTACTCAGTACAAAGTAAGCTCAAGTGGTGTGGTCACTTTCTCGACTGGAGATAATACCGTCATTGACTCTGCAAATACTGCATTGCCCAGTGATAAAATACCCAATCGATCTATTTTGGTTTGGGGACTTCGTTGCCTGGCGAGCGATTATGTCGTGACTAAAACCTTTGGTACAGCCCCCAACCGCCAACATTGGATCATGTTCAATTCCTACACAGAAGAGAACCTGGGTACCGGATGGGTTTATTTTTCTATTGTCCTTGAAGAAACTTCTAACAAAATTTTCATCGTTGATCAAAGAACCCAATGCGTGAAAAATGGTGCGGTGTGTTCAGATAAAACTAAATTAACCCTGGGTATCCAGATTGACAAAACCACTGCATTGCAAGTTCAGGGTTCTCCTGATTATCAAAGTGGAAATGACAACAATTACCTTCCAGACGATAATACTTATTATGAGTTTGTCCCGGGAGTACAGCCTGATTACGATGCGGCCGGTTCAAGCCATGGTTTGAAAAAATATTATTTGACCGGTGAGTTTCCGATTGATTTAACGGGAAATTTCATCAACACGGGAGCCAATGCAATTACCAACGTTACCTATGCTTATAACATTAACGATGGCGCAGCTGCGTCTGCCACCGGTGACATCAGTAATCTTAACATTGCTCCCCAAACCAAGTTTAATTTAAAACATCCTACACCAATTGCTTTATCTAACGGAACTTATACCATTAAATCATGGATTAGTAAAATCAACGGTGCTGATCCTGTCAGTACGGTTGATGACACCATTCGTTCCATCATCATCGTCAACGACACTTCTGTGACGCGCAAGTTGATGCATGAAAATTTCAGTTCTTCAACCTGTCCTCCTTGCAAGCCTGGAAATGAAACTTTACATGCTGTCGTTGGACAATATCCTGATAAATATACAGAGCTTACTTATCACTTCTATTTCCCAGGGACGGGAGATCCATATTATACTTCTGAATGTGCCGCACGTAGCACATATTACGGAGGTATCAATGCGATTCCTGCTACCTTACTGGATGGAAAAACCAACATCAATCCCAATGGTTATAACACAACTATTTTTGAAGAAAATCAGGGAATCCCTGCGTTTCATGTCGTAACTCCATCAGGAAAAGTTACTGGTCAAAAAGTGGATATCACCGTAGATGTTCAGGCATTAAATGCAACGACCTCTTCCACTCGTTTGCTGGTAGCCGTATGTGAAAAAGTGACCTTTAAAAACGTAAAATCTAACGGTGAAACTGAGTTTCCTCATGTAATGAAGAAAATGGTACCAGACGCAGCCGGTACACTTGTTGGAGAAATTCCAGCAGGAGGCTCCAAGTCTTTCAACTTTAGTTGGACCGCTCCAGGAGCATATCGCCTTCCTTTGGATGCTCAGGCAGCAAACATTATTAATCTTGCTACCGAACACAGCATTGAAGACTTCAAAAACCTTGAAGTAATTACTTGGTTACAGGAATCAGACAAATTTGTTTTACAATCTAATTCTGCTGACCTGGCATATGTCGTTTCCAACGACAATCCAGTTAATCTGAAAGAAGTAAAAGCCATGCCAACCCGTGCAAGTGATTATTTCTTTCTTGACTTATCCGCCTTCGAAGGAAGTGAAGAGTTGAAAATTATGTATGCTGATGAAAATGGAAACATTTTTAATGCAGAGAAAACCAACTTAAAATCTTTCTTTGTAAATACGAGTACCTGGGCTCCAGGAATGTATGCCATAAAGGTTGTTGGAAAAAACCAGGAAGGATTACAAAAAGTTATAATTGTCAAATAACAATAAATTCAATCGGTTTTAATAAAAAGGCCCTGTTTGATACAGGGCCTTTTTAATTTTACTCATGAAAATAATTTCGGAATTTTTCTTTGCGGGTGTATTAAACTCGGCTTGTTTTTAACGTAAAGAGCGGAACGCTTCTTCGAAGACTTTTCCAGGACTTTAATACGCCATCTAGCCGGTCTAATTTTCCTGAAGACTCAATTCGCCATGGTAGCCATAATGCTGCCCGATTTTGTTTTTTAAGGCTTTTCTGGCAAAAAAGATGCGGCTCTTTACAGTTCCCAAAGGCAACTTTAGTTCATCAGCAATTTCCTGGTATTTAAAACCATGATAATACCTCACAAAAGGAACCTTCAAACTATCATCCAAACTTTCAACCATGTTGTTTAATTCCTTCATCATGATATCGGAATCCGCTCGATTTTGAACAGCATTGCTGGATGAATTGAGGTAATATTGATTTTCGCTGTTATCACTCACAATTCCACCTTTCACTTTCCGACGATAGTTGTTGATGAAGATGTTTTTCATGATCGTGATCAACCAGGCCTTAAAGTTGGTCCCTGCTTGAAATTTATCTTTATTGGAAAGGGCTCTGAATGCAGTTTCCTGACACAAATCCTTGGCATCTTCTTCGTCGCGCGTTAAACTATAGGCAAAATTCTGAAGTGTTTGGGTTTGCTTGTCTAGTAAAGTATAAAATTCTAGGGTTGACATACTTCGTATTTTCCTCAAATGTATCGCGTTGTTTAATTTTTTCCAACAAATCCTTAGACAAAATCTGTTAAAAAAATACTAAATACGCGACAAATATTGTAAGTTGTTGATTTTGTAAATATTATATATTATATTTTTATTGCTTGGTTTTTGTGCCTCTATTTCTGTGCCTTTTTCAATAAGTAAAGGCCAATTCCAAAGAAAATCAGGTTGGGAATCCAAATAGCTAGCGCGGTAGGTAAAACTTCATTGCTTGCAAAAGCCAAAGACATTTTGGATAAAAAAATAAAAATGACCCCTAAAACAACTCCCGCGGCTAAATGTAAGCCCAATCCTCCTCGTACTTTTCGACTGGCAATACAGGTTCCGATAAAAGTAAGAATCAACGTAGTAAATGGATCTGCTGTACGCCGATACAATTCAATTTCATATGCCTTGGTTATTCCTGATCCCTTTTCTGTTTCTTTTTGGATAAATTGCTTCAGTTCAGTGGTGGTCAGCATTTCTTTTTCATTTGACACAAAAACAAAATCTGTCGGATATAAATTGATTGCACTATCTATTTGTTGATTAGCAAACACTTCAATTTTTTCCGAACTATCTGCGATGGTCCTGATTTCATAATCTTTTATGGTCCAAATATTGGGTTCGCTTTTCCATTTTATTGTTTTTGCTTTCAATATTTTTAAAATCTTTTCCCCTTCGTACTGCTCCATTTGAAAATCCAATCCACTGCTATCACTTTTTTGGTAATGTCTTAAAAAAGCTGCTACATCCTTGGAAACAAACAAATGAACATTTCGATCTCTGGATTTTATATTTCCTGGTCTTATATATGTATTATCAAATGTGCGCAGGGATTTATTGGACTTTGGAATAAAATAATGATTTCCCACCAGGTGAATTCCCGTAAAAATGGCACCGGAAAACAAAAAAGGCCACAACAATCGGTTAAAACTCATCCCTGCACTCAACATGGGTATGATTTCCGTTTGGCCTGCCATCCTGGAAGTAAAAAATGTTACGGTGATCAGTGCATACAATGGAAACAACAATGAATGTATCCAGGGTAAAAAATTGAAGTAATACTCTTTTATGATGTACCACGTACTTAAATCCTTCGAAAGAAATTTTTCGATTTTTTCACTTAAATCAAAAACAACGGATACCAATGAAAACAAAAGTAAAATGAATAAAAAAGTCAAAACATACTTTCGAATGATGTAGCGATCAATGATTTTGAAGTAGTTCGACGGATTCATACTACAATTTGCGATGAATAACAGGAAGAATTTCTTCTTTCCAAGATTTATAATTGTTGTTCGCAATGTGCTTTCGTGCTTCTTCCATCAGCCAGGTATAAAATCGTAGATTTTGTAAACTGGCCAGTGTTGAAGCCAACATCTCTCCGGCAAAAAACAAATGCCTTAGGTAAGCTTTTGAATGTTGAAAACTCGTTTCTAGTGTTAACCCAGGGTCTATCGGACCCATGTCTTCTTTCCATTTTGCATTGCGTATGTGTAAAATACCTTGCGTCGTATACAGTATTCCATGTCTTGCGTTGCGGGTTGGCAATACACAATCAAACATGTCTATTCCGCGTTCAATGGCTTCCAATAAATTTTTGGGCGTTCCTACCCCCATCAGGTATCTCGCTTTATTCTTCGGTAAAATGTTTCCCGCCAATTCAACCAATCGATTCAAATCAGTTTCTGGCTCTCCCACCGATAATCCTCCAATTGCATAAATCGGACTTTCAAATTGTTGGATACCTTGATATGATTTTTCTCGAAGGTCATCATATACCGATCCCTGTGCGATTGGAACGAAACATTGTTTGTGTCCATATTTCGGTTCGGTAGTTTTAAAACGATGGTATCCCATTTCAAGCCAACGATGCGTCAAATCCAATGATTTCTGTGCATATTTTCGATCACATGGATATGGGGGGCATTCATCTAAAGCCATCATGATATCTGATCCGAATGTACGCTGTATGTCAACTACATTTTCGGGTGTAAACAAATGCTTTGAACCGTCAATATGCGAATAGAACCACACCCCTCCCGATTCTATTTTTCGCTTTTCACTCAAAGAATACACTTGATAGCCTCCGCTATCTGTTAAAATCGGTCTATCCCAATGAATGAATGAATGCAATCCACCTGCTTTTTCCAATACCTCCATACCGGGGCGCAGATACAAATGGTAGGTATTCCCCAAAATAATGGATGCATGAATGCACTCTCTTAAATCCCGGTGTTGTAGAGCTTTTACTGCTCCTGCTGTGCCCACTGGCATGAATACAGGGGTATGAATTATACCATGTCCTGTATGGAGCATACCCGTCCTGGCTGCGCAATCATAACTTTGTTTTTCCAGTGTAAACTGAACTTCCATCATGATTTGCTTTGCATATTAAACAATACCCCTAACATCAAAGAAAATCCAATTAATGCAGAACCGCCTTTGCTGATAAAGGGTAAGGGAATTCCAATAATCGGAAACAAACCAATGGTCATTCCGATATTAATCATCACATGTATAAACAACAACCCGGCTACACATGCTGCATAGGTAGAAAAAAACTTCCGGTCTGCTTGTTGACTCATGTTGATAATTCGGAATATCAAAAAAGCAAATAACAAAATCAAGGTGAGCCCTCCTATAAATCCATGTTCTTCCCCAATGCTACTGAAAATAAAATCTGTAGATTGCTCCGGAACGAATTTAAGTTTCGTCATGTGGCCTTCCATGAAACCTGTACCTGCAAAACCACCAGCTCCAATTGCAACTTTTGATTGCAAAACATTGTAGAGTGACCCTCGGGGATCGCATTCTTCTGGTTTTAGCCAAACTTTAATACGCTCTTGTTGGTGGGGCTCAAGTTTTTTCATAAAGTCAACCGAAAAATGGGCAACTCCAATTAACAATAAAACACTAAACGGAATAACAAGAGCCAATACTTCCTCTTTGGTTTTCCACAAATAGACAAGCATTCCAGCCATGGGAGGAATCAATGCATAGATTAATTGATCTGGGCGTAAATAAAATATCAACACCCCATAGATAAATACCAAGGCTAACAACATCCACCATTTCAATCGAAATGAATTAGAAAGTACCCAGGCGACAATAAAACCAACAAAGATTAATGCAAATTGAATCCACGCTAAAGGATATAGAAATGAAACGATAAATACAATCAATAAGGAAGCAATTCCAATAAAATAAATTGGATTCAATCCTTCCAGAAACAGCATGATGAAAAATGAAAGAAAAGTGAGTCCAGATCCCGCGTCTGGTTGCAAGAGGACCAATAAAAGTGGAACCGCAATAATTCCAAATGAAATTAACTGAAAATATCCTTGTTTAAGATTGGTTTTGTAAAATGTCATAAATGAGCTAAGGGCCAAGGCCGTTCCAAATTTTGCAAGTTCCGCTGGCTGAAATGAAAAGCCTCCTAAATTGAACCATGCCTTAGCTCCATTGATTTCAGTTCCCACAAACAATACTAGCACTAAAAGAATGAGTGAAATACTGTAAATCAAATATGAAAATGTATGCCAAAATTTTTCTTCAACCCATTGAGCTGCAACGAATACTAACAATGCCATCAGAAGGTAAAGACTTTGTTTCGTCATGGGGTGATCGAGGTTCAGAAAATCCACTGGTGTCGCTTGAGACGCACTTACGCTATACTGTGCAATCCACCCGATTACCAATAGACTCAGATAAATTCCTACGGTTATCCAATCGTAATAGCGATTTTTGCGACTGCGCAGCATCTCTTTACAATTCTTCGTAGGCGACTTTATCCATAGAAAGAAATGCCTGTGGAAATTTTTTCTTTACAAATTCCAGTGCAAGATTTGCTTCTGTCCTGATTAAAAATGCTCCTGCTTTTAAATAATAATAAGGCTCTTTGTATTCCCATTTTACACGATAATCATACTGTGCTTGAAACTTTGCTTTGGTTTGCTCCATCAATCTTCGGTCAGTCGTTGTAATGATGGTTATTCTCCATCCGCTGAGATGGGTTATGGTGCTGTTGGTTTGAATGTATTTCTCCAATTGCTCCTTTATACCCGCAGTTTCTTGAATGGTGACGGTAGCCTGTGCGTTTATACCACAGGAGAATAGAATACTATTTGCCAGCAATAATAAAATAGTTCTCATGATGGCAATTTATGCATTTCCATGACAGTTTTTAAATTTTTTTCCGCTTCCACATGGACAGAGATCATTTCTTCCCACCTTAGGTGTCGCATTACGAACTGTTTGGGGAGTAGCTCTTTCGCCTTGACCCGCTGTCTCGGCTGCCCTGCGTGCATTGTTTTCTGCTCTGCTTGTCTGGGTCTTGCTGTAATCCGTGCGTTGGGTTTTTGCTTCGGATACCGATTGATCTACAGCAAACATCAGCCTACTTTTTGCGAGGAATGAGGTAATTTCTTCATTCATTTTATAGACCAGTTGTTCAAACAATTTGAAAGCTTCCAATTTATAAATTACCAAAGGATCCTTCTGTTCAAAACTTGCTGCTTGCACAGATTCTTTTAATTCGTCCATGTTTCGAAGATGCTCCTTCCAGTGGTGATCAAGTTTTATTAAAGCAATTGTTTTTTCTATATCGCGCATGATGGAGCCTCCATTTGTTTCAATGGCTTGGTCCATTTCAACACCAATGGGCATAGGTTCAGCATGTCCGTCGGATACCGGAATGGCTACACGTTGATATCTGGTTCCTTCGTTTTGCTTAACGTTTTTTATCAGAGGAATTAATATTTCTTTGACTTCTTCTTCTTTTCGAGAATACCAATCAAAAAATTGACGGCTAATTTCGTGGACGATATCCGATTCTTTTGCTTCATTAAAATATGACTTTTCCATTTGAGGCTCGAAACCCAACAGTGCAATTACATCCAGTTCAAACGCTTCATAATCTTGTTGCGACTTATGCCGCGAAACCATTTGTTCAATGGTTGAATGAAACATATAGCTTAGATCTACTGTCAAACGGTCACCATACAAAGCATGGTTTCTCTTTTTATAAATGGCTTCGCGTTGGATATTCATAACATCATCATACTCCAACAACCGTTTTCTGATACCAAAATTATTTTCTTCAACTTTTTTCTGCGCTCTTTCTATAGATTTAGTCACCATTGAGTGTTGCAATACCTCACCTTCTTTATGGCCCAATTTATCCATAATTCCAGTAATGCGATCGGAGTTAAACAAACGCATTAAGTTGTCTTCAAATGAAACGAAAAACTGGCTGGAACCTGGGTCTCCCTGACGTCCGGAACGGCCTCTTAACTGTCGGTCAACTCGTCTGGATTCATGCCTTTCCGTACCAATGATGGCCAATCCTCCTGCCTGTTTTACTTCATCGGAAATTTTGATGTCGGTTCCCCGGCCTGCCATATTCGTAGCAATGGTCACTTTCCCAGGTTTTCCGGCTTCTGCAACAATTTCGGCTTCCCGTTGATGTTGTTTGGCATTTAACACGTTGTGCTGAATTCCCCTCAGTTGAAGCATCCTACTTAACTTTTCTGAAATGTCAACCGACGTTGTGCCCACCAATACCGGTCTTCCTTTGCTGGTACAATCCGCGATTTCATCAATCACCGCATTGAATTTTTCGCGCGTTGTTTTATATACCAAATCTTCTCGATCATCTCGTACTGCTGGTCGGTTTGTAGGAATCACAACGACATCCAATTTATAGATTTGCCAAAATTCGCCCGCTTCCGTTTCCGCAGTACCGGTCATTCCCGCAAGTTTATGGTACATACGAAAATAGTTTTGCAAAGTAATGGTCGCGTAGGTTTGTGTCAGCTCTCCAACTTTTACATTTTCCTTTGCTTCGATGGCTTGATGCAATCCATCGGAATACCTTCTTCCTTCCAACAATCGGCCTGTCCCTTCATCCACAATTTTTACATGGCCATCAATGACAACATATTCTTCATCGATTTCAAACAGGGTATAGGCTTTCAACAATTGACTAACACAGTGTAATCGCTTTGATTTTGTAGAAAAATCATCCAGTATTTTCTCCTTCTTTTTGGTTTGCTCTTCTTTACTTAGTTGGTCGTCGTTTTCAACGAGGTGTATTTCCGCTGATAAATCGGGTATTAGAAAAAAGTTATTGTCTGATTCTCCCTTTGACAAAAAATCGATTCCCAATGCAGTCAATTCAACTTGCCGGTTTTTTTCATCAATGGTAAACAACAGGGGTTCATCTGCAATCCTCATGTTTTTGGACTGCTCCTGCATGTAATAATTTTCTGTTTTATGCAGGATATTGCGTATCCCTTCTTCGCTTAAATACTTAATCAATGGCCGGGATTTTGGCATCGCGCGGTAAGCTCTGAACAATAACAAACCACCTTCGCCTTCCATATTTCCAGTCGATCCTTCCGAGATTAACTTCCTACTCTCGGTTAAAAACTGAGTCGCTAAACGCTTTTGTTCGTTGATCAACCTTTCTACCTTAGGTTTAAGCGCATTGTACTCCTGACTTTCTTCATCAACATCTACGGGCCCTGAAATAATCAACGGCGTTCGTGCGTCATCTATCAATACACTATCCACCTCATCCACCATCGCGTAATGGTGTTTCCTTTGTACTTTTTCATCAACGCTACGCACCATGTTATCTCGCAGATAATCAAAACCAAATTCGTTATTGGTGCCGTAAGTTATATCACATAAATAGGCATTTCTTCGCTGAGGCGAATGTGGTTTATACTTATCCACACAATCTACTGTCAATAACAGAAATTCAAAAATGGGTCCAACCCATTCACTATCCCTCCTGGCTAGATAGTCGTTCACTGTAACGATATGAACCCCTTCTCCCGTAAGTCCATTTAAATAGGCGGGCAATGTTGCGACCAGGGTTTTCCCTTCTCCTGTAGCCATTTCAGCAATCTTGCCATCGTGCAAAACCATTCCGCCGATTAACTGCACGTCATAATGGATCATATTCCACACGACCTGCCCTCCTGCAGCCATCCATTGGTTGGAATAACTCGCTTTGTCTCCATCCAATTTAATATAGGGTTTACTAACCGCCAACTGCCGGTCATGATCGGTTGCTTGTACAGTAATTTCTGAATTTTCGCAAAATCTCCGCGCTGTTTCTTTTACCACTGCAAACGCCTCTGGTAGTATTTCCCTCAGGATTTCTTCAATTTGCTGATCGCGTTCTTTTCTGGTGCGATCAATGGCATTATAAATGTCTTCTTTTGCAAAAACGTCTTCCGTTTGGTCTGCGGTGTTGCGCAGTTGCTCCAATTGATGATCAACCTGATTCAAATGGTCTTTAATTCTTGCCCTGAATTCCAGTGTTTTGTTGCGAAGTTGATCATTATCCAATGGCAACAAGGCCTTTGATGCCGCATTTACTTCATCTATACGAACGGAATAACCACGAACGTCTTTTTCCTGTTTGGTTCCAAAAATCTTCTTTAAAATGCCTAACATGTTTGATTTTTACTAGGTTAAGGGTATTGCACAAATCATTCCAGCCTCAGAATTGTGTCATTTTGGCAGTCAACGCACCGGATTTAAAGCTTTTAGGCTCTAAATGGGACCTTTGCCCTAAACTCGCTTTAGCGATGCCTGATGATCGTGTAATTCAGTTCGGCTTATTGGTGTCTATGCCTGTCGATCCGCTGGCCGCAATTTTTTAATTTCAAGGTAAGCCCTTCGTGCGTACAGACTCTGCAAAAGTAAGAAGTTCAGAATACCCAAACCAAAGATTGTATTTCTTATCATTTCGGCTCCAATCAACCGTTCGCCAAAAAACGGACCAATACAAAAAACAATGAGCGCATTCACCACCAGCGAAAGCAACAAAAAAATCATTACCATCGCCATACCGGTTTTTCCCTGGCTATAGTTTCGTTGAAACAGTAGCCAGAAAAGCCTTTTTTGTATTCTTTTGGGTGCGTTCCCCATTTTTACCAGTGATTTATTTAATTCGATTGCACGGTTTTGCTGCATGCAATTTTGTTCTGCCAATGCGATAAGCTCTATCGTTTTGCAATAAACGCTTTTATGCTCTTTCGTAAACTCTTGGTGTTGGATGAGTTCTTCCAAAAATATACTTGCTTCGCGATGCAATATGGTAAAATCTCCGGTTTCATAAAGAGCCCTAAGGAAATAATATTGCATTTCCATGTAATCATCAAATGGCAGTTGTAGTATTTCCTGTTGGTGCGCTTTATAAAAAAAACAATAGGCCGTATATGCTCTTTCAGGCCATTGCCTGAATTGTTCTAAAACCAAAACCTTCGTTTCCTTTCCTTTGAGCTTCACCGTTTTTGAATTGAGAAGATGACTGGTCTCGATGGACTGGCATCCGATTCAATAGATGCTACTTGTAAATTTATAAAATAATATCCGTCCTTTAGATGGTCAGGAACATAAATTAACTCTGTAATGGTGCAATCAAGTCTGCGTTCTCCTGCCCAAAAAAGGTGATGTGCAGCTAAAATCCCTCCATCTTGCTCGCGGTCCACAGAAGGTAAATCAACTAACAAGTGTTTGTAAGCCTGATCACAAATCCATTGGCAGGCTTCAGGTTCAAGGTAAGTTGGATTGGTCCCTGAATAATGCTGTGTTTTCTTGGAATCGAGGTTGGGTAGGGTGCGTAAAATTAAAAAATCACTTGGCGCTAAACCATCCATCAACACGCTTAAACTTTGCTTTGTGATTACGCGATCTCCGTTTTCCATTTTGGTAGGATAAACCGAAACCAAGGTTGCCACTCCAAAATACTGAGTCAAAATTTTATTGACACTTTGTCTTTCGCGAGCAATATGACCAACCCCTTCCGTATGGGTTCCACCGCCATGTATGTTAATAAAAGAATTGTAAAAATTAACCGGTGATCCGGCTTCAATACTCCCGGTAAAGTTTCCCATTTTGACTGGCTGTGCAGAAAAAAATGGCGCATAAAAACAATTTACCTGACTAAATTCCTCTTTATATGAAATGGACAGGTCTGTTCCCTCTTGTAGGTTAGCAGAATATTTTTGATTGTTCCAGTCAAATTCTATTATCATGTGCTAATTCCTTTTATCAACACCCCAATGCAATTTTTCCCTTAGCGTCTTCAGAAATCCATTGGATTGCAATCGAATAAGGCCTATGTTAAACTGCTCTTTGCGAATCGCCAGTTGATGTTCTGCCGTAATGACTTCATAGCGTGAATCCAGGGTGCATAAAAAATTTTCTGTTCTTCCTTCGACTTCAAAACTCAGGACCCCGTCATCGGGTATAACGACCGGGCGAACATTAAGATTGTGCGGCGCTACAGGCGTTATGACCAGGTTTTTAGACTGTGGAAATAATATAGGTCCCCCACAAGACAGGGAATATCCTGTTGATCCTGTAGGTGTGGCAACAATCAAGCCATCGGCAAAATATGAATTCAGATAATCTCCATTCAAATAGGTGTGTATCGTGATCATAGATGAATTATCGCGTTTCAACAATGTGAAATCATTCAGTGCGAAAGGTGTTTCGCCAAATAATCCATGACTGGAATCCAATCGCAATAAACTTCTTTGTTCAATTTCGTACATTCCGTTTACCAGATAATGCACAGCGTCAGCCATAAGGCGCTTTTCCGTACTGGCTAAAAATCCCAATCTTCCTAGATTGATTCCCAATACCGGAACACCCGAATCCCTAACGAACGTTAGCGCCTTGAGTATAGTACCATCGCCCCCAAGTGTAATTATGAAATTCGGTTTTTCCTTCTTAATGTCTTCATAGCTGCTCCAACTATGACATGACTCCTGCTGAGTCTTTTCCAGGTAGCCGATATTAAAACAATAACTAAGCTTTTGGTCTTTTAATTGGGAGATCAATGCTTTAACGTGCACATCGTCGTCCTTCTGAACATGCTGACAATATATAAATACTTTCATTAAAAAGTCCTTCGGGTGTGAAAATACAAACCCGTGTTTTTTAAATGGTTAATACTAAAAAATGCGTTAAACTCCACCAATTCATTGACAGTAAAATTAATGCCAATCCCAGAACTGTACAATAAGGTATTTACCAAATTGTTTTTTGCAAAATAAAATGGGTCGTTTACATAGGCTAAATTGGCCTGAAAGCTTAAATCAATGTCTGTTTTCACACGCAACATGGGTTCGTTTTTGAATATTTTGAAAAATTCCCATCTCACCGTTCCTATGTTATATCGCACTTGGTTGTTGAAATAAGCATAATCCAGGCCATCTATGACATACAATTCATATGCAGTAACGTTGCTTGCACTGTAGCCGAGACCTTTGTATAAATTATAAGGAACTTTGTGTCGCGTCAGTCCAATTTTGGTGAAAAGAGCATGCTCACGGTGAAATTTTTTACCTATGGCCTTCCCCGTTTTAAGGGTCTGACTCAAGAAGGTAAACACATCCTCCTGAAAAACCGGAATTCCTATCTGCTGTAGGGAAACCGAATACTGCCATCCCTGGGTCGGCCTCAAGGGATGATCAATCGTGCTGTATTGTCCATTCAGGTTGAGCTGTGTAAAGACCTGATTTGTTTTCCCATTGAGGAAAAATTCTGGATGTTTCATCGCTTGTTCGGGTAGAAAACTATTGTGGTTATGCACCAGATGCATTTGCAGATGAATGAGTTTATTGTATTTATAATAGACGCTTCCAGAATATTCTCTTTTAATAAAAATTGGCGTATTGCCATTCTTAACAAACACTTGTTTGTTATCAACATTTTCAACTGGAGTTTCTTTAAATTCGGTATAATGATAACCCACCCCAAAGCCAAAAGGGGTGCTGTTGTTCCAGGCCGGACGGTGATACTTTAAGCCAATGCGGGTAGTATACCCAAATTGATATTTAACGTCCAGATTATCGCGAACGCCCGTTAAATTGATGTGTTCAAGTGTTACACCCAGATTGATCCGTTCCAGTGAATGGTGATAATCATGCCACCAGACATTGAAATTTCTGTCTGCAAGTTCTGCAACGATTCCTGGAAAAATAAACCAGTTTTCATGAACCTCAATTTTGAAAACCACGGAATTTACCTCTCCAAAATCTATCAATGGTTTTATTTCAATACGCGTAAATAAATTTGTTCGTTTTAAATCAGACTTAATTTCTTCCATCACACGACTCAGATCGTCCCATAAAATACTATCTCCGGGTGCATATCTTATTTCGCGACTTGCAAACCACGATTTTGTTTTCACCAAATTTATAAATTCATAACCTGTAATAATGAGCTTAGGGGGGTCAGGCATCCCACTTATAAGTGTTACACAAAATAAGGTACAAAGTAACAGGCAAAAACCTTTAACAGGCAAAATCGTCAGACATTTAAATAATTCATGAGCATGTCCAATCGCTCCTGGAGCACATCGTCTTCTTCGGTTTTACACCACAATTTAGCCACCTCATAATCATGACGTTCAAGAGACTGAATAAAACTTTCGGGGCGATCACAATGAACATCCAAATTTACAAAAACTTGTTCACTGTCTGTTGCATTGATGGTAAAAGCATTTAATATCTGGCATTCCGTCTCTTCTGCCAGATGTGCCAACTTTGCCAGGGAGTAATCCAGTTTTCTCATTTTCAACACCAGGACACAATGAGTCTCTCCAATCCCTAACAGTTGTTTGTATATTCTAATGATATCTTCTGTATTGACAAAACCAGTGAATTTATTTTTTTCATCAACCAAAATCAGCGTCGAGCATTGTTTCTCAATCAGCTTAAGCCAGAGGGCTGCGGGATTTTCTTTTTGATTGATTGAAACGTAGGGCTTAAGTACTCCAAGATTAATTGGGGTCTGGTCATCCAAAGCCTGTAATTGTTCTTGTTCCAAAATTCCAAGACATTGCATGTTCTGAATGACCGGTAGTTCGGAACAGTTGTATCGTTTAAACAATGCTTTGGCTTCCTCTACCGTATCTTCTGGTTGTAACACCTTTCGGTTCCAATCGTTCAGAATGGTTACATTCATTATGCTTCTGATTTTAATAATACCGGGATTTTGCTTTTAAGTTCAAGGCGTTCGTTTTTTAACATTCCCTCTGTTTGTTGGATGGAAGAAAGTATTTGTTCGTTTAATTGAAATTGATTGTTTTTAAACATTTCAAATGCGGGATAAACCCTTATAAACGCAAGTGCCTCATGATTCATGATACTCGCCTTGTCTTGGTAGCCGAGCTTGATTGCTTTTTCCAGATGCTCAAAAGACTTAAGGCCGTTTTCTTCCACTGAATAGGCACAGGCGATGTTAAAGTGGCTTGCTAAATCTTCTGGATTAAGTGCAAGTGCCTTTTCAAATGCAGTAATAGCAGCCTTTGCGTCGTATTCCTTGAATTTTCTGATCCCTTCTTTTCTTAGCATTTCCGCCTCTTTACGGTCTTTCTGATTTCTTAAATAGCTAGAGGGTTGTTTTTCGGTCGTTCTGGATTCTTCATCTATTAAAATATATTTCCCTCGTTTTTGAAATGGTCTTTCTTTTGGTACATCCCTTCGTCTTCCATAACGATCTCTGAAAAAATAACTATTGTATCGTCTGTCAAACTCTTGTTCATCCATGATCAACAGTTTATAGGCATCATACCATCCTAGAATAGCCGAAAATGGAAAACCAAAAAATCGCCCCATCCATATGTACAATGCAATGTAAGCAATACCTAATTCAGGCTGCCTTAAATAAAAGCGATGCACACCAAATGCCCCTGCAAAAATGGCCAGAATCACCGCTATAATTTTCTTTTTCATGTGCCTAAATATTTAAATGCCACAACTGCAATATCGTCAGGCATTTCTGTTTGTTTTCCAAAATCCTCCACGGCGTCCATGATGGCTTCACAAATCGCAGACGGATTGTTTTTTTCTTGGTCTAAAATAGCTCGTTTTATGTTATCAAATGTAAAGTTTACGCCAGACTCATTCTTTACATCGGTCAATCCATCCGTAAAAGCTACAAGATGGGCTCCGGGCGACAGGGGAAGTTCAATTTCCCGGATCTCGGGCAGCGGATTAAAATGACCAATGATGGTCGTGGTTGCTTTTAATTCTGTAAAACTTCCGTTTTGCAATAAAAGCGGAGGAATATGACCAGCATTAACGTAAGTCAGCGTTTTCTTTTTAAAATCTGCAACAGCGATAAAAAAAGTCAAGTATTTTTCTCCTTTCGTAATCCTTAAAACGGACTCGTTTAACACCAGAACCAGTGTTTCAAGATCTTTGTATTGTTGTCCTAAATTTTGGACCAGAGCCTGGAAATTTGCCATGATCATCGCTGCAGCAATTCCTTTTCCCGAAACATCTGCAATACAAAAACAGATTTGGTGTTCGGAAAACCAAAGGTAGTCTATGTAATCGCCGCCAACTTTATAATGCGGCCGATAGATATTTGATAATGCAAATTGTTTTCCTTCCGGCATTTTTTCAGGAATCAACATTTGGGTGACTTCTTTGGCCAGTTCCCATTCTTTTTCCTGGATGATTTGCCTTCTTACCAAACGCTTGTTTTCAATTGCAACCGCGACTATATTGGTTATGGAAGTAATAAATTGAATGTTGTTGTAAATATCTTCTCCGTTCTTTACTCCGCTGATCAGCGAATAAGCAATAGGGTCCGATTTATGATAAACCGGAATAATGAATTCAAAATTCTTCAACACCTTTGGGTCTGTCTGTTTCACCGTATGCAAGCGCTTGTATTGCATAAAGTGTTCCGGCAATTCGGACAGAGGAATTTGTTCATCAATGTTATGGTAAATGACCGGATGCCATGAATTTTCTTCTTTAAAAAACAAAATAAGTTTTTCAATGCTCAATTCCCAGGTCAGAAAACTCTTGTACATATTAAACAAGTGCTCTTCGGGTAAATTCTCATTGATCGCTTGGGTTATGTTCAACAGAGAAGTGATCTGCAGTTGTTTTAGACTGAGTTCATTTTGCATTTTACGCAGAATTTCCTGATCCCTGCTCATTTTTAGTGAGTTTGCCGAACATCTAAGCTTTCTCTTAAATGATTGGTGAGTAATTGAAATGAAAGAATCAGCAAAACTACAACAATGGCTGGAATCAATGCAAGCATTGGCTTCCCGGTAATTGCATAAACATATTGTTCTTGAAGTATATTGCCTAAGGTGGGTACCGGTGGTTGTAAACCAAAGCCTAAAAATGATAAACCAGACTCCAATAATACCGCCAATGCAAAATTTCCGGCGGCATTTACCCAAACAGGACCCATAATGTTAGGAATGATCTCTCTAAACAATATCTTAAAATGGGTATATCCCAGCGTCCTGGCGGCTTTGACATAAATTTGTTCCTTGCTTTTCATCACCAACCCTCGCACCAGCCTGGCGACATCCCCCCACATGGTAAGGCTTATGGCGATGAATATGGATGAGAGTGATCTTCCAAAGCTCATCACTACCGCAAAGGCTAACAATATGGTGGGAAGAGACCAGAAAATATTGATCATTACACTGATGGCCTGATCCGTTTTTCCTCCAAAATATCCGGCCATTCCTCCTAAACACAATCCAATGATCATCGATAAAATAACTGCACTTATGGCAATGGTAAAGGTGTATCGAATGCCTAAAATTACCCGACTGAATACATCCCGACCAAATTTATCTGTCCCAAATAAAGCGGTAAAACAAACCGCAGAACCTGTAATGCCCGTTGAATCTGTAGTGCATTTTTCTACTGATCTGCTACCCGAAAAATAACGATCCAGAAAGGTATCTGGATGTTTCATCACCTTAGTACAATAAATACAAACTTTTTGTAATGGGTTAACCAGAGCGATTTCAGTAATTTGACGGTTGGCGTTTATAGATTGATCAGGAATTAATAAATAGGCAAACATCGCCGACAAGACACAAG
>CAZMSE010000007.1:0-41816 GCA_964568865.1 uncultured Saprospiraceae bacterium
AGGCAAAAAAAAAAGCCTTACAAGAAGGCTTTAATTTTGCGGATGCTGACGAAAGCCATGGAGTTTGATGTAAAAAAAGAAATTGAATTAGGCTTTGTCAGCACAATGACAATTCGCTCAAAGGTGAAAATAGAAATGAAGATTTGGAAAGCGAATTCGTCATTGCCGGACTACCTTCCGATTTTTTGGAAAAGCATGAGCAATGATGGGAGAACCCGGGAATCTCGTAAAGGCAAAAAAAAAGCCTTACAAGAAGGCTTTAATTTTGCGGACCGGACGGGACTCGAACCCGCGACCCCGTGCGTGACAGGCACGTATTCTAACCAACTGAACTACCGATCCGTCATTCACTTGCAATGACTGCAAGCGATTTTAAGTTGCGGTTGCAAAGATATAAACAAAACCCTTTCTACATTCAAAGCAGCTAAAAAATAATATTTTATATATAATATTGATAAACAACTTATAATACATATAATAATTATTGTATTTGTTGAGAGGGGTTTTTGTATTTGGCTATGGCTTCACGGATTTTGGTAATTCTGTTTTCTGGATCCGGGTGTGTACTCATGCGTTCAGGTACCCTATTGGGACCCGCGCTGGCTTTTAAAATTTCCATTACACCGATCATTGCCTCAGGATCGTAGCCAGCCTGAAGCATCAGATGGACTCCTATGTCATCCGATTGAAGTTCTTGTTCACGGCCATAAGGCATAGCAAAAAACTGATTCAACATGGCTGCCATGTTTTGACCTGCTGCATAATCTCCGGTGGCTATGGTTGTTGCTCCAGATAAACCATTGAATAATTCATTCTGTGTAATCCTTTCCCCGCCATGACGGGCAATCACATGTCCGATTTCATGACCGAAAACACCGGCCAACTGGCTTTCGTTTTGTAATTTTGAGAACAACGCAGCAGTAATAAACACCTGTCCTCCAGGCAATGCAAACGCATTGATGGTTTCGCCGTCTGCAAGTAAGTGAAAGTCATACTGATAAGGAGTGCGGGCCGCGATGGTGTTATCCACCAGGCGTCTTCCTACTTGTTTAACTAAATCCTGTGCTCGTTGATCCGGATGTAAACCCCCATATTCTTGAATCATGGAAGGGGCAGAATTTAAGCCTAAAGCAATCTCTTGCTCCGCTGAAATTCCAACATGCTGGTATTGTTGCGTAAACTCATTGAATGTTTTTGCACTGCAGTATTTGAAATATGAAAACCCTGCCAGCAATAAGGCCAAAATCAAGGTTCCTCCGGTTCTTTTGTTCATAGTTTGTTTTGAAATTTATGAATATCTTTTTATCCGTTGATGATCTAAAATTAAAATAATTTTTGAATTTCAGTCGTTATACATTACCTTTATCAGCCATTCACACCCTTTTCAAGCAATTCATTAATTTAAAGACTTATAACATGAGAAGATCATTTATTTTCCTATTGCCATTGGCCTGTTTTATGGTAATTGTTTTTTTATCCTCCTGTTCAAAAGATGAAGAAGAAACCGGTGGACAGGCAAACATTTTATTTGTTCATGGATATACATTCGGAAAAAACAGCACCCTGGTCATCAATGATTCAGTAATTGTTGCGCTCACCGCAGGTTATGGCAATTTTACCCAATACCAATTGGTGAACTCCGGTTCAAATGCTGTAAAAGTGCGTGACAATACCCTTGATTCCATCATCCACCAATCCAGTCTGAATTTCAAGAAGGATGTTTATTATTCCATTTTTATGGCGAATAACGGACAAGTCCCCAAACTCATTGCAGAAGAAGATGACCTTGGAATTCCTGATGCCACTAAAACTTACGTCCGATTGATCAACCTTTGTCCGAATGGAGACAATATGCAATTGAACCTTACTGGAGGAGCAACTGTCGTCAGTGGTGTTGCCATCAATTCAGCCTCTGATTTCATTGCATTGGATCCGGGAAAACTCAATTTTACGATTGTTGGAGCGAACAGCCTTCTTAGCTCCATTACCAATTTTAGTATGTTGGCCGGTAAAAAATATTCAATCTTGATGACGGGATTTGTCGGACAAACGCCAAAAGCCACTCATAATATAATTGTCAACAAATAAGCTGGAAAGTAAATTGCAATCATTGGATTTTCGTCAGCAACTTTGCCGGAATTACCATCAGAAAGGCTATTTTATTTTGCGTGTGCTTTATCCATAAGGATAAGAATTCAATAGACCCAATTTCTGCCTGCTGAAATTTGGGTTATATCTATTAAATATCCTGATCATTGAACTTGACGGGGTAATATTTCCTCATAGTAATCTTCTATCTTGTGGAACGTTTAAATTCACTTCGTTATGAGCAGTTATCAAGAAAAATTGGCTTTCCTTACCCAAGAGGCTGGAAAACTGGGGATCGAAATTAATTCCGTTTTGTTTGATCGGGTGGCTAAATCCCTGGGCCCGTCATTGTACAATGAAGATGCTTCATTGGTTTCTTCATCAGATCCCGAAGAACTGAATAGGGTGCGTAATCATTTTTTAAAGGGAAAATTGGGCATTGATGACGAGCAGTCCTGCAATGACGCAATAGAAGAAGTCATTGCCCAATTTGGTAGTTCAAATCGTTACAAACACCGTGCAATTTTTTACTATTTGCTGGTGGTAAAATTTGGCAAAGCTTCCTTGTATTCTGAATGATCCAATGTTTAAGGAAAATCCAGTTTTAAGCCTAAAGAATATTTCATCCTAAATTGTCTTTAAAAGGATATATTTGCGGTCGATGCAAGCAAAATCTTATTTTCTACAGGTAAACCGGGTAACCCGCGAAACGGAAGATGCCGTTTCGATATTATTTGATGTTCCCCACGAGTTAAGAAACATTTTCAATTTTCAGGCAGGACAGCATATTACTTTGACCCATCCTGAATTGGGTGAATCCGTGAAGCGTTCTTATTCGTTGTGTTCAGCACCTTATGAAGGAACTTTAATGATTGCCACACGGCGTGTACCCAATGGAATTTTTAGCAACTACCTCAACGACCAGTTGAAATCAGGTGATAAACTTCAAGTAGAAGCCCCTGACGGTAGGTTTTGCGTTTCCACAGAAGCCAATACTTCCAAGGAGTACGTATTTTTTGCTTCAGGGTCTGGGATAACGCCCATCCTTTCATTGATGAAGCAGATTTTATACGAAGAAAAGCATAGTCAAATTTTACTTTTCTATGGAAACCGGAAAAGTGAAAGCATCATGTTTTTGGAAGATTTAATGGCCCTCAAGAATACTTATTCCCAAAGGATCAGTCTTCATTTTCTGCTAAGTCGCGAAGAGCTGGAAGAAGATTTGTTTAATGGACGGATTAATGCTGATAAATTAGAGGTATTTGCAAAATTATTATTCAATCCAGTTGATGTGGATGGATTCTTCCTGTGTGGTCCTGAGACTATGTTGATGGAGTTGAGAGAGAAATTGATCCATCTGGGAGTACCCACACAAAAAATTCATCTCGAATTGTTTGGTGTCCAGATTACGAGACCCGCTCCCAAGCTTGAAGGACATGATGGGGAAGTGAGCCGAATAAGATTAACTTTGGATGGAAGGACTATGGAATACAATCTTCCATTTGGTTCAGAAACTTTGTTGGATTCAGCCTTGAAAAATGGTGCAAGATTGCCCTATGCCTGTAAAGGAGGTGTATGCTGTACATGTAAAGCCAAGTTATTGTCAGGAGAAGTAGAAATGTTGCGCAATTATGGATTGGAACCAGATGAAATTGAAAAAGGATACATTTTGAGTTGCCAATCGTATCCGAAATCCGAAAAAATTGAACTAAGTTTTGATCAATAGGTTATTACATAATTATCATTAAATAAAAGTCAAACCTCATGTTTCGCGAAGATATAGAAGCACGATTCCAGCAAAAGATAGATCGTGAAGAAAAAATTGAGCCTCGAGATTGGATGCCGGATGAATACCGTAAAACACTGATCCGACAAATCAGCCAGCACGCCCATTCTGAGATAGTGGGAATGTTGCCAGAAGGAAATTGGATTACCAGGGCCCCATCCTTAAAAAGAAAAGCAATTTTGTTGGCCAAAATCCAGGATGAAGGTGGTCATGGCTTATACCTTTATTCTGCTTGCGAGACTTTAGGGGTGGACCGCGCTACCTTAATCGATGAATTGCACAGTGGAAAAGCAAAGTATTCAAGCATCTTTAACTATCCGGCCTTGAATTGGGCTGATATCGGTGCAATCGGTTGGCTGGTGGATGGAGCAGCGATCATGAATCAAATTCAATTGTGCCGGACAAGTTACGGACCATACTCCAGAGGAATGATCAGGATTTGTAAAGAAGAGAGTTTTCACCAGCGTCAAGGTTACGATATTTTAGTGCACATGTGCAGAGGAACGGAAATTCAAAAGCAAATGGCCCAGGATGCGATGAATCGCTGGTGGTGGCCAAGTTTAATGATGTTCGGTCCAAACGACTCGGATTCAGTACATTCTGCTCAAAGCATGAAGTGGCGAATCAAAAGAGCCAGCAATGATGAGTTGCGACAGCGGTTTGTGGACATGACGGTCCCTCAGGCTGAGCTGATCGGATTAAAAGTTCCCGATCCGGATTTAAAGTGGAATGCTGATCGGAAATCGTATGATTTTGGTCCCATCAACTGGGAAGAATTTTGGAATGTCGTCAAAGGCCATGGTCCGTGCAATAAGCAAAGGCTGGAGCACAGGATTGCGGCTCATGAAAATGGTAAATGGGTAAGGGAGGCGGCCATTGCATATGCAGAAAAGAAACGCAACCGTATGGTTCAGTGAAACTCAAATGACTGAATTGGGTTCGAATGAATTTTTACATTGAAATGGATAACATGTGCATTCCCCAGGATGTTTAATTTATATGTATTTTGATAAATAACTAACAAATGTTAGTATTTTTTTAAAAAAAACTAGTAACTAATGAAAGATTGGCCGTTGTATGAAGTGTTTATCCGATCCAAAGCAGGATTGAACCATAAACATGTAGGTAGTCTGCATGCCACTGACCCACAAATGGCGATAGAAAATGCACGAGATGTTTACACGCGAAGACAAGAGGGGATCAGCATCTGGGTAGTTGAATCCAAATACCTTCACGCCAGTGATCCGGAGGAAAGTGATGCATTGTATGAACCAGCTATGGATAAAATTTACCGGCATCCTACATTTTATGATTTGCCAGACGAAGTAAAACACATGTAACATGAGTGCGCATTCCTCCAAATTGGATTACCTTTTACAACTGGCTGATAATGCCTTGATCATTGGTCAAAGGCTTGGTGAATGGTGCGGTCATGGACCAGTACTGGAACAGGATCTTGCCATGACCAATATTTCATTGGACTACATTGGAAGGGCAAGACTGCTTTATCAATCTGCAGGCGAACTCACCGATCCACAGCGCAATGAGGACGAAATGGCCATGCTGCGAAATGAATGGGAATACCGGAATATTTTACTGGTCGAGCAACCCAACGGCAATTTTGCAAAAACCGTTGCCAGGCAGTTTTATCTCGAAGCATTTCAATTTCCATATTTCCAGGCTCTACAAAATTCTCTTGACCCGGTCTTGGCTGGAATTGCCGAAAAATCAATTAAAGAGACCGCTTATCACTTAAAATGGAGTAGTGAGTGGGTCATCCGTTTGGGAGACGGAACCGAAGAATCGAATCAAAAAATGCAGCAGGCAATCAACGAACTATGGGAATATACCGGTGAATTGTTTGTTCCCAGCGTAGCTGAAAAGGAAATGCTGGAAATTAATGTATCACCAAATCTTGCTGAAATTGAATCGGCCTGGAACTCCAGATTGAATTCAGTTTTTCATGAAGCCACTCTCAAGCACCCTCAAGGAAGTCGATTACAATCCGGTGGGAAGCAGGGAAGACATTCCGAATACATGGGATACATTTTATCAGAACTCCAATACATGCAACGTGCATACCCAGGAATGGAATGGTAATGTTATGATCAAAGTGAAGCTAACATATGTTAGTATTCTTGCAGGTTATGGATCAGAATACCATTGAATCCATCTGGCGAGAATTAGGGACGGTTTTCGATCCTGAAATTCCCGTATTGTCCGTACTGGATATGGGAATTATCCGCGATATAAGACAAGAAGGAGAAATCATACACGTAACGATAACCCCCACTTATACCGGATGTCCTGCCATGCAGCTTCTGGAAATACAAATAAAAGCAGCTGTTGAATCTTTAGGTTATCCTACAGTCATTGAGACTCAAATAGCTCCTGCATGGACCACAGATTGGATGACTTCCGAAGGAAAGAAAAAATTGTTTGATTATGGAATCGCTCCACCCAATCGCCTTGCCCGTTTAAACAGTGAGGCATTTGAAGAAAGTGATCGGGTGATTTGTCCTCAATGCAAATCCTCCCATACAGAAAAACTTAGTGAATTTGGTTCCACGGCCTGCAAAGCTCTTTACCGTTGCAAGAATTGCAAAGAGCCTTTTGATTATTTCAAATGCCATTGAAATGGAGTACATATTAACTTATAAAAATGAACAAGTTGCTAAATTGGTTTTGAATCGGCCAGAAGTGTTTAATTCTTTTAATAGGGAAATGGCCATTCAGTTACAGCAACAACTGGATGATTTAGGACAAAACCCTGACATAAGGTGCGTGGTAATTACGGGTATGGGAAAGGCCTTTTGTGCGGGGCAGGATTTACAGGAAGCAATAGATCCAAATGGTCCAGGTCTGGAAAAAATTCTCAACGAACATTATAATCCCATCATCACAAAATTGAGGAAAATTCCCAAACCCGTAATCGCAGCAGTCAATGGTGTGGCAGCAGGAGCAGGAGCTAACATTGCAATAGCTTGTGATTTGGTAATTGCCAGTGACCAGGCTTCATTTATTCAAGCGTTTTCTAAAATTGGATTGATTCCGGACAGTGGTGGCACGTATTTTCTTCCTCGCCTGATTGGATGGCAAAGAGCCTCTGCTTTGATGCTGACGGGTGATAAAATCAGTGCCGCCGATGCAAAAGAAATGGGAATGATTTATAAGGTGTTTTCTCAGGAAAGTTTTACAGAGGAGGTTGACAAGATCACACTTCAAATTTCTAAAATGCCAACGATGGCACTGTTTCATACAAGAGAATTGCTGAACAAAAGTTTTACAAACGATTGGCAAATGCAACTCAAGGATGAGTTAGCTATGCAAATAACCTGTGGTATGTCATATGATTACCAGGAAGGCGTACAGGCTTTTCTTGAAAAACGAAAACCCGAATTTAAAGGCAAATAGTTCATAGGCATTATGAAATTACCAATTGGAATTGTTGGGGCTGGTACCATGGGCGCAGGAGTGGCTCAGCAAGCTGCAATGGCTGGACATGAAGTCACTCTGGTGGATGTTAATGAGCAAGCATTGCGAAAGTCTCAATCGTTGATTGAGAAGAATCTGCACAGATTGGCAGAGAAAAAACAACTCACTCCAGAACAAGCCCAAGCTAGTTTTGGCAGAATTTATTTTAGTCATGAGGTAAACGCTTTACAGGATAGCCGTATGGTGGTTGAAGCCATCATTGAGGACCTAGTAATTAAATGCAAATTGTTTCAACAACTTGAATCCATCGTTGCGGATGACTGTATTTTGGCCAGTAATACATCATCTTTATCCATTAATGCTATGGCGTCGTCTTGCAGCAAACCTAACCGATTTATAGGACTGCATTTCTTTAATCCCGTCCCGCTGATGCCACTGGTTGAACACATTCCGGCATTGGAAACAGAACAAAAAGTTTTGGAAACAACACTTGAATGGATGAATCAATGGGGTAAATGCAGTGTGGTGGCAAAAGATACTCCAGGATTTATTGTCAACCGTATTGCTAGGCCATATTATTCAGAAGCTTTAAGAATATATGAAGAAGGCATAGCGGATTTCGCAACCATTGATCAGGCGATGACAGAAATTCATGGATTTAAAATGGGTCCATTTGCCTTAATGGATTTCATCGGAAACGACATCAATTATGCTGTTACCAAATCCGTTTGGGAAGCGTGTTTTTTCGAACCACGATATAAACCATCTCATACCCAAAGAAATTTAGTTTTAGCAAATTGGTTTGGCAGAAAATCAGGAAGAGGATTTTATAATTATTCTCAGGAAATGGAGACAACTCAGGTTTATGATAAATTATTGTTGACGACCATTGCCAACCGTATCTTATTTCTTTTAATCAATGAAGCTGTTGATGCATATTACTTTAATGTAGCCACTAAAGATGACATTGAACTTGCCATGACCAAAGGGGTAAATTATCCGAATGGATTATTACAATGGGCTGTCGAACTGGGAATCAACCATTGTATGGAAGGGATGGAAAACCTTTATGCTCATTATAAGGAAGACCGTTACAGACCCAGCCCGGGTTTTAGGAAACTCATAGCTAACAATTGTTAGTATTCGAATATGGAACACAAATTATCGCCAAAGGAAGTTGTTGACCGAATGCTTGAGAAAGATTACTTCAGCCAGTGGCTGGGGATCGAACGGCTGGAAGATGGTCTTGGAATTTCCAAACTTAAAATGAAGGTTCGCAAAGAAATGCTAAATGGATTCCACATTGCACACGGAGCTATAACATTTGCATTGGCAGATAGTGCACTGGCATTTGCTTGCAACAGCCATGGTAAGCATGCCGTATCCATTGAGTGTAATGTAAATCATTTGCACCCCGTACGAGAAAACGATGTGTTAATCGCAACCGCTAAGCAAGTATCTCAAAAACGCACACATGGAATATACCTGGTGGAGGTCACGAATCAAGAGAGTGAGTTGGTAGCTTTGTTTAAAGGTATGGTTTATGTAAAAGATACCGATTGGAAAGTGTGAAAAGGTAAAAGAAATTCAACTTGTTGCAATTCTTCTGCACATTGATGAAATAAAAAAACCGCTCAAAAGACATTAAGCGGTTTTGATATGATAGAACAGGTAAGGAAAATTATTTGGATCTACCCAGCCACCAACCGACAACTCCTGAAGAAATTGCCCATATTAGCAAGTTAATGACCACGTCCACTGCGATGCCGGAAATTGTAGTAACGTTCGTGGTTGCATAAAGGATTAAGTCGAACGCAACGGTAAAAAGTAATCCAATGGTAGCTCCGGCAGTAAGGCCACCCATAAAGGTGGAAATCGATGCCCAACAATTGAAGATATAAGCAACCAAACAGCCTATCAGGAGATTGCCGAGAAGCAAGGCCCAGAAGACCATTTCACTATCACTCCGCATGACACCTGTTGCAGATCCCATCATGTCAGCCATCATATTTTTAAATACAATTCCATACAAAAGCCAACCTAGCAGAAATGAGCAAATACCCCCTAGAATACCAGCGATAATTGTTTTAGAATTCATTTTGTTTTGTTTGAATGATTAATAATAGAAAGAGGATTAACTGAAAAAACTAATTAGATGCCCTGCCAAGCCACCAGCCCATGACTGCGCCTGCTATGGCACTTGTTACGGTGAATACGGCAACATCTAAAAGTACACCTCCTAATTGCATGATATTGGAAGTTGCATAAAAAGTTAAATCCATACCCAATGAATATAAAAATGCAACGGTTGCGCCTGCCACAGCTCCTCCCTGAACTGTGCTGACTTTTGCCCAATTCACCAATATGTACGCCATGGCAATCCCCATAAAAACGTGACCTAAAATTAAGGCCCACATCACCAGTTCTTCGCCCCGGCTGACGCCTTGGGCACTTCCTCCCAAACTTTCAAAAGTTGATTCAAGTAAAATTCCATACAGGAGCCAACCCAGGAAAAAGTACACCACCCCTCCGATCAACCCTGTAACGATTGTTTTTGTGTTCATAAAGTAAGTTTTTGTTTGTTTGAAAATCGTTTTGTCGTACCAAATATAATAAACTTAATCCTTATATGTTAATAAAGAGCAAAAAAAAAGCCTGGAATAAAAACTCCAGGCTTATATTATAATTTAGTTTAATATTTAATTGGCTGTAACTAAATTTATGTTGATGTCAAATTCGTCGTAAATGGTCTTATCGCCCAAGTTATCAAAAAAGCTACCTGAACCATATTTTACATTGAAATCAGCGCGGTCTAATTTAATTTGAGCATTTAATTCTTTATGGGTCGACATATCTTTCAATTTTGTATTGAAACGAATGGGCTTGGTAACGCCTTTAATGGTGAGGTTACCTTCCACTTTGTACAAATCCTGTCCCTGATGGATGACTTTAGTTGATTTGAAAGAAACAGTAGGATAGCTGCCAACACTGAAAAAATCATCGCTTTTCAGATGATTAACCAGTTTATTGGCATATTCACCCGTCATGTCCAGACAAGTAATGCTGTTCATATCAATTTCAAAAGATCCCCCGGCTAATTTGTTGTTTTCAAATTGTATTGAACCGGATTTCAGGTTGACAACACCATTGTGTTTTCCTGTTACTTTATATCCAACCCATTCAAGCGTCGATTTTTTTAAATCCACGCTCACGTTGTTGGATTTTGGATCGGTTGCAAAAGCAAGTAGCGACATAGCGCAAAAGAAAATAGTCATCATTTTTTTAAACATAGCGATCAATTTTTTTTTTGAACATTAATAAGGTTTTGAATTATATATTGTTTAGTAGTACCAGCAAAAAATTCCTATTTAACCCGATTTTAACTTTTGCAGCACACTATAATTTGATTCAATCAAAATTTCGGAAGCCATTTCAAATTGGTTTTCGATTTATTGTTCGAGAAAGGATCAGCCAATCATTGAATGAACCTTATATTTGGCACCACAAAATTTTATTTATAGTCTATGCACCAACATTATTATAACAATGAAGATTTGGCCAGGTTTGGAAATATATCTGAATTCCAAAAGCCAATGGCAGAAAAGTTTTTTGCCTGGTACGGCGAAGTATTTGCTGAGGGGACTTTGACCGCCCGTGAGAAATCCATTATAGCTCTGGCGGTTGCACATGCTGTGCAGTGCCCATATTGTATTGATGCCTATAGTACCGATGCCGTTGAAAAGGGATTTAGTGAATCTCAAATGATGGAAGCCGTCCACGTGGCTGCAGCCATTCGGGGAGGAGCTTCCCTGGTACATGGGGTGCAGATGATGAATAAGGTGAAGGAAATCTCGATGTAATTGATGTTGAAGTTCTCATGATTATGAAGAGTTTAAAAGCCCGGCAAAATGCTTTGTCGGAGGCCTATTTTCAACTGGAAGTTTTGGATCATTCAAAACCATTAAAACCCTTTGCACAAGCGTTAAAGGATTCAGGTTTATTTCCATTGCGCCCATACGGAATGGAAATATTTCAGATCAACATTGGAAAAATGTGCAACCAGACTTGCAGGCATTGTCATGTCGATGCAGGACCCGACCGTAAGGAAATGATGTCTAAGGAATTGATGGAGATCTGCCTGAAAATTTTACAAAATTGTGAGGCCATTACGACCGTAGACATTACAGGTGGTGCGCCAGAAATGCATCCTGAGTTTCGATGGTTTGTTGAGCAAATAGCTAAACTGAATAAAAAAATATTAGTGCGTTGCAATCTAACCATTCTGGTGGCCAACAAAAAGTACAATGATTTACCTGATTTTTATAAAACTCATTCAGTAGAAGTTATTTCGTCTTTACCGTTTTATGCAAAATCCAGAACCGATAATCAGCGAGGCGACGGGGTTTTTGAGGATTCTGTTTTAGCGCTAAAAATGCTCAACCAGGTCGGTTATGGTCATCCAGACTCTGGGTTAACGTTAAATTTGGTTTACAATCCTTCCGGTGCATTTTTGCCCGCAAACCAATCCCTTTTGGAAAAGGAATTCAAAAACAGTTTGTTCAAGGAACATGGTATTTTGTTCAACCAACTCTTCACCATTACCAACATGCCGATTAGTCGATACCTTGAATACCTTTTAGCAACAGGTAATTATGAATCTTATATGACCAAGCTTATTTCAGCATTTAATCCGTTGGCTGCTCGGCAGATCATGTGCCGAAATATGCTCAGTGTCAGCTGGGATGGATTTTTTTACGATTGCGATTTTAATCAAATGCTCGACCTAAAAGTGGATTCTTCGAGCCAGCATGTCATGGATTTTAAAGATACGGAACTTATTGACCGAACGATTGTTTTCCGGCAACATTGCTATGGATGTACTGCCGGGGCTGGCAGTAGTTGTGGTGGTGCAGTACTTTAGCAAACTGTATGAGGTCACACTGTTTGCTAGCGGGAATGGATTAGTTTTGCAGTGAGAAAAAAGATATCACACTCAATCGACCCAACAAAATGAATTCATGTTATATCATTGATGGAATTCGCACTCCGATTGGCAAATTTGCCGGAAAATTGGCTACCATCCGTACCGATGATCTAGCTGCTTTGCCATTGACGGAAATCCTCAAAAGACATCCTGATTTGGATCCTTCAAGCATCGACGATATCATTTTAGGTTGTGCCAATCAAGCGGGGGAAGACAATCGGAATGTTGCCAGGATGGCCGGTTTGCTGGCTGGAATTCCCTGGTCGGTTCCTGGCGAAACCGTCAATAGACTTTGTGCATCTGGTTTGGCTGCTGCGGTCAATGGGTATCGGAGTATAATATCACAGGAAGCAGACATCATTCTTGCCGGGGGTGTTGAAAATATGACCAGAGGCCCTTGGGTGATTTCAAAAACTTCAAGCCCTTTTGGCAGGGATGCTGAAATGGCTGATAGCAGCTTTGGATGGCGCTTTATCAATCCCAAAATGAAAAAGCAATTTGGGGTGGATGCTATGGGTCAAACCGCCGAAAACCTGGCTTCTTTGTATAAGATAAGGAGAGAAGATCAGGATCTGTTTGCCTACCACAGTCAGAGAAAAGCTGCAAAAGCCCAAAGTATTGGACGGTTTGGCCAAGAAATGATGAAAATTGGGCTGGTCACAAAAAAAGGTCCAGAAGAATGGTTTGCCGAGGACGAATTTATGAAGCCAGAGACTACTGTGGAAGCTCTTGCTCAATTAAGACCATCGTTTAAAAGTTTTGAAGAAGGCGGCACTGTAACGGCAGGGAATGCCTCTGGATTAAATGATGGCGCAGCGGTGTTGATGCTCATGTCAGAAAATGCTGTAAAACAAAACCATGCGAAACCCCTTGCCAGAATAGTGAGCGCTGCAGTTGCCGGAGTGGAACCCAGAATAATGGGAATTGGTCCTGTACCCGCTACTCAACTGGCATTGAAACGTGCCGGTTTGCGATTTGAGGATTTGGACATTATCGAGTTGAATGAGGCTTTTGCTGCACAGGTCTTAGCTTGCCTGCATGAATGGAAGCTTGAATTGGAAGACCCTCGTTTGAATCCCAATGGTGGAGCAATAGCATTGGGACATCCATTGGGAATGACCGGTGCACGACTCTTGTTAACTGCAGCTTTACAACTACAAATTACGGGAAAAAAATATGCCTTGGTTACCATGTGTATCGGAGTTGGACAAGGATATGCATGCATCATTGAGCGTTGTTAATTGAATATCGTATGAGTAAAAAAGAAAATTTTTTAAAAAATGAATTCCTGCCACTGCTCAAATCTCTGAACCCGGAGACTTCTGCCAGGTGGGGAAAAATGAATGTTCACCAAATGATTGAACATATGGCAGATGCTTTCAGAATGGGTAATGGAAAGGATTTGTATACAGGAATTTTAACCCCAGAAGAAAAGTTAGAGAAAGCTCAATCGTTTATCCTGTCTGATCTACCATTTAAAGAGAATACGAAAAATATTCTTATGAGTGAGGAACCAAAGCCGGTTCGAAATGAAGAAATCGACAAGAGTCTTGCTGAAATTGAATCTGAAATTTCTGATTTTTTCAAGTATTGGGCAACTGCACCCTCAGGTACATTGCGAAATCCTTTTTTTGGAGATTTGGATTATGTGCATTGGGTCAGTTTACTGTATAAACATTCTAAGCACCATCTTCGGCAATTCGGTATTGAATAATGGATACTAACAACTGTTTGTTTTAACCTGTTTGCATATGAAAAAACTTCAAAATTATGTTTACGGTTCCTGGATCGAAGGAGATGGGGAAGGCCAATTGTTGAGAAGTGCATTGGATGGCTCGGAAATTGCTACGGCAAGTAGTCAGGGCCTGGATTTTGGTCAAATGCTGGAATATGCCCGCAGGACTGGAGGTTCAGCACTTCGAAAGATGAGTTTTCAGGAGAGGGGAAGAATGTTAAAAGCGTTGGCCTTATTCTTGACCGAACGAAAATCAGCTTATTATCCTTTAAGCTATCTATCGGGTGCCACCAAAACCGATAGCTGGATTGACATAGATGGGGGCATTGGAACTTTATTTGCTTATTCGAGTTTAAGACGAAAACTTCCTAACCAACGATTTATGTTGGATGGTGAATTAGCTCCCTTATCAAAAGGAGGAAGTTTTGTGGGACATCACATCCTCATTCCGAAGCAAGGTGTGGCTATACACATTAATGCATTCAACTTTCCCATATGGGGAATGCTGGAAAAAATTTCAGTCAATCTTTTAGCTGGAATGCCGGCGATTGTAAAACCGGCAACAATCACTTCTTATTTGGCTGAAGCGGTTGTAAAAGACATTATTGCTTCTGGAATTCTACCGGAAGGTTCACTTCAACTCATATGTGGCCCTGCAAGGGATTTGCTGGATCATGTAATGTGTCAGGATGTAGTGACTTTTACAGGTTCTGCCTCAACGGGCCGAAAACTTAAATCTCATCCAAGAATAATTGAAGAATCGGTGCCCTTTAATTTGGAAGCCGATTCATTGAACGCTAGTATACTAGGGCCCGATGTTCAACCAGGATCACCGGATTTTGAAGTTTTCATAAAAGAAGTACATCGGGAAATGACCGCTAAATGTGGACAAAAATGTACTGCGATAAGAAGGGTACTTGTACCTGAACAAACCATTGACCTTGTGCAACAAGCCTTAAGTCAACGCTTGCAGAAAACGGTTATTGGCAGCCCTTTGCGTGAGGATGTGCGAATGGGAGCTTTGGCTGGAAACGAACAATTGTTAGAAGTAAGAGAAAGAATTGCCAAATTGGCTGAGTTCACTCCAATTGTTTATGGTAATCCTCAAAGTGTCGAAGGGCTCTCACCAGAGTTGTCTGCCGGGGCCTTTATTTCACCAGTTTTGTTGCGCAATGAGAAACCCTTTGAATATTGTCTGACACATGAACTGGAAGCTTTCGGTCCTGTTGCGACTTTAGTACCCTATCGGTCCATGGATGAAGCCATTGAGCTTTGTAATCTAGGCAAAGGTTCTCTGGTGACTTCACTGGTGACTGCTGACCATGATGTGGCCACCAATATGTTGTTGGGAGCTGCGGCATATCATGGTAGAATCTTGATTTTAAACAGTCAATGCGTGAAGGAAAGCACAGGGCACGGTTCCCCAATGCCTTTGTTGGTCCATGGTGGACCCGGTCGCGCAGGAGGCGGAGAAGAAATGGGAGGGCTGAGAGGAATCAATCACTACCTTCAGCGTACGGCCATACAAGGCCATCCGGAAATGTTGTCTAAACTCACACAAGTTTTTCACTTGGGTGCAGAAAGAAAGGAGAGTCCAATTCATCTATTTAGAAAACACTTTGAAGAATTGGAAATCGGAGACACCATAACAACGGCCGGACATACCATAAGTGAAACCGACATTACCAATTTTGCCAACATCAGCGGAGATAACTTTTATGCCCATATGGACATCACGGCATTGGATGAAACCATTTTTACGGGGCGGGTAGCACACGGTTATTTTATTCTATCCAAAGCGGCTGGTCTGTTTGTCGATGCTAAAAAAGGTCCGGTGTTATTGAATTACGGTATCGATGAATGCAGGTTCACAAAACCAGTTTATCCGGGTAATACGATTCATGTAAAATTAACGGTAAAAGAAAAAATTGATCAACAGGCTACTTTAAAACTTCCTTCTGTTTCTGAAGATGAACCTATAAAAGAAATACCTTGCGGCATTGTTCGATGGTTAGTGGATGTACTGGATCAAACAGGTGAGACGGTTGCCATCGCAACCATACTAACGATGGTTAGGAAGATGGGGGAGAGAGGAGGAGTTTAGGTATGTAGGTATGTAGGTGTGTAGAAATGTTGGTGATTAGGTATTTAGGAATGTGGAAATCTGTTGTGTATACCTAACATACGTTAGTAAGTTTAAATTTGTTTATCCTCCAAACCTCCAAGTCTACATATCTCCAAGTCTAATAAAGGAATGTATGTGTGTAGGAATTAAGAAATATTAGGATGGGTTATATTTAACTAACATATGTTAGAATCGGTGAACTTATATTTTCCTAAAGCCCTAAACCCCTAGATGCCTCAATCACTCCACTCAATCCCGAAAATATCCCTTCTTCTCAATGTTGCTGGTAAAAAAATTGAGCGAAATCACGACAAATAATAAAAAAAGGACTTGTTGAATGACGACCAAAAATTTTGCTTGGGTGGTGACGGGAATAAAGTCTCCGGGTCCTAATGCAGTAGCCATTCCCATTGAAAAGTATATTCCATCAAACCAATGAGTGAAGGGATGATTAAAGTGATCTCCTGCTGAATATAAAACGGCAAATGCCAATATTACTTCAAAGTAATTTAAAAATAGCAAGAGCATTGATCTCCTGTATGATTTAGGTTTGTTGTGTGTATCGGAAGCAAATATCATTGCAGGGATATATAAAATGGTTTCTGATACTACCCAAATTAAAATCCAATGCAAAATTTTGTTTTCTTCTAATCTAAATATTAAAATAAATAGTGGAAATAAAATTTTAATTATAATGCATAATTCTACAGCCAGGTCTTTATAATAGGATCCACTTTTTTCAGCCAGATGCTTAATATGGCTGACGGGAAAAATAAATTGTATACTTGCCAAAAACAAACGGATGACACGTTCCAAACCAAAATCTTCATGATGCTCACTGTTCCAAATGGCTTGTAGATTTTGCTTCCTTCTGTCAGCATATTTTGTTGATTGGGGAATGCTTTTATCTTGTTTATTCCCGATAAGTAATTTACGGAAGAAATTTTGCATTGGCTTTAGTCCCTTTTCATAATATTGAAGCAAGTTGAATTATAAGGACAAAATTAAATAAGATCATGAGATTCTTAGTAACTGTATTCCCAGGAATAAAAGCGATCTGTGATAACTTCTTAGTTTTGTTAATAAAATAAATGGATTCATACCATAGTGAAATCAAGGATTCATCAGTAATTTTTTGGGAGTGATGCCAAATTGTTTTTTGAATGCCTCAATAAAATGGCTAATGTTCGAATATCCCACTTCGTGGGCCACTTGCTGAACTTGGAGTTTCTGTTCTGTCAACATTTTTCTGGCAATTTCCATTTTATAAGTAAGAAGGTACTGGTACGGACCTTTTCCATAGATTTCTTTAAAGCCGGCCTTTAATTGAAATTCATTCAGTTGGACTTGCCTGGCCAATTCTGGAATAGTGGGTGGTTGTTTGTAGTGATCCAGTAAAATGTTTTTAGCAATCTTAATTTTTCCAAGGGCGATTTCATTTTTGAGAAAAGGGCAATGTTCGGTGTTGGATTGCTTTTCAGCAAAGAGTAAACTTAAAATTTCCAGTGTTTTCGCTTGAAAGAATAAATGATTCTGTTGATTGGACTGGCTTTTTTGTTCGATTTGATTCAACACCATCAAAACCTCCGAAGGAAGTTCAATCTCTTCATAGAACTTATGGTTGGCATGTTCGGGTTGGAAAATGGGCGCTGAATGCACATCGGGACTAAACAATTCATGCATTTTCACCAGTCGGATATTCAAATGAATCAAGTGTGTACCAGGTTCAGCAGTTATGTTGGGTGTCAATTCGCCTTCGGGCTGATAAATGACGAAACCATGATTGTGTTTTAACTCCCTCCGGTAATGAGGGCTGAAGCCGAAACTTGTAGGTCCGTTTATGGCAAACAATAGATGCACACGAGAGGCATGTAATCTTAAACTTCTATTGACGTCTTCAGTAAAATCATAGAGAACAGACAATTCAAAATCGGTATCTGAAAAGCATAGCTGTAAGCCAATTTTTTGAGTATTTCTTGATGATAAATTGTCTGCCATTGTGAATTTATTTACAAAAATAGTTTCAATTAATTGATATACAATAATATATAAATATTTTAGGAAATCAAAAATAAACCTTTTAAGGGTAATCATTATCCTAAAAGGGTTATTTATTAAATTTTTAGTATCCCAATTTTGCGCTTGTTATGCGGGTATTGTGGCTTTCTATTTTGGGATTTCTGAATCTTGCAATTCAAGCTCAGCAGGATACCTTGCATATTCCAGAAGTGGTGGTTTCGGCAACCCGCACTGAAAAAAGACTCCATTCAATCCCAATGCCTGTGCTTTTGATAAAAAATACTGAAATCAGGATGTGTGGGAGTTCAAGACTTCAGGATCTTTTGTCTGAGCAACCGGGATTGAATATCACTCCACAGATCAATGGATTTGGATCAGGAGTCCAGTTGCAAGGATTAAATCCGGATTATACCCTGGTGATGGTTGATGGTGAACCCATGGTAGGCCGCTTGACAGGTAATCTCGAACTCAGTCGATTTACTTTGGGCAATGTCAAACAAGTTGAGATTGTAAAAGGGCCATCTTCCAGTTTATATGGTTCAGAAGCCCTCGGAGGGGTGATTAACGTCATCACACATTCCGCCATTAGAAATCACCTATGGGCAGATTTGCGTTATGGAACGCATCAAACTTTGGATGCGTCTGCTCAATGGCAAATCTGTAAAGGCAAATTCTCTGCTATGGCCTTTGCAAATCATTATCGTACCAATGGTTTTGATCTTTTTCCAGACACTTATGGACAGACCATCTCCCCTTATCATAATTCAACGATTCAATTTAAACCTAAATTTAGTTTTGGTAAAGGACATGTTCTTTCCCTCTCTACAAGGTGGTTTGGCGAAGATCAACAAAACCGGTATCAGGTAGTATCTGGGATTGATTCTTTCCGCGTATCTGGAAATACCAGGGTTGTGGATGCTGCGCTACACCCTCAACTTAAATTGAAAATTGGAGACGGATTGGTTGCTCAAGTTGGATATTATTGGACATATTACCATACTGAGACCAATTTGTATCAGCTTACCGACCAATCTATTTATTATTCGGATACCTTTTCGCAAGTTTTTGAAAAACCGGAATTCATGTTATTCTGGGATCCCAATATTTATCATAAAATTACTCTGGGAGGAGGTCTGAATTTTGAATCCGTGAATACTTCACGGTATGGCGATTCTGACAACAAAAATCAAAATAGTCGATTTGCTTTTGTGCAACATGAATGGAATCCGAATGATCAATGGAATATTGTAACCGGAATCCGTTATGACAGGAATTCTATTTATGGATATCAATGGAGTCCAAAACTGGCTGCACAGTTCAAAATTTTACCACGTTTGTCCCTTAAGGGATCTTTTGGCACAGGGTTTAAAGCACCTGACTTCCGTTACTTATACCTTAATTTTAAAAATGCTGCTGCCGGGTATTATGTGTTTGGTACCGAACAACTGTTAGCTCAATTGAAATGGTTGGAACTGCAAGGAGAATCGTTACAGTATTTTAAGGATCCTCAATTGATCCATACACTGGGAGCAGAAACTTCTACAGCCCTCAACATCGGAGGAAGTTATTCCTTCAATTCAAAATGGAATTTTGAGTTCAATTTTTTTCGAAACGACCTGAAAGGATTAATCGAAAGTATTCCAGTAGCCAATACAAAAGATTTGCGTACCATTTACTCTTATGAAAACCTGAAGGAAGTTTATACGCAAGGCATTGAGTGGACCCTTCGATTTAAGACAGGTTCTGGTTGGTTGTGTCAATGGGCAGGGCAGTGGTTAATGGCAAAAGACAAGAGCATCGAACAGATGATACGGAATGGTCAAATATTTGGAAGAGATCCAGTAACCAAAGTTTCCTATCGGATTGAAGAAAATGAATACTTTGGTCTGCACAACAGATCGAGATTTTCATCTGGATTGCGATGCTTTTATCAACCAGAGAACTCATTTTGGGATGCGTCCTTACGGTTGAATTATAAAAGTAAATTTGGAATTCAAAACGGTGCTGGTAGTGTGCAAGGCATCAACCGTCCCGCATCTGACCTAAATGGAAACACCATATTGGATCGCTATGATCGCTTTGTAAGTGATTATGTTTTAATGCATGTGTCCTTAGGGTTTCATGTTGGTTTACACTGGTATGCACAGACGGGAGTCGATAATTTACTTGATTATAAGGACCCGATGAATCAACCCCATATTTCTGGAAGAGTGATGTACTTAAAATTGAATTTTAACTTAACTAAAAATAACTAATATGTATAATTATTTGAAATGGATAGGCTTTGCCTTTTTAGTGGCGCTAATGGCTTGTGATGAAGATGACAATGTATTGATCAGTAAAACCATTGCGGTGACCTTTGAAAATCTTCCAGCTGATCCACCCACAGGTTACGATCCTACCAATGGATCACCTTTGGGGATCACCAACCGGTTTACATTTTTTCGGTTTTCAGACAGCAGTTTGGTCGCCGCGAGCGATAGTGCAACAACGAAATGGGATATTGGCTTTCGTGCACAGGATATTATCGTCAACGCTGGATCAAGCGGACCGGGAAATGCAGCAGCATTTATTTACACCGGTTTGTTTGATGAATTGAAAGAAATTCCGGCAGACAGCACCTTCCGGCAAGACCAATCCGGAAATCTTGCCATTGGAAGGACTTGGTATAATTATGACCCTGTGGCGATGGTTTTGGTACCCAAACCAGGAAAAATTCTCGTCATACGTACAGCAGACAACAAATTTGTGAAAATGGAAATTCTCAGTTATTACAAAGACGCTCCAGTAAGTCCAAAATTAACAGATCCAGCACGATATTATACTTTCCGCTATGTTCACCAAGCAAACGGTACGCTAAAATTTGAATGATGATTTGACAGAAGAAGATTATTGGTATATAGATTATAGATGTTAAAGACCTGGTGTTAAATGTAACACCGGGTCTTTAACTTATGAGAATTCCCGAACATAAGCACTTCTATGTAGAATCTTACGCTTGAGTTGTTGAAATTTTTATGAATTCGCTAGGTAGGTCTTGCCTCTCCAAATCAATGCGATGATTTTTTTGCCAGATAAATATAGAACTGGAGCATCATTTTGTTCAGAATTGTAATAAACGTCGTTAAATATTTTGGAATCGAGGTGAAGCTGATCAATAAACAAATAACTACATTCAATGGGATAGGTGTAACCCCGGTCAAAAACCGGATAGCTCAGGATCTGCCTTAAATTTGCACTTCGCGTTTGCACCCAAATGGCCAAAACATCTGCCAACAGCAACTTATCCAAACTGCTGTTACGCGTGTCGAGTACCGTTTTTATTTCAAGCTGGATAAACCTCAAGGGATGGGTGCTGTCCGCATTTTCAAAGACCGTCGTTAAACTTTTTAAAGGCACCTCAACCTTTTGTAATTGATTTGAGTCATATGGACAAGAAACATTAAAATCAGATAATTGAACCGAGGGAACAAATAAAGACTTTGCTATAAATTGTATCCTTGAGGAATCAGCGGCCACAAACCTTAATGTTTGGTGGAGACTATAGTCAATCCAGGATCTGCTCTCAAAGGAAACCTGTACAGGTTCAACCCGAATCAAGTTCTTACATGGATCATAACCAGTATCATCGGATGTGCAGCTCAGGGATCCAATGATAAAGCTGATAAGCCAAAACCTGCCTAGGTTCTGCATCTTACTACCCGATGATATTTTATTGCTTTCCATTCACGGCCGTTATCTGAAGACTTCACTTTAATAACGTCTTCCAAAATAATATGTTAACAGAATTTGTCTGAACCAAATTATTCTTATTTATTAGGACTTTTGTTGTAAATATGTAATATGCGTCAATCGTTTGTCATCTTGGAGAGCTTTATCATGTTAAGTGCATTTCTGCTATTTTCTTGCAAGTCAGAAAAATCCAGTGAAACATCCGTTGAAACGACTGAAGCGGTGGCCGAGCCCGGTGCAACCTTTGCTGCAACCTTGGATGGAAAACCCCTCCACGAGATCCCTGAGCCTGATTCAATAAATCAAAAATTCAAATTGGAATTATCCGCTGCCAGGTCCTATTACCTGGGTAATTTAAGTAATGTAAAAGGGTATGTAGATTATGGCCAAAAGGCCTTAAAGTTGGGGTATGTGGAGAATGCAGTCCAGGTATTAACCAAAGGCATCGATCAGTTTCCAAACACCGCTGACCTTTACTTTTATAGAGGTATTGCCTTTGTGACGGGCAGGCAGTTTCAGGAAGCCGTGAATGACTTCTGGAAGGCCGGTAAGGCTATAGAAGGACAACGGCAAGCTAAAAGTATTGTGGAGCCAGAACCTGAGGAAAAGAAATTGGAAGCCACTTTGCAATACGACATTTATAAATGGATGGGTTTGGCATTTCAATGTCAGGGTGATTTTTCAAATGCTGAGAAAATGTATGAGGTTTGCGGAGATTTTTCTACCAATTCGGATCTGTATTGTATGGCTTATTATTGGCAGTATCAGGCTTATATGAGGTCTGGGCGTCAGGAAGATGCAGGCTCTTTATTGCAAAATGTAACAGCAAAGATGTATATATCCGAATGGACCAAACCTTACCTCGATGCGTTATTGTACTTCAAAGGTGAATTAAAGGAAAGCGAATTGGTCAATTTGAATCAACCTCCATCGTCCAGTTCTGAAGCCAGGGGATGGACCATTCGCGCTTATGCTATCGCCGTGAATTCACTACTTCAAAAGAATGAAACAAAGCATATTGAGGTATTGGACAAGATCGTCGCAATCCCTTTTTGGAATCAACCGGCATTCATTGCAGCTGAAGCAGACCACCATAAGATCAAGGGTTATGATTACCAACAAATGAAAGGAGCGGAATTGAATTCTGGTACAAAGAAAAATTAATACAATTCACTGGAATTCGAAGGAGAAGCTAGCTTTTCGGCTAAATGATTTCTCCCACTAAATTATCCTATTTTTTAAGGATAATTTAATCATGCGGCAGCCATCAGCCAGCCACGACTAAGATTTGCTTGGGTTAATTCAGCATGGCTGTTGGCTGAAGTGTAAAGAAGGTGGAACCCGGTTGATGATTTTATTGTTATACATTTTGCATTTTATCCAGAGTCTAAAAACATAGTGTATGAATCATCCTGTAAAAGAAAAACCCTATCAAGCTGTTTCCGGTTGGTTAATATTGGTCATCGTGTTATTGCTTCCCTATATTTTGTGGTTGAGTCAGGTGAAGATATTGTTCATCATTGGAGGCATTCTTTGGCTGCTCTTGGTAGCCGGATTCATTGTCATTAACCCAAACAGTTCCAGAGTCCTTACCTTATTTGGAAAGTATGTAGGAACCATACGTGAAGATGGGTTTTTCTGGGCAAATCCATTTTTCATTAGTAGGAATCTTTCGCTCAGGGCCCGCAATTTTGAAAGTGACCGGTTGAAAGTAAATGATAAACGAGGTAATCCTGTTTGGATTGGTGTTGTGCTGGTTTGGCGGGTGAAAGATACTTTCCGTGCACAATTCGAAGTAGAAGACTATGTTCATTTTGTTAAGGTCCAGACAGATGCGGCCGTTCGTAAACTGGCAGGAAGTTTTGCTTATGACCATGTTGACGATCACAGTGAAATTACTTTACGAGCCTCCGAGCAGGAGGTCAACCATGTATTGGAGTCAGAATTATCCGAACGACTCAGTTTTGCAGGAATCGAAGTACTCGAATCGCGCATTGGTTACCTTTCCTATTCTCCGGAAATTGCTGCGGCAATGTTAAAACGCCAGCAAGCGGAAGCCATAGTTTCTGCCCGTTATAAAATTGTCGAAGGCGCAATAGGCATGGTTGAAGGGGCTATACACCAGTTGGAAGAGAAAGGAATCGTCAAGTTGGATCCGCATGAAAAAGCCAAATTGGTGAGCAACTTAATGGTCGTACTTTGTTCTGAAAAGGAAACAACTCCGGTAGTTGAAGCCTCTGCATAGGTCTACCTGACTTTTCACTTTCTTTCATGGGGGCCTCTATCTGAGAAATTTATTTTGATATCCGTTAAAGGCTTTGGAGGGAGTACAAAACCATTTTTTTTTGTTTGATTGGTGTACATGTATCGTTTGAGATAATTTGCCTAATCGATAACATTTTCATAATCCATGAGAAAAGCTATTAAATATTATAGTTTTTCAACCATCAGGGCATTTGAATACAGCGTAGATTTCCTTATGAAGTTTTATATTTTTGCAAAATGACCCGCGAGGAGTTTCAAGCCATGTCTGGTGGAATACCTAAAGAGCCCGGAGTATATCGGTTTGTTGGCATCCATGATGAAATACTCTACGTGGGCAAGGCTAAAAGTTTGCGAAACAGGTTAAGTTCATATTTCGTAGAAGACCGACAGCTTACCCCGAAAACCAGGGCTTTGGTGCGAAAAGCGATACATCTGGAGTTTACTTTAACGGAAAATGAACAAGACGCATTTTTACTTGAAAATTCCCTGATCAAAACGCATCAGCCGAAGTACAATGTGATGCTGAAAGACGGAAAGACTTATGCATACATATGCATTAAAAGAGAGGCTTTTCCGCGTGTCTTTTTTACGAGAAAGGTCATCAAAGATGGTTCCACTTATTTTGGTCCTTATGCTTCGAAATATAAGGCGCAAGTAATATTGGAGCTTATAAAAAATTTATTTCCTTTACGTAGCTGCTCACTCAATCTAGCTCCCGAGATCGTTTCCAGAAATAAATATAAAGTATGTCTTGAGTACCACATTAAAAACTGTGGAGGCCCATGTCAGCACTTTGAATTACAAATTGATTATGATAGGAAAATTCAACAGATCCGAAATATTCTAAAGGGACATCTAACGATCGTTAGGAGATACCTGGTCGAACAGATGGAATCTTTTGCTGCCAATATGGAGTTTGAAAAGGCACAAGAATGCAAGCAACAACTTTCTGTTTTTGATGATTATCAGGGTAAATCTACGGTTGTCAGTACTTCAATTACCGATGTTGATGTTTTTTCTATTGCCAGCAATGAACTGGAGGCATACATTCACTTTATGAAAGTGATTGACGGGGCAGTTATACATACCTATACCTTGGAAGCAACAAAAAACTGTGATGAAGATGATGTACAAATTCTTTCTTTAGCAATTCCTGGTTTAAGAGAAAAATTTGACAGCATTGCTCCTGAGATTATTGTACCGTTTGATGTGTTGTGCAAAGATCGTTCTTATTCAATCACGATTCCAAAATTGGGAGATAAGAAAAAATTATTGGACTTATCCATTAGTAATGCTGAATATTATAAATTGCAAAAGCGTAAAGAAAAAATTAATCAAACCGGGAAGGTACGACCTGCTGAACGTATACTCCTGACTTTGAAAGATGACTTGAATATGCAGGACATGCCATTGCATATTGAGTGTTTTGACAATTCCAATATACAGGGAACTAACCCCGTTGCTGCGTGTGTCGTGTTTAAAAATGCAAGGCCAAGCAAGAATGACTATCGCCATTTTAACATTAAATCCGTCACCGGACCAGATGATTTTGCATCCATGGAGGAAGTTGTCTTTAGAAGATATCGTCGATTGTTGGAGGAGAAGCAAAGTCTACCGCAACTTGTGATCATTGATGGAGGTAAGGGACAATTGTCTTCCGCGATGAATGCGATCAAATCGTTGGGTATAGAGCATTCGATCACGGTAATAGGCATTGCCAAAAAATTGGAGGAAATTTATTTTCCGGGAGATTCCATTCCGATTCACATCAATAAAAAATCCGAATCCTTAAAACTCATCCAGCAATTAAGAAATGAGGCGCACCGTTTTGGATTGAACTTTCATCGAAATCAACGTTCTAAAAAATTTATCCAATCAGAACTGTTAAAAATAAAGGGGGTAGGAGAGAAATCCATTGGAAAACTCATTGAGCGATTTGGATCTGTTGAACAAATGCGGAAAGCACAAACCAGTGACATTGAAGCGGTTGTTGGAACCGAGTTAACAAAACGCATCTTGAGTTACTTTGATCTGATGCAGCAGGAGAATAAAGATAAAGTACATGAATAGAAAACTTAAAATTGCAGTCACTGGTGGGTGTGGTTATATTGGTAGTCATACCTTGGTAGATTTAATTCAAAATGGCTATGAGGTTTTTAGTGTTGATTCACTCGTCAATTCTTCGGAAGATGCGCTGTTAGGAGTAGAACGGATAACGGGTAAGAAAATCCGGAATTACCGGTATGACCTGGCAGATCCCGAAATTTACCACAAGTTGTCTTCAGAAGAAGGCGAAGTGACTGCCATCATTCATTTTGCAGCGCTGAAAGCTGTAGGAGAATCAGTAGATCAACCATTGCAATATTATCACAACAACGTCAATTCAATGTTGAATGTATTGCGATGGATGGGTAATTCAGGAATTCCCTACCTCGTGTTTTCTTCTTCTTGTACGGTATATGGAGATCATTGCGAACTCCCGGTGAAAGAAACTCAAGCCTTTGGCATAAGCAGTTCACCTTATGGGAAATCAAAACAAATTTGTGAATGGATCATGATGGATGTTCTAAAAGTTATCCAGAGACAAGGGATCAGTTTGCGATATTTTAATCCTGCTGGAGCACATGAGTCTGGATATTTGGGAGAAGCTCCAAGGCAACCAGCTTTGAATCTCGTTCCGGTAATTACAGAAACGGCAATGGGTAAGCGAAATCAGATGATGGTTTATGGAAATGATTATTCGACCCGCGATGGATCGTGTATCCGTGATTATGTACATATTATGGACCTTGCCCAGGCACATACACAGGCATTGGAATATATGTTGGAGAACAAATTGACCTTGGACTTCGAAGCCTTTAATTTAGGTATTGGGAAAGGACTTTCGGTTTTGGAAATGATATCTGCATTTGAACATGTATCAGGTCAAAAATTAAATTACCAAATCGGCCCTAGAAGAGCCGGTGATATGGCTGAAATTTATGCTGACCCCACCAAAGCAATTTCTCTTTTGAAATGGAAACCTAAGCGCGGAGTTGAAGAAATCATGAGCACTGCATGGGAATGGGAACTGAAAAGAAGTGGCTTTCATCCTGCTTAGGAATACTCTGTTTTTCTGAGCCATGTTGTTTGTTGAATCACATTTTTAGAACTTGGGCCATTGTATCAATTTCTCTTACTCAAATCCTGATATTTTATAATTCAGTTTCTTTGAATAGTGAAGCAGTGATCTGATCAGCAAGGACTTTACCTTTTCTGGAAAATTTATAGTGGTCTGTGTTTTGAACTAAATCCTGGGTGGTCAAAAATTTTTTTACCTCTTTATTAAAATGTACAATGAATTGCGGAAATAACGCTTTCAGTTCCTTTAGGTCAATGCCTTCAGATCTTCTCAAGTTTAGCATCACATATTCGTTGTAACGGTTAATATCACTCAACATTTCAATTTCAAAGTAAGGTTGACCGTTGTTCAGTTTTTGAATGTAAAGTGCATTGTTGGAGATATTCCATCGACGTTTGCTTCCATCAAAGGAATGTGCTGACGGTCCAAAGCCCAAATAAGGTTTTCTCTGCCAGTAGGCACTGTTGTGTCTAGAGCGAAAGCCCCGCTTTGCGAAATTGGAGATTTCATAAGCTTCGTATCCAAAGGCATCACAAAAATCAAGAATTTGGTACATTTGATCCACTGTATTGAGATCTTCAGGGATTTCTATCTTGCCCGTTCCCGTCCAATGCTTAATTGCTGTTCGCTCTTCAATGGTGAGCGCATATGCTGAAAAATGAGGCAGTTCGTAATGTATGATCTGGTCCAGATTGTATTGAAGTCGGTGAGTGTTGGATCCTGGTAATCCATACATCAGATCAATGGTGATATTATTAATTTCTGAATTCAAAAGGGTTTTAAGAGAATGGTGTGATTGTTCAGCCTTATGAACTCGGTTCATCCAGTCAAGATCTTCTTGTAAGAATGACTGAATACCTACACTCAGCCGGTTAATTCCAAGTTGTTTCCAAAGTAGTACTTTTTCTGGTGAAATGTCTTCAGGATTTGCTTCCAGACTAATTTCTGCCTGGGCATCTATGGAAAATAATTTATGCAACTGATCAAAGATCAGATGCAATTCTTTTGCTGAAAGAAGGGACGGTGTGCCGCCTCCGAAATAAATGGTTTGAATGTGGTAATTCTGTGCTTCTTCGCACCTTTCATTCATTTCTTGAAGCAGCCCTTTGATCAGGTCATTAAAGGTTTGAAAATTGGTGCTAAAATGAAAATTACAGTAACTACATTTGCGTTTACAATAAGGTATGTGGAGGTATAATCCAGCATCCAGAGCAAGGGATTTTATTGCCTTTTTCGGTCTGTTTTCAGGCGCGATGTGTTTGGTCATATTCTCTCCAAATAAATTAACAGGACAAACTTATAACAATCCTAACGTTTACATAGATTTATCGCGTGTTTACAGTTTGATCAATTGGATACCGGATTCGACATTGTCAATCGAAGAAGTTAACTCCTGGATATCTGGGTTCAGGAAAAAAGGATATTTACAAGCTGGTTTGGATTCTGTAGTTATCGGCAAGGATAGCCAGAGCATTTTTTTAGTGAAGGGGAAAAAGTTTCACCAACGATTGAAGGTTTACCGTGATTCAGTTGAATTAATGACCTCAGAGCAGACCAATTATTTCAGCCAACTTTCTTCATCTTTAGAATTTGATAGTGAAGACGAATTAGTTGGATGGCTTGAGCATTTTTGTGAGCTGGGTTTCCCATTTATCCAAGCGCGTTTGGACAGTTTAACTGTAATCGACGATTCTTTGGTCACAGTATGGACTTATAAACTGGCCGACTACATCATTTTTGAAAAACCGGAGCAAGCTAGCCCCGAAATTTTAGCCGATAAGGCGTTTCAAAGGCTTGCAGATATCAAGCCAGGTCAATCGTTTTCAATAGGCAGGATTAAAAAAGCACAGACGGCTCTTGCTCAACTTCCATTTGTTGACGAGGAAGCCGAACCCGCTTTGTTCTTTCTGGGGGATGTTTGTAAACCAAGATTTTACTTAAAAAAGCGAAGTGCATCTTCATTTGATTTTCTCCTTGGGTTAAATCAGGTTCAGGGCCAAAATGGAACCTCATATCAGTTGACGGGTACAGCAAGTATTGATTTATTAAATGTTTTTAAATGGACTGAATCCATTAAACTGGTGTATGAGAATTTGCAAGACCGTTCACCTCGTTTTTTATTGGACTTCAATTTTCCACTGATACCTTCCTTTCCGGTAGGCCTTGGAATGCATTTGAGTTTATACAGATATAAGGAAGAATATTTTCAACTTAAAAACAGTTGGAAATTGATTTATGGATTTGAAGGGAATCAAAAAATAGGTTTGACTTTTGATTTACAACAATCGTCTTTGTTAAATACTGACACTCTTTACATTGTTCAAACAGGAAAACTTCCCGCAACATTGGATTTTAAGACCCAGTCAATAGGCCTTTTTTGGGAATATTCAAACCTGGATAATTTAAGAAATCCAACCAAAGGACAGCAATTTGAAGTCAGGATTTCATACGGCAATAAGAAATATCCTGAAAATAATAGCTTGTTGAAATACGATGACATGAATGCACTTCTACAAAAACAGTACGACAGTTTAAACAATCATCAGCAACAGGCAGAATTTCAATTTCGATGGAGTCATTATCGTAAATTGGGAAAAAGACAAGTGTTAAAATTTGCAGCTATGGGTATGGGCATAGTTTCTGATTTGCAATTGCGTAAAAATGAAAGGTTTTTATTAGGAGGAATGAAGAACTTAAGAGGTTTTGATGAGGACTTTTTGAGAGCTTCACAATATGGAATTTTGACTTTCGAATACCGTTGGCTGGTGGGTCTTGAGAGTTATTTTAGTGTTTTCAATGATTTAGCCGCGCTCAATCAGGAATCCGGAGAACGTGACTTATGGTATGTTTACAATGGAGCCGGTGCTGGCGTGCACTTACACACTTTAGCGGGCAATTTTGGTTTATATTTTGCTTTAGGCGCTTCAAGGGACCAAGCGTTTGAATGGAAATCAGGTAAGGTCCATTTTGGATACAACACCCTTTTTTGACAAGAAAAAAAGCATAAGCAAGATATACTACAGGTTGTAGTGTAAGTTCATTTTTGAATCCAGGAATGCGCATCACGATGCAATACCACACATGATTTCCAATGGTTTACCTGCATTTTATTTCATTAACCTTGCTTTCAATTGCCTAAGTATGTTGACAACTTTACAAATTAAATGGCGGTTCCAGGTATATAAGTAATAAGGCTCTTCTCGCGATCCAAACCCTTTCATGAAATAAGCCACTCCCGGAATCATACTCCCCTCAAAGTCCAAATCATATCCTGTTGAAGCATAATTTTCAATAACATTTCGAAGTATGGCGTACATTCCATCAAATTTACGTCCTTGCGGATTTGAACAGGATAAGTGATAAATGATTCTGGATCGGTAGCAACTGAAAAAGGCAGCAGATATAATTTGTCCACTTGAATTTAGTGTGGCTATAAGGAAACCTTTTTGAAGGTCTAAACATTGTTTAATCAAAGGAGCAAGTACAGTGGTTTCTTTGTAAGCATTTGGAATCTCTTGGTGACTTGCTTCCCTATAAAAATTTACAAAATCATTTACGGTTAGGCTGGTAGTAACTTGTAAATTGTATTTTTTTTCTGACCGAAAGTTTAACTTGTGACCTTTATTAAAATTCTTATATAATTCGTCATAAGTATGGTTGAGGGATAAAATGTGATTTATCCTTTTTGAAAAGTTGATTCCAGACGGAACAACTTCTGGCATCAATTGGAAACAAAGTTGACCGCAAGTAAATTCAATATGAATTTTTACTAAAAGCTCGTGAAGTTCGAAGTCACTAAGACTATGGCATTCTATTTTTTGCAGTAGTGGGGGAATGAAAGGTTGTAATCCGAACCATTTTTTCTTTAAAGGAATAATGATTATTTTATCATTGGATCTTGCGATGCAAAAAAACTCTGCTAAATGTTGTAAAAACCATGGTTGCTGCGAGATGTAATCAGAACTTGAAGGGTTTACGGATTTCTCCAATAATGAGCGGTGAATTACTTCAAGTTTCCACATGATCATTCGAGATTATTTCCTGATGGACAGACTCAGACCGTCACGCAAAGGAATTATAAAACTCTCCCAGTCTGTCCCTTCAAACAACATTTGATTAAACGCATGAATGGCTTTGGTTTCGGAGTCTTTTTGATCCAGTAATACCTTACCATACCATAATACATTGTCTGCAATCAATATCGCACCAGGTTGCGTATGGTTCGTAATCGATGTAAGCAGTTCGGGATACAAATGCTTAGCTGCATCCAGAAAGATCAATTCCCAGGATTGGGGTAGTGCCGGTATGAGATCAAGGGCATTTCCTTCGTGCCATATAATTTTCTGATAAAGTGGATCATTTTCAAGGTTTTGCTCACGGATATGAACTACTTCCCGACTGATTTCAATCGAATGCACTTTTCCCTCTTTTGAAAGACCTTCGGCGAGACACATGGCACTGTAACCTGTAAAACTACCAATGTCCAATACATTTGTGGGTTGAATGATTTTTGAAATAAAAGCTAAAAATCTGCCTTGTATTTTACCTGATATCATTTGTGGGGAAATAGTATTCAAGTATGTACTTCTTTCCAAACGAACCAAAGTATCACTCTCTTTATGGCTCCATCGTTCACAATAGGCCATCAGGTTTTTGATTGTGGTAGACTCCATTTGAAAATCAATCAACAAGGGTAATGTTCCCAGAAAAGATTTGATGACTGTCACCAATACGGATGGATGCAATGTATAAGTAAACCCCTGAGAGTACAGCTTCTCCTGTTGGAGTTCTACCATTCCACCCCTGATCACTTTGATTGGTATTAAAGTTTTCACGAGTGAACACTTGATTTCCCCAACGGTCATAGATATTTAGGAATTTTACATGCGAAGAATTACCAAATTCAATGGGGTAGAAGGAGTCATTGATATTGTCTCCGTTTGGTGAAAATACATTAGGAAAATAAATTTTGGTTTCTTTCAAAATGATCAGTTGAAATGAAACAATGGCCTGACAACCGTTAGTGTCCGTCACCGTAACGTGGATGGTTGCGTCACGAAGTGCTGTAAGTATTGGGTTTTGGCATTGATTGCAACTCAAAAGATCTGAAGGCGCCCAAAGTATACTGGATATTTTATTGGGGTCTGATAAAATATTTAAATTGATTTGTTGGGTCTGATCTAAATTTAATGCAATATCTGGCAAAGGAGTAAGGGAGACAGAGTCTTGTCTGATGATTTCTGATTGAAACGGGTATGTACAACCATTGACATCCCGAATCAGGACACTGTATTTCCCAGGCGTAAGGGAAAGACTTTGCAGATCTTGTACAAAGTGACTGCCGTTGTCAAGTGAAAATTCAAAGGGCTGCTTACCACCAATGACTTGTAAGATTTGAATGTTTCCATTTGGATTACTGCAACCTGCTGAATTGGCTTGGAAGATAACCCCACGAATGCGATTCGTATCTTCGACCACCCAAACAGAGTCTAGAGTATTACAACCATTTCTGGGATTAATAATGGTACAATAATAGAGTCCGGTGTTGGTGGTATTGAATTGTGGAAAGGAATACATAAATCCATTGGGTCCTTTCCATTGCATAATGAATCCTTGTAAAGTCGAAGAGGCTTTTACAGGGGCCAATGTGCGCAAGCAATTTATGGTGTCAGCCGAAAGATCCAAATCAGGATGTAGGGTATCCATGGCAATATCAATCCATTGGGTGGTCTGGCATCCTGATCTGTTGGTGGCGGTTAATTGATACCTGCCCCCTTCAGAAATTATTGGATTTCTTAAAGTGCTGGTAAATCCGCTGGGCCCAGTCCAGCTAAAACTAAGATTGGGATCTGGAGCATTTAAATTTAGGCTGATCCTGTTCTTAATGCAGTTAATGGTATCGGGAAATAATTGAATGTTCGGTAAGTTCCTATTATCCAAAAATCGCAAGCTGTCGGAATGCATACAACCGAAAGCATTGGTTACTGTAATGATGTACCATCCCGGCCATCGAACATTGACCGAATCTAAATTGGATTGAAATCCTGCAGGCCCCGTCCATTTAACCCATTCACCGGATTGAAGGCCAGCCACTTTAATGTTCAGAAGGCTATCAGTACAAGTTAAAGTATCTTTTTGGTGGATCAACTGAAATGTTGGCGATTGTTGGAAAGCCGGTACATACACCCGACTGGAATTCTCGCATCCCAATGAATCAATGATCCGTATGATATACCAACCTGAATCTTGAACTTCGGGATTTTGAACCAAGGACTGGAATCCATTGGGACCCATCCATTCAAATCGCACTCCAGAAGTGTTGGTTTGAGCTTGTAAAATGATTTTCGATTTAAGACAGGTAAGCGTATCATTTTTTACAATTAAATCTGGTATCCGATCCTTTTGAATCACCTCAACGCTGTCTTCAAACACACAACCGTTAGTTCCTTGAATGACCAGGCGGTAGTAACCTCCAACGGTGATTGGAGGATTGGAATTGGAACTGAGAAAGCCCTGAGGGCCGTACCAGGTATAGTTAAGAATGGATCCGGACCATCTCGAAGCGTTTAGAAATGCGGTTGAATTGCACGTAATCGTATCCGCATCCAGCATAGCAAAGGGTTTGGTTGTATCGGCTACTATGTTTATCGAACGACTGTTAGTACATCCATTAATGCCTGTGACCACCAACGAATAAATTCCAGGATCCTGGACAGTAATGTTTTTTTGATTGCTGGAATAACCATTGGGTCCGGACCATAAATAACTTAAGGTTGTTGAATCTGTTTGAATTTCAGGTGAAACCTGAAGTTTGTTGCAACGGATAGTATCACCTTCTACAAACAAGGTAGGAATTACCTTGTCCTCAATAACGTTTATTGAGTCAGCGGCGATACATCCATTGGAACCGATTATGGTCAATTTATACACTCCACCGGTGGTAATTTGAGGACGGGTATTCTGGTTGGTGAATCCTCCAGGACCGGACCATAAGTATAAGCCTACGCTTCCTGCGACATTCGTCAATACTATGCTGTCAACAAAGCAATTGATGGTGTCGGATTGTAAACGAATGATTGGCTTAAGAGTATCAATCGAAATGATAAGGCTTTTTTCAACAGTACACCCGTTAGAACCTGTTACTCGGAATATATAGATTCCTGCAGAGTCGATATTCAAGTTGTTCTGCCGGAGAATGATTCCTGATGGGGTAAGCCACTCCATTTTAGCTCCAGGTGATTGACTGTTTCCTGAAATTTGTATAACACGATTTGTACAATTGATGGTATCATCCTGGCTTACATAAATGTCAGGCACATCGGCTGATTGAGTAATGAATATGGAATCCATTCCCATGCAGCCATCCGCTGTTTTAACGGTCACATAATACCATCCACCTTGGTTTACCCAAGGGTTTTTGTTTGTGGATTGGAACTGGTTGGGTCCTGTCCATAAAATGTTAGCCAGACTATCCGTTTTTAGTTGCAATTGAACACTTTTGTTCAAGCAATTGATGGTATCACCTTTTAATGAAATGGAAAGTTGCCCGGCATTGGATTTCACATAAAATGAATCCTGCTCTTTACAGCCGGCACTATCACGAGTGGTCAAATAATACCAGCCTGTATCTCTGACTACAACTTTTTCAGTGCTGTCTTTCGAGAAACCTTTTGGCCCTGTCCAATCATAATCCGGTTTGAATGCAATAGAATTGGCGATCAGCACTATGCTGTCTTTGTTACAACTCAAACTGTCACCTATGATTTCAGCTTCCATCATACTCCGTAAATCTAAGACTTCCACTTTTCCTGTGCTTTCGCATCCAAAGGCATCCGTTACTTTAATAAAGTATTCACCTGCATCCTTAATGTTAAAATTAATGGCTTTGGTACTGTAATAACCGTTTGGTCCATTCCACTCATAGCTCGGACCTGCAGATTTTGAGTTTGCTTCAATTTTCGCTGTATTGTTTTGACAATCCAAATGGGTGTTTTTTAGACTCAAATCAGGTGGAGTTACACTGCCTTTTACTTCAACCATGATCTCAGTTTCACATCCGAATTGCCCCATAATTTTCAAGGTATACACACCAGGAGAATCCACTACGGGAGTCAGCGATTTATCACCACTTTTAATTTTACCATTCCGTGTGGACCATGAGTAAGTGATCCCTGGACCTTGTGTCGAAGCTGAAGCATCAATGGTTATGGGTCTGTTCAGGCAGTTGATTTCATCCGGTGGATTTACAATGGCTTCCAATTCATAAACCGTTACGGTCACTTCATCTTTTTCTTCACAACATTCCTTGACCACAATGTCATCTATTGCACACATACTAGCTGGTCCAGTACCTCCATAATTTGCAAAACAAATGGTTGCCGAAGTATTGGAACCACTGTTCCAGGTGAAACTGCCGCTCGCTTCCAGACAAAGGCCGCTAATGGCATCAACGGTTCCCACCAAAGTGCCGTTAATTTTTAAACCTATCGTGGGGGGAGCTCCAAAAATATAGGGTATACCGAAAACTTTGTAATCAATTTTATAATCGGTATTGGTATTGACTGTTATGGTTTGGCACCATATATTGGTGCTTGATCCCGTAGGCGTGATGACCATAGTGAATGCGCCGATACTTGGTGTGCATCCAAAAGCCATCGCTATTTGCGGCACACTCATGACCATATATCCTCCCGTCGACGTGATTAGATTATTCACATTGGTGTATGGAGTATATTGACTCGTAGAAGGTGCAATATTACCGGTTTCAAATCCACCATTGGTGATCAGGTTTCCGGAAGTAGCCCTGGCAGTTAATGTGTAGGTAGTTGTGTTTACAGGATTTGCGATGGGATTCAAACTATTTGGATCACTCAAGCCATCAGCAGGCTCCCATGAATAATTTGTAGAACCAGTTACATTGGCGTTGATTCGTTTTCCCTGGTTTGAACATATTGTAATATCCGGACCGGCATTAACCACCAAACCACAACTGTTTGGCATGGCGTATTGCTTGGCAGGTATTTGAATATTTTTTTGTCCCACCAAATTATATGTGGACAATAAAGTCAATAGTAAAAAACGAAATGAGTAAAATAATTTCCTTTTCATCTCAACAAAGTAACATCGCCTTTTAGAATTGTTTTTTCGCCATTGAGTAATGTAATCATGGCCCAATAGGTAAATACACCGGGCATACATTTTTCTCCATTCCATTGTCCATTCCAACCGGATAGTGGTTGATTTGGATGTTGGTGGCTGGTTTGAAATACCTGGTTTCCCCATCGGTCATAAATGGCCATTTTATCTATTTGAACGGCATCCGGTTCGGAAGCGATCAAGTAAAACCAATCGTTAATTTGATCACCATTTGGGCTAAATACATTGGGCGCCCAAACTTTAGGGTTTTCTACCTTTACCAATATTCTTAATACCACCAAACAGTCGTTCGTATCTACAACACTGACTTCATATTCAGTATTCACCCAAGGATTTGCTTCGGGGTCTTCACATTGCAGACAACTTAATCCTGATGGTGGTGACCATTGAATACTCTTTATCATGTTACGATTGGAAAGTATGTCGAGATTCAATGTCCCGCTTTTGCCCAATTGGATATTTATCGTAGGCGGTAATTGAATTTGAATGACAGGTATGTCTAATATCTCAAACGACTTTTGGAAATTGCACCCTGCTGCATCCTGCACATAGAGGGTATGCGACCCAGTTGACAATGAAGGAAAGCTAGTGACTGCTTGTAAATGATTGGGTTCATCTATTGAAAAAAGTAATCCCTGATGTCCACCAATGACACGAGTAATGTTTAATGATCCCATTAATTCACCACATCGCGGGTGTGTGGGGTCCAGTTGCACATCGCGGATAATTAAGCTGTCTTCTTTTACTGGCTGAATTACTGTGGTTGTACATCCATTGAGTGGATTGATAGCGGTGAATGTATAAAGTCCACCTTGACTCACTTTGTATTGAAGTTGTTTAACGATTTGTTGATTCCTGGGCTCTGTCCAGAAATATTCAAAACCCGTACCTGTCACAGAGGCATTCAAGGTGGCTTCAGATGATTTGCAATGAATGCTGTCGGCTGATGTGGTCACACCTGGATGCAGGGTGTCTATGGGTACGTTAAATGATGCCACTGACGAACAACCGTTAGGAGATGTAATGGTTGCCTGATAAATTCCTGGTACGTTTGTGATGATGGAAATTGCATTTGATAAAAAGCTGTTGGGACCCTTCCAAATAACTTGTTGTAAAACGGATTGGCTTTTTGCCTCCAGGATTGCATTTGGTTGAGAACAAAAAATGGTGTCACCTGTTATGAGAAGATCCGGTGACAAGGTATCTACGGGTACAAATACCTGAAAAGATTCCATACAGTGGTTCGTGGCTGTCAAAAAATAATTGTACCATCCCCCCTGATTGGCCGTTACAGAATGTCCCGTCAAGGTTGTTCCATCCGGGAGCAGCCAACTACCCTGAAAGTTCAAGGAATTAGGGGTCGCTTTTAAACTTGCCTGAAGATGTTTGCATTTGATGGTATCGCTTTGAATCAAAGCGCTCGGACGCATGGTATCCTGAACAATGTTTACCGAAATGTTGCTGGAGCAATGATTGCTCCCGGTAAAGGTTACAGCGTATTGACCTCCAAGTTTTATTGAAGGCTGCATTAGATTGCTTGAAAAGCCACTGGGCCCACTCCATAAGATATCTTGAGGTGGAACATCAGATTGCAAACGCAAAAAGATGAGGCTGTCAAGGCAGTTTAGGGTATCAGATGGTAATTGTAAGTTAGGCTTAATGGTATCCTCAAATATCGAGAGCATGGATTCTGTAATGCATCCTTCCAGACTCTCCACTTTTAATGAATAGGTACCGCCTCGACTCACCGTGATGATTGAATCATTGGATTGAAAACCATTGGGCCCTGTCCAGAAGTACATCAGGCTGTCACGATTGGTTTTACCCAGAATGGCGGTTGTTCGTTTTAAGCAATTTAAAGTATCGTCATGTAAATAAATCTCTGGTTTCCTGACGTCTCGGTATAGGGTAAGCATTGCGGTGGTCGAACAGCCGTTGGCTTTCGTTGCTGTGAGGGTGTATTCACCGGATAACTTTACGGATGGATTTAGTTCCATAGATTGAAAGCCCATGGGGCCGGCCCAGCGAAGCTGTGCCAATGGATCATCGATGGTAGCTCTAATGGACAAACTGTCTTTTTTACAGGTAAGCGTATCGCTGAAAAGTTGAAGAAATGCAGTTGAAGTATCAATGTAAATTTCAACGGAAGATTGAGACTTACAACCGTTAGGTAAAATGGCCTCAACGTTATATGTTCCGGGGATATTGATTTCCGGGTTCTTTTGTATGCTTGTGAATCCGTTGGGGCCTGACCACAAATAGCTGGCGGATGTAGGATCACTCAGATTTAAAGTGGTTTTTTGTTTTATACAATTTAAGGTATCCGGGGGAATGGACAATAATGGGTGTAATGTATCCTGGGGTACCACAATTGAGGTCTGCGATGTGCATCCATTTCCGGAAGTAGCGATCAATTGGTAGATTCCAGGAGTTGAAACATAAACACTATCGAGATTGGAGTGATAACCAGAAGGTCCATTCCATTCAATACTAACATTTGTTAGTGCATTTCCGCTGGTGATCAGCGATTGAGTTTTTAAGCAGGTCAAGGTATCTGACTTTGGAAAAACAACAGGTCTTGCAGTATCAATTGGAACATTGACTAAAACGCTGTCCAGGCATTTATTGGATGCCACGCCAACAAATTTGAAAATGCCGGCAAAGTTGGTGCTCAGCTTAAGGCTGTCTATTCCATAAAATGGATGCGTTCCGGTCCAATAACTGGTATCCAGTGATCTGTCTGATGTAATGATAATCACCGCTGAATCACGAATGCAGTTTAGTGTATCGACTGAAAAAGATAATTTCGGTGAGCCGATGTCCTTTTTCAATAACACGCTGTCATACTTTACACATCCGTTAGGGGAGGTTACCTTGAGAAAATACCATCCTGTGTCTTGTGTGCTAAATCGATCGGATTTGGTATTAAACTGATTTGGACCGTTCCATTCAAACTGTGAGCCGTTGACCGTACTGGAACCAACCAAAAATGCCGTATCCATTTCACAATTTATGGAATTGGATTTAATACTGATTTTGGGATTGTCTTTTCGTTCGATGACATCAATCGAATCGACCTTTTTACAATTAAATTCGTCGGTGATGGTCAAAAAGTACCGTCCACCTTCTGTAACTACAGCAAATGGATCAAAACCATTGAATCCATTGGGGCCTGACCAATTGTAATCCAGTGGCGAAACCCTGCTTTTGCTGAATATTGAAACGGCCTGAACGTTACAACCCAAGGTATCTTTTACCGTTAGCTGAAGATCAGGAGGTTTAATGTTTCCGTTGACGATGACAAATTCAGTTTTGCAGCAATTCGGCAGCGGTGAACAGATGGTGAGGTAGTAGGTTCCTGGACCTTCAATGGTTGGAGTTAGTGTATTTCCACCCGATATGATTTTACCATCAGAGGTGGTCCATGTATATTTCCAACCAGTACCGGAAGAAGACCCAGTTGCATCCAGTTTCCATCTGGGATTGTCACAGGTGACAATTTCAGGATTTTCAATAGAGATCATGATTTCTTCCACTTCTACCAATACCGTATCTTTTATCTCGCAGATTTTGCGAAAACTCAGGTCGTCGATGGCAAAGTCATTACCACCGGTGGCCGTATTCAGGTTTACGATACAAATTTCTGCAGTGGTATTGGCTCCAGAATTCCAGGTAGTTTGAAATTGCTCCCAGGAACAAGTGTTTCCGCTTGAGTTGAATATGTTGCCAATATTGACTCCATTAATGCTAAACTGGAGGATGGGTGGAGAAGATGAAACTACAGCGGTTACCCATGCTGAAAATATGTAATCCATATCCGGCATGACGTTTATGGTTTGGCACCAAACGTTTTGTAAACTTGCAGACCCGTTTAACACCATCATCAAACCCGATCCACTGGTATGGTCACTGCAAGGTGCAAATCCGGTATGTCCAAGTTGAGGGTTGGTGATGACACCATATGTACCCTCACAATCCAGATATCCGAAACCATAACAGGAAGTTGTTCCCAGCATATAGTCAGTGGTAAAACCTGTATTCCCTGCTTCAAAGTTGCCATTGGTAATGAGGTTGATGTTACTGAGTCCTCGGCCGGTTAGGATATATTCGGTGGTCGCATTGACCATTGCTTTTGTGACAGGTGATTTTGGATTGCTGAGTCCTGTAGGTGGCTCCCAGAAAATTTCTTGAACGCTTCCCATAATTTTACCATTAAGCGTGACCATATCCCCTGGATTACAGACTTTTTGATCAGGTCCTGCATTTACGGTAAAGCTGCATTGAGCGTAGAATCCTTGTAGGCAAGAACTTATACAGCAGAAAATCAATAATTTGTACCTCATTTCAGTATGGCAATTGCCAAAATTACGAGTTCCGGGTCATTTATTATACCCTTTTTATCGATTCTCCAATATTGAACTGACAAATCCTGGTATAAATTTGGATTGGGCTCCATAACCTTATCCATAATATGGCTTTGTAAAAAGGAGAAAGGTTGCATACTAACAATTGTTAGTATGTAAAAATACCAATAGATGTAAGCAAGAAATTCAATTTTATTAATCTTAAGCTGATATTTTCTCAGCCATGATTGAATAAACCATAGGGAAAGAAGTGGTCAGATTTTTGAATCTAAAATGGCCGGGTGTGAATTCTTCCAGGTTTGGAGCAAATTCACAAGGTGCATAATCATATTCTAGGAATGAATTGAGCATGAGACCAGCTTGTAACAAAGCGGTGATGACTTCTGACAGCGGATGGTTCCAGGTGTAAGATTCTATACGTTCTGCAGCGTCTGGCGCAGCATAGCTGCCTTGTTCAATTTCATGAATTACTCCACTATTGAAATAATCGTAAGTCAAATGTTCAATCTTTGAATCGTATACCCATATAAACGGATGAAATTCAACAAAAACCAATTTACCTCCCGGTTTTAGGGCCCGCCGAATGGTTTCCGCCCATGCGTTTAGGTCGGGTAACCATACAATGGTTCCATAACTGGTATAGACCAAATCATAGGATCCATTCAACGAATGAGGAAAATCATAGACATTGGCACATAGAAAATCAACATTGGATAAACGTAAATTCTTAGCCATTTGTCGGGCATAATCGATGCATTGATCCGATAAATCAAGACCAGTTACTTGTGCACCTAAACGAGCAAGAGAAATGGTATCTTGTCCAAAATGGCATTGGAGGTGCAAAATTCTTTTGCCTTTCACGGATCCCAGAAGTTGTTGATCTAATGGGAATAAAGAATTTTTTCCTGCAACAAAATTTTCCTGGTCGTAGAGTTTGGATTTCAAGTGTAAAGAAAGTCTTTGGTTCCAGGCAAGCCGGTTAGAAGTAAAATAGGATTCCATGTTA
>CAZMSE010000007.1:41916-61902 GCA_964568865.1 uncultured Saprospiraceae bacterium
TTAAACATGGATCGCAGGTCAGCCATAAAAGGTTTTACTACTCTTTCTTCAGTTGCCTTACTTCAACCTGGAGAATGGATGGAAGCGATGGAAGCTTCTTATCGGAGTGCATTAGTTGGTTTGTCGAAAATTAAAGAAATTCCAGGTGATGGAGAGGACTTTTGGCGAGGTATACGGGAGGCCTATAGTTGTTCGCCGAGCATCATCAATCTCAACAACGGTGGGGTATCTCCGCAACCCCGTGTCGTGCAGGAAGCGGTCCAGTATTATAACCGGATGTGCAATGAGGCGCCTTCTTATTTTATGTGGAGGGTATTGGATCAGGGTCGGGAGCCGTTACGGGAAAAATTGGCTAGGATATCTGGTTGTTCCGCTGAAAATCTGGCGATTCAAAGGAACAGTTCTGAATCACTTGAGACCATCATCTTTGGCCTACGCCTGAAGGCAGGGGATGAAGTGATTTTGAGTAAACAGGATTATCCGAACATGATCAACGCCTGGAAACAAAGAGCTCATCGCGATGGTATTCAGTTGAAGTGGATTAATCTGGAATTGCCATCAGAAGATGTGGGGTATTTGGTAAACGCCTATGTCAAAGAATTTGGACCCCGTACCAAAGTGGTGCATCTTACCCATGTCATCAATTGGAACGGTCAGGTATTGCCGGTTTCTCAAATCGCGGAGGAAGCCCATCAACGGGGAATAGAAGTGGTGGTAGACGGTGCGCACAGTTTTGCCCATCTTGTTTTTGATATACCTTCCTTGAAGGCGGATTATTTTGGAACCTCATTGCATAAGTGGTTGAGTGCTCCGTTTGGTTCAGGTCTATTATACGTCAGAAAAGAAAGGATTCGAAATCTGTATCCGTTGCTTGCAGCAGGAGATCCCGAATCTGAAGACATTCGAAAATTTGAAAACCTGGGGACCCGTTCATTTCCCATTGAACATGCTATTTCCCATGCAGTCGATTTCTATGATTATTTGGGTCCCGAACGAAAATACCAACGCTTGTATGGCTTACAAAAATATTGGTCTGATCGGGTGAAAACACATTCCAAAATAAAATTAAACCACCCCACATCGGCTTCATTTTCAGGAGCCATTGGAAATGTCAGTATACTGGGTAAAAAACCGGAGGAAATTTCGAATGTGTTGTTTGAAAAATACAAAATTCATACAGTTTCCATCCAATGGGAAAACATCAATGGTGTTCGCATAACGCCAAACGTTTATACCACCCATAACGAATTGGATGTGTTGGTTAAGGGATTGATTAAACTAGCGGATGAAACCTAGTTGCTTTTCAAAAATTTTCTAACGGATTTGATTCAATTACCTGCATCTGGCTGAAGGGGATCAGTTCCCTTTGCTATTGATTTTTTGGAATTTCTTGCAATTTTAAGATAATTAAAATTATACAGTTACCTGCGACTACCCTGTGGTCTAGAGTTAAGGCTTACTTTTGTGCAACAGAACTTGGCTGTGAGGTTGGATTAAACTATTTCCCACCATTTTAAAACGGATCGCAGGGAATACTAACAATTGTTAGTATTTTGAAAGTCTACGCCCAAGGATTCAATATGCTTTGAAGATGGAGGGTGTAATTTTGATAAGTCTCCTTGCATTTTCCTGATAGAAGTTTTGAAGAAAGAGGATAAAATAATAAGATGTGTTGATTATGGTACTTTGTCGCACAGGAATTGAACTTCAAAGGCTTGATGGCCTTATGACTTTATATCCGTGCCAAATGTGGGATGGAACATGCTGACAAGCCGGAGGCTTCGTCAGTAAGCTGACGAACCCAACAAATATTTTCTTTTTGGGGCAAGTTCTTCATGTTGGGATATCAGCATGCTGACAAGCTTTGCTTCGTCAGCGCTCGAACTTAATACTTAAGTGCCGAAAGTGGGACTCGAACCCACACGACTTTTAGGGTCACTGGATTTTGAGTCCAGCGCGTCTACCAGTTCCGCCATTTCGGCTGCGGTCAAAAGGGATGCAAATCTAATGAGCTTTAAGCATTTCCAAAAGCCATATTCTGATGAAATTCAAAAACGAGGAAAAAATTAATACCTTATGGATCAATTCTACCACCATCATTGGCTTGAGAAGAGAAAATTGAATGAAGAAATTCAATTACATTGGGCAAAATCCTAATACGTTAAAGGATTCTAAAGGCTAATTTTCAGTGTTTCAACAGGAATTGGTTGAGCAGAAATCCACTTTCTACATTCAAGTTGGCCACAATGACACGCAAATGGCTCCATATCAGGATGCACTATGGTTCCATAGTCCAATGTGAGTTCTTCTTCTTTCGCTATTTCGCGTAAAGCGATTACATTTAAACCATCAAATCTGGTATTTGGAACACAAGAATGATTTTGAGGTGCCCATTCAGATGGGTTGATATCCCATAGTACATAAACATCTTTTCCTATGGGGTAAGCATATTTTCTAAACAATTCTTTTTCGTGAGCATTCCAGTTTTTATTCACATGAGATTTGGTAACGATGCGTTGGCTCTTTTCTTCTCCGCGAAATACCACTTCGCCTTTTTTTATTTTTTCAGTGGCATAGATCCCGTATCCTGCGCTGCTGGAGTTTTTTAAGCAATACTTTTTCTGTTTTTTGCGATGTCTTGAAATACCCTCTTCTATGATGGTTTTTAAGAAACCAGACCTTCCAAGTGGGTCATTTGACAAGATGTGATCGGCAGATCCTTCGTAGCCGTCTTCATAAAAGACCGAACAGGTAAAGTTGGCTTCAAGGAAATACAACCTCCCTTTGGGATTTAACCTAAAATCCAATCTTGCATACCCTTTACCTCCAAATTCTTTGAAAAAATTGGTTGCTGCTTTTTTCAATTTTCGTTCCAAAGTATCATCCTGGCAAGGTCGATTGGATTCAGGGTGCAGTTCAGAGGTTTTTAAAGCATAGGTTTTATAAGCAAAATTCTCAGGAAAAATATACTCCAATGGTTTTAACGCCAGACATTTCTTGTCGTCCTTCGGATCAGCAACCACCATAACGGTAAATTCCCTACCGGGGATGTATTCTTCCACCATCACTTGTCCAAATTCTTCCAATAAAAGTTTAACCTGTTTCAGCAATGTGATTTCGTCTTGTACCAAAGAATGATCATCAATACCCAGGCTGTCTCCTGCTTTTGCTGGTTTTACAAACATGGGAAAAGCAAGTTTTTCACTGAGGTCATTCAAATCAGACAGTTCATTAATCAATTGATATTTAGGTGTGGAGATGCCTGCCAGACTGGCCACGTATTTCATCAATTCCTTAGTAGGATCATACAATTCAAGGGTTGGACCAGTATATGGTAGATTGAGGAGTTCCAATGTGTAGATTACATCAATAGAGGGTACATCCCATTCCAGGTAAGCTTCACAGAGGTTTATGAAAATATCGAAAGATTGATTGGAAAGTTCTTTCAGTTGCCGGTAAGTACTTAGTTTGTTCAAAAACACATGATGTACCTCGCAATCTGGAAGCCATTGGCTCAAGTTTCTCGGAGGATCATAATTTTTGTAATCGACGTGCGAAGTGGAATAATCTGGTTGAAGTACACAAACTTTCATAAAGGGAAAGTGGGCATTAATAATTTTATCATTTCAATAAACAGTTACGAAAATAGATCAATTCACATTAATGGCTATAATTATATGAAAGATTATTGCATTTTGTAATTGCTTGTTTTAATATTTCCATAATGATGTCATCATACCGAAGGTTATAGAGTCTGAGAATACCACCAATAGAAGTATAATTTTCATCTGCAGAAAGTCCGCATTGAGCGTTGACTTCAAGGACTTTAATGATTTGAGTTGATTTGTCTTGTCTGAAATCTATTCTTGCATATCCTTCACCTTGAACGGCTGCATAAGCTTTTAAACTTAATTCCTTAAGTTCTTGTTGAAGCTCTTTATGAACTGTAGAATAGTTCCACAAGTCTTTTTCTTCATCCAAAGGGGTTTCATTTTCATAAAACTCCCATAGGCGATCAAAGGATAAAAACTTTTGTGTATCTGGTAATGAAGTTTCAAAACGCCTTTCAACGGCTGGATAGACGGTGCACTGATTTAAATTTAAATAACTTCCAACCATAAATACTGTGTATTCTGGGCCACTGATGAATTCTTCCACAAAAACACCTCCTTTATATAAATCCCATTGCTTATAGTATCTTTGATTTGAATGAAGTAATGCTGATAATTCTTCTGGATGATGAACGACCGATTTAATTCCTAATCCAAGAGATCCGGCTGAAATGGCCGGTTTTACGATTAATGGAGCGGTTAATCGTTGAAATATGTTGTGACTATCTGTTTGCTCCGGATCAATTTCCAACCAAGAAGATGTAGGAACCTCATGTTCATCAAACAATCTTTTCATGGGTATTTTAGAAGTGGTATTCTCATAGAAAGGTCTATTGGACCCTGTATAAACCAATTGCTCCCTTTCGAGGGCATCTATTACGGAGATTCCAGGAATGCCTAAACCTTCATCTCCATCACACAAATTGAATACAATAGGTATTCTTGAATCTGAATATGTTCTAATGGATGAAATTACTTCATTGATTTGATCCATAAGGACCGGTTGCCATTTCCATTCAATGCCTAAATTGTGAAATACATTCTTGTATTCTTCGAAACTCTGTTGAAAATCGTAATAGTACTTAAGATCGGGATCTTCTGTATCAATCGCTGGATAGAGTACCCATACCAGACAATCATTTATGTTGCTAATGTTTTGAACTACTGAATTAGAAGACATGGGAATAAGCCTTCTTTAGTTTTTGCTGGATATAATAAGTAAACTGGTAATTATCCAAATGTTCCGGTGAAAGATGTTGAGCTCCTTGTATATATTGAATACAATTTTTTGAACCACAATGACATTCGAAGGCCTCCTGCATATCCCATTCGGTAGAAGGGTAAAAAAAACAAAACTCTTCTCCACATTGAATATCTCTTAATGCCTTTAATTTAAATTGCTTCGTATCAAAAAAACAATTCGGCTCACAGCTATGATTGATATACTCTAAAAACAATGGAGTGAGAATGATGTGCTTGTCATCTGCGATCTGAACGGTATACCTGGAGGGGTAAGACAATATTTCTGCTGCTGAAAAATGACAGATAATACTATCCTTCTTAAAGTCTTTTAATGAGACTAATCCATTTTGTTGTTGGATTGGATCGAATTTAATTTTGGCAAATTGGAGTGTATTTAATTGAGATTGGTTGGTTTGCATTTAAACGGGTCTTAATTGGTTCTGTTGGTAATGAAGCTTAAAGATAAGTTTATCGTTTATTTTCTTTTACTTTATTTGATTTTTTTTTAGCATTAATCAGATATGTTGAAAACTAAACTTACCGAATATTTAATAACTTATGTGTTTGCAAGCTTAAACTCCATTTTGGATGGTTTAAACAATAGTCAAGACTCAGTCTAATATTTCTTTCAAGATCTGGACCGTCCTTTGGTTGAATGAAAAAATGTTTAAAGGGGAGATGCTCAAACAAATGGGGTTCAAGTTCTTGCTGTGGGTAAATGAATTTCAATTCATCGCCTTGTGTAATGGCAAGTTGCAGGATGGATTTTGGACTCATACATATCCAATCAATACCTGTGGGTGGTTGAAGGGTTCCATTGGTCTCCAGACCTATTTCAAAATTAACGGCATGGAGTGCATCAACAAGCTCCTGGTCCAATTGCAAAAGGGGTTCGCCTCCGGTACAAATAACATAAGCTGGGACGCTGGGCTCTGGCCAAATGGATTGCAGTACTTCTACCAACTGTCGGGCGTTTTCATATTTACCGCCCAAGCTACCGTCTGTTCCCACAAAATCAGTGTCACAAAACTTGCAAATGGCTTGGTGCCGGTCTTCTTCTCTTCCATTCCATAGATTGCATCCTGAAAAACGCAAGAAAATTGCAGGCCTTCCGGTACGAGCACCTTCTCCTTGTAAAGAATAAAATATCTCTTTTATGGAATACATTCAGGATAAATATTCACCGGCTTTTAGAAAGGGATGCGAAAGTAAAAATCATTTTTCAATTTTGCCCCTTCCTTATGACAAATATCGGCCAAATGATTGCTATAAGCTAAACTTCTTTAGTTAAAGATTATTCATCAGTTTATCGACAAAAGTGCTAAAGCTATCCACGCATTCAACATTCCAATTTGACCAATCATCGAATGCATTGTGTTCATGGCGCATACCAAAGGTTTGGGCACAAATGGAATTGCCTAACTCCAGGTCTGAAGGACTGTCTCCTAATAGAATCCAGGGAACATGTATAATTCCCTCATGTTGTTTACAAATTTCATCGATCATTCCCCGACCCGGCTTCCTGCATCGGCAGTTGTCAGATTGTAAATGAGGACAATGGTAAATGCCTGATAGCCTTCCACCAGCTTGTTCGATAAGAAGCCTCATTTTCACATGGATCTGATTTAACTCGATTTCTGTCATCAGCTGTTTTCCAATGCCTTGTTGGTTTGTAATGATAAAAATTGCATATCCTCTTTGACTAAGCTTTGCGATTCCCGTTAATACCCCTTCCCTAAATCGGAACTCATTCCAGTGTTTTACATACTTTCCTGGTAGCAATTCATTGATTACACCATCCCGGTCCAGGAATACGCAGGCTTTAAGCGGATTGGCCATTTATTCGGACATAGAAATTTGGTGCAACAATTGTTCGACAAGTTCACATAATATATGACCTATCAATATATGTCCTTCCTGAATGCGAGGAGTGTCATTTGATGGCACCGCCAACCATACCTGACAATAGGGCAACATTTCTCCACCAAAATTGCCTGTCATACCAATAGTCACCAAATTCTTTGCCTGTGCAACCTGCAATGCTTTGACAATATTTTTAGAGTTGCCTGAAGTGGATAATCCAATGAGTACATCGCCAGGCTGGCCAATGCCTTCAATATAACGGGAATAAATTTCATCATAACCATAATCATTGGCCACAGCAGTCAAGTATGAACTGTTGCAATGCAGGGCTTCCGCGGCGTAGGCTGGTCTCTCTCGATAAAACCTCCCGGTGAGTTCTGCCGCAATGTGTTGTGCATCTGCAGCGCTTCCTCCATTCCCACATAAATAAACCCTTTGCTTGCTTTGCAATGCTTCCGTCATGAGGATGACAGCTTCCTGAATGTTGAGTTGAAGGGATTCATCCTTCAACATATGGTCCTTAACTTTAAGAGATTGTTGGATGAGGCGGTGAATATGATTTACCATCTGTTATGATTTGAGTCAAATTTTCAATTTGGCAAACAAAATGTTGCCAGCTAAGCTTGGATTTTTCTTCATGCAAGTATTGTTGCATCGTTGTCCAATCACTGTATAGATATTTTTTTATTGCAATGGCGATGGATTCGGCAGTTGGCTCACAAACTATACCTGCTTTACCTTCTGGAACGAGCCTGGCCAATGATCCTACGCGGGTGACAATACTGGGCTTTTCAAAGTGGTAGGCCAGAGGGGTAACACCACTTTGAGAAGCGCTTCGATAGGGTTGGATCACACCGTCACAGGCACAAAAGAAATATTTAACCTGGTGATCCGGGATAAAATATGAATGAAGACTGATTCTATGTTCCAATTGATGTTTTTGAATAATTTGAAGATAAGGTTTTGAATCTTCATAAAACTCACCAGCAATTAACAAAATGAAAGATTCTTTTTTGATAGTATCTAAAGACATTGCTTCCAATAAAAGGTCAAGCCCTTTGTATTTTCTAATAAAACCGAAAAACATCAATATTTTGGCGTCTTGGGGTAAGTTTAATTTTGTCCGAGCTAAATTTTGAGGGATAGCTTCGCCAAACACATCGTACAATGGATGATCCAAAAGTAAAACTGATGGGTTACTTCGAAAACTTTTTAGTTCATCTAACACGGTCTCACTCATGCACACAAAATGATCTGGGACAGACACAAAGTATCGGGTAAGAAACTTATCGCCCATTCGCTTTTCATGGGGGATAATGTTATCCACCAGGCAAACGGTTTGAGTATGATGATTTCTGCGTATTTGTCTCAGTATGGTTCCTAGGCAGGGTGACATAAACGGTATCCAATACCGCGTGATGACCAAATCAGGTTTTTTATTTTTTATTTCATTTCCTATAGCCATCCAGTTCAAAGGATTGATGGAATTGATGCAAACTTTAATGTCCAGGTCAACTGGCGTTTGAGAATCGGAATATTGCGTTTTTCCAGGAAAAAGAAATTCAGGATATTGTAGAGAGAACGTATAGATTTCAACTTTCCAGCCCTGTTTTATGAATTCACGGGCAAGTCTTTCATCAAAAGTAGCCAATCCCCCTCTCAATGGATGGGCAGGACCGATCAAAACCAATGAAGGCATTTAATGAAGGATATGACGTATCAAGTAATGGTTCCTTTCACTTGCATTACGCGTGACCAACTCTGCAAGGAATCCGGTAAAAAACATTTGAGATCCAATAATCATGGAAACCAAAGCCATGAAAAAAGCAGGACGTTGAGTCATTCCCATTTGACCAAATGCCAGTTTAGTTACGGATAAATAAAAGACGAATAAAAATCCCAAGAAGAAAAATACCATGCCAAAAGTTCCAAAAAAATGCATAGGACGCTTACCAAATTTACCAATAAATAATATGGTGGCTAAGTCCAGAAACCCATTGACAAAACGGCTCATCCCAAATTTACTATAACCATATTTGCGAGCGCGGTGTTGAACAATTTTTTCACCGATGTTTTTAAATCCTGCGGAATGTGCAATGACAGGAATGTATCGGTGCATTTCACCATAAATTTCGATAGACTTAATCACATCATTCCTGTACGCCTTAAGTCCACAATTCATATCATGCAATTTAACTCCACTCATCCAACCGGATATGGTATTGTAGACCTTTGAAGGAAGATTTTTAGAAATGGCGTTGTCATAGCGTACTTTTTTCCAACCAGATACCAGGTCGTAATTTTCATCAACGATCATCTTATACAAGTCAGGTAATTCTTCCGGACTATCCTGCAAATCAGCATCCATCGTGATGACGACTTGTCCACTGCATTGATTAAATCCCGTATGCAAAGCTGCCGATTTACCATAATTTCTCCGGAAACGAATACCCTTTACGTGGCTATATTTCTTATTCATGGATTCAATTTGATCCCAGGTACGATCTGTACTGCCATCATCAATAAACCAAAGTTCATAGACAATATCCGTCGTTATAAGGACATTATGAATCCATTCGGTTAATTCCGGAATGGATTCTTCCTCATTAAAGGCTGGAATAATGATAGACAATTGAATTTGTTCCATATAGGGTATTCAGGATGTAACGCATTCCTGACGGTAATCAGTATTTTGAAAAAATCTCTGATTGATCTTTTCTTTTGACAATGAGCGCAATCAGACAAGCAATGAAAAAATAAACAAGCAATGCACCTAAAAACACCAAAACATATTGACCAGGGCTGGCAAAATCCTGATTTTGAAGTTTTTCCAATTCAGCTTCAGCTGCGGCATCTCCCATCCAACCCCTCATCTTTTCAATCATCTTAATGGCTTCTTCGCGTTGCTTTTCCTGAAGACTTGGATCAATAAATTTATACATTATCCATGTAAATGGAACACTGATAATGCTGGCTACCACGGCTGTTAGCCAGATGGGACTGAGAGCTTGTTTCCAGGAAATATATCCTCCCATTTCATTTCGTTTTGAAATACCGGATTGATACATCATGTACAAACCAAAAAGAAACAATAGAATGTTTGCTGCAACATTCTCCATCATACCCAATAAATACAGAACCAACAGGGTTGCCACGCTGATGCCACCCCAAATGAGTCCATTTTTAATCGATGTTTTATAAGTATCCAGCATAGAATCTATTCAATTAATAATCAAACAATGTTTCTTTTAACAAAATAATATATTCAAAATTAATGCAATTCGTTCACATGACTGAATAATTTTCCGTTGCAAAGAGTACCCAAGACTGAGCCCTTCAACTTTTGATTTAAAAATGGACTATTTTTTGAAATCGAACAAATTTTTGATTCAAGCCAAACGGATTCAGATTTTGTTTCAAACCAGGTCAAATCTGCAGGTTTGCCAGATTCGATTTCCGAAACAGGTACCCTGAAAATGGATGCGTATGCTTTGACTGTTTTTTCCACCCATAAGTCTATACTCAGTTCGGGCAATAGATAAGTGCAGAATGCACTAAAAGCCGTCTGTAAACCAAGAGATCCAAATGCAGCGGATTGAAATTCTAAATCTTTTGTTTCAGGATCCCATGGTGTATGGTCGCTAACAATACAGTCAATGGTATGATCTGACAAGCCTTTTATCAGTGCTTTGCGGTCTTTCTCAGTACGGAGGGGAGGATCGACTTTTAGATGTACATCAAATGTATTGAGCGCATCGGAATTGAATATTAAATTCAGAATGGATACAGAAGAAAACAATTGTTCGTTTTGTTTTTTAGCCTGTCTAAGGGTTTGGACGGCATCGGAACAACTTACTTTATGAACCATCAATCGCGAGTGTGTATAGTTCAATAAGGCGATATCGCGATGTAAATGAATGGTTTCTGCTAAAACGGGAACCCCCTTAAGACCAAGCAACGTACTCATTTTACCTTCATCAATTTGCCCTTGACCTCCGATGGCTTTGTCAAAACTTTGATGGATCAGTATGGTATTTGGCAATAATTTAAGATACTCTAATGCACGCATGAATAATCCACTATCCTGTATCGGTTTCCGTCCATCTGAGAATGCCGAGGCACCCGCATCATGCATTTGTAACAATTCAGCCATTTCAGTTCCCTGACAGGATTTACTGACAGCGCCTATAGGAAAAATTTGTACGGGAAGTTGGCTACTTTGATTTTTAATGAAATGAATTTCTGATTTTGAATGAATGCATGGGTTAGTGTTAGGAAAAATGAAAACTTTAGTATATCCCCCATGGGAAGCTGCATTTGCCAGGGAAGATAAGGTTTCACGATGTTCAAATCCAGGTTCACCTACCGTAGCGCCCAAATCAGTCCAGCCACAGGATAAGTATGATCCGGGACGACTTAAAACCACCATTGAAGAATCAGTATTAATTTCTTGACGTATGCTGCCAATGGTGCCATTGTCCACCAATACATCACAAATTTTGTGGTGATGTTTTCCACCGGGATCGATGATTTTAACTTTTTTGAATAAGTATTTCATAACTATGCAGACTTCCAAAATCGGAGTACGAAACTCTCCAAACAAACAAACAGAGCGGCAGCCAAAATCATCCACCACCAAAGATTGTAACCCGCCTGGACGGATTTTATCTGGTTGTAAAAGCTACCCTGATTACCAGGCCGGAGAACAGTAGCAATATTTCCAAAACTTACTTCTAGTTCATCAGGGGTGTAAACACTTAAGTTGGATTCCACTCTTGAATCGTTAAACGCAATACAACCTAAAAAACTACTCTTATTTCTCAATTCATAAATTCCTGACTTTTTGACCTGGTCATAAAATTCTAAAACGATCTTATTTCCCTGAATTCTACTGGAAGGGATAAGTTCTTCCGGACCGGCTAACACGAAAGTTAAATCCTGCTGGTTGCCATTTGTTTCAAAAGGCCAGGTTACCATTGGTTCTTGCCCCAGATCGTAAGAATAAATTTGCCGGAGATCTTCGTTAAGAGCCACTTTGAAAAGTAAGGGAATGAAAATTTCAGCATTTTTACTTAAATCATTTATGTTTGGATCAAATGGACTGGCGCAATAATATGCGTAGGCATTCTGAACTTTATAGCGATTGAGATAAGACTCTCCATCCCGATACAACAAAATCTTATCTGCTGGCAGGCCTCCTATAAACTTGTAGTTTCCTTTAGATTCAGGAAGCTTTATTTGTGAGGTAACCCGCGTAAATACATCACGGTAAACATTTGATTCTGTATTGATTTTTGAAACCCTTTGGACGTTTTGCGTGTATTGACCAATGTTTGGTAAGTTGAGAATGTCATGTAACGATTGATAAGCATTTTCGGCTATTTGTTCAGAGGGAAAAATGAATAATTGCACTCCTTCTTTCATAGCTTTGCTCAGTTCTTGGGCCAATCCCGAACTCACTTGCTTGAGGCCACATAAAATAATTAACTTTTGGTCGCCAAATGAATTGAATTGAATGCGCTGTTCATGAACAGCCTGAAATTCAAAATATGGAATGGATTGAATGGCATTTTGTAAACTTAGTGGAAATGGATCCTGATAAATGGTCAATATCTTGTAATTGGTATCTGACACACAAGTCATGTAATAATGGTCATCAAATTGAACAGGATAATCTTTGATGCCAATCGTGATTTTTTGCCAACCGGGTTTTAAAATATTGACTGAAAAAGTATCGCTCTTTTGTTCTGAAGCTTCTAATGTCAAAGTCGGACCAGGGTAATCTTGACCATTTAAATTCAAACTGGTCCGAAGTTCCTCAACTTTGTTTTGACCCCTGTTGGACACTTGAAAAACAATTTTATTTTGAATACCTGGAAGAAAAACTGGAGCTAGAAAATACGCAGAGTCAATACTGATGTTGTTTTCATAAACACTTTGTACAGGCACTAAAATTAACTTAAATCCTTCTTCTAATACGGAAGTATCAAACGCACAAATATTTTGTTGAAAATCAGAAATGATATACAAATCGGCCGATTGAATTCCGGCATTCTTAAAACACTGAATTTGTCGGGCAATGATTTTAGTTAAGTTCTGAACATTCGGACTGCTTTTGATTTCCTCAAGGAAAATTTTCGCATCTGCTTTGGTAACCACACGCTGGTGTTTACCCTCAAAATTATTTGAAAGTATTTGAAAACGGTCATTCTCCCCATGCGCATCCACCAATTCTTTTCCCAATTGAATGGCTTGTTGTATCAGTTTACCTTCATTGGATTCGGCTTCCATTGACCAACTGTTGTCAATAAAAATGCTAAGACTTTTTAAAGATTGGCCTGTATGATTTTCCTTAAATGAAGGTTGGGCAAAAGCCAATATCAACGCTAGCAAGGCAAGTAACCTGCAAACAAGGATTAATAAATCTCTAAGTTTATTTCGTGTGGATGTTTCTTCAACCAGCTCCTGAAGAAGATGGACGTTTGTAAAATAAACTTTTTTGTATCTCCTGAAATAGAAAAGGTGGATAATGATAGGGATACAAAGTAGTCCCAAGGCCCATAAAATTCCAGGAAAAAGAAAATGCATGAAGTATTCTATGAATGGTTGCAAAAATAACCAAAAATCCTATTGGGTGGTTCCAATTTATGGTTGGCGACGCTTACCGCAAACCTTAACCCTTTCCAAGTACCTGGAAGTTCCGTTAAATGCCACGACTGTGTATATACCATCCGGCAATTTATTAAATTGAAATTCAAAGGACGAAGCCGCATCCAGCATGGTTCGATCGTCTAAAATCATTTTTCCCAAGGGATTGTACATTTTTATCAAAAATGAACTATCAGCCTGATTCCAAAGGGTGTAGGTTTTCTGATCCTGTAAATAAAGACTGGACCAATTTGACTTGATTTTCTTTGTTTGTGGTCCTGCTTTAATTTCTTTTAATGAAGGCATCAGTCGTTGCCTGAATTCCAATGCACCAATATCCGTATGCAAATCGAATTTTCGCGGATTCCCTTCAAAATCTATGTCGACCAGATTTTCATCTAATCCTTGGTTAATGGCGGGGCTGTTAGATTGAAGTTTGAAATTAAATTCGTTGGTGATTTCATTGATCAATTCAAATTCTGGGTTGCCAACCAATTCATGGATCCCAGGCTCCCGATAGGAGTGATTATAATACAAATTATTGCTGAATAATGTGCTTGGACTTTTGAAAATCCGCGTAGCCGCTTTGGAAGCGCATGTATAAAAAATATTGTTGTACACCTTGCATTGCACTGAATTTGATAATTCAAGATTTGCCTGCTGACAAAATTCCTTTAAATTATTCTTATAGAAAGTGTTGTGTACAATATGGACACCCGAAACTGATTCAAATACCATTGCAGGTCCCTGATTCATATAAAGAATATTGTTATAAAAGATGCCGTGTTTGCTGGTCTGAATGAGATGGGCATCTTTATAATTCAAATGAATTAAAGGATTGCAAAGAGCGGTCTGATTTGGATTACTCGAACTGTTTTGTTCAAATACATTGGCCTGAATGATGAAATGGTAAACATTGAGATCATTGGTTTCAACGGCATGACTTGCTGCTATTACAGCCGAAGCTTTGGGACTCCATGCATTTTTATAAAATTTATTGTAACCCAGGGTTACAAAATCAAAATAACTCAATTCAATTGCCGAATGGTTAAAATTTTTGAAAAAGCAATTGTAAATTTTAATATTGGTTGAAGGTGAGGCAAAACTTCCTCCAACGATAACTGCCGATTTCAAATCAGCACCATCTCCCGGTATTTCATCTTGTATGACAAAATGCAATCCTTCCAAACTTATGTATTGAGAAGATTGAATTGAAATGGCCCCTTTGGTACCGGAATGAATTTGTGGTTTGTGATTCAGGTAATTCTTATAAACGATCCATTGGCCTTCTTTGCCTTGATGCTGGAGGTCTAATTGAAATGGTTTAGAAGTATAATAATCTCCTTTCATGATATGCAGTGTATCCCCAGGCTTTAATACCATCTGTGCTTTGTCAAATGTTTTAAAAGGCACAGACCAATGGTTGCCTTTGTTGAGGTCATTTCCGTTTACCGATAAAAAATAACTGTTAGAATATCCTGGCAGGGTGATTAAAATCATCCAAAAATTTAGAATTACTTTCATATCATTTTTACATAATACCTTAGACGGTTTAAAGACGCAAATTAAGAGAAGAATGCTGCCTTTCAAATTGCGGACACTTGTAAATACTTCACTATTTCGCTAAAACATATGAGAGTGTAAAATAGTTTGTGTAATGGTTGACTTAGATACCCCCACCCATGACCAACCCATACGTTGATTCCCATTGCGATTTACTTTTTGTCATCATTAAATCCAATCAAAAATATTTTTTATGACTTGAGGATTAAGTCTATATCCTATAAAACGTTAAGTTTGCTGATTAACAATCATTCCCTCAATAGGTTGCAAGTCCTTTATTTCCATACAAGTGTATTGTTCCATCAATTGTTGATAAAGCGTTGATGCCGATAAGGCGAGGGGATTTCCAATGACAATGATTTGTTCTTTGGCCCGTGTGATGGCTACATTGAGTTTCCGGTCGGCTCCCTGATCATTGACCGAACTAATTTGCGCCAATTGTTTCGGATCAGAAATTACGGTCGAAAGAATAATGATATCCCTGGAACCACCTTGATACCGTTCGGCTGTATCCACTGTGATGGGAAAGGATTTTATCCAGGGAATTTTATTCATATACTGTTTAATCAAGGCAATTTGCGCTCTGAAAGGGCAGATGATTCCTAAACGGTTTTCGTTCCATTCCACCTGGTTTAATTGATGCAGTTTAATGAGGCTTTCCACTAATTTGCAGATGCTTTGCGCCTCAATTGGGTTGGTTTTGAGACTAACTTTTGATAGTGTTGGAATACAGGAAAGAAAAATCGTGCGATGGGTAGCCAATCCCGGCCATAGGGTACCCTCCAGTTTTGGAAACCGATCAGACAACTTTGCAGTCTGCATGGGGTTTGTGGATTCTGGTAGAATCTTTAATCGACCATGATAAAAGGACCAGGATGGATATTGCATTATTTCATAATGCATTCTTCCTTGAAATTCAAGCATTTCAAATGAATTTTCCCAAGCATTATCTTGACATTGCCTAAACATTCTTTCAAAAAATGAAGTGGACAGTTTATTAAATCCATATTGTTTTAACCCGTGAGATTCAATTCTGGATTCTTCATCTGTTTGTGCCGTGACCGCCGGTAGTTGCATGTGATCACCAATCAGGATAAATCGCTTAAAACGGGTGAGGAGCCCAATCAATTGGGGCTCAAGAATTTGACTGGCTTCATCGACAATCAGTGTATCAAATGTTTTAAGGGAAAAAAGTTCTTTCTTGCCTAAAATACTGGCTATGGTACCTGTGAATATCCGAGTCCTGTTCAACAATTGGTTCATTTCATTCCGGTCTTTCACCAATCGGGCTTTCTCATCCAGCAACCTGGACTTGAATTTTTCATGGACTGCATATCTTGAACCGATACGCAGGTATTCCAGCCCGGTGGTTTCCTCTACCCAATCCAACATTTCGCATATTTCGTCCACAGCCCGGTTAGTGTATGCTAAAAGCATTATTTGTTCGTGGTCCCTTACCACCAAAGCTTCCGTCAGGAATCGGATAACCATGCTGGTCTTACCGGCACCTGGGGGTCCCCACAATAAAAAGTAATTCTTGGCGGCTCTGATCTTTTGTAAAACCGGAATCATCCTATTCGGAATTTCCGGATGAAACTCCCCGGTGGATTTTGATCCAATTTCAGGTCTTACTCTTCCCAGGAGAAGCTTCCTCAAAGGTTCGGGAGCAGATGCCCATTCCATCAGGCTTTGAAACTGGTAACTGAAGGAACGATCAAGGTAATCGTGTTCCAGATTCCATTTCAAATCCAGGTCAATGAGATTTCGTGGAAACTGACGGTTTCGCATTCTTATCAGATAGGCTCCATCCCTTAGCTCGATGAGCGTGCCTTTAAAAATTTGTTCCTTCAAAGGATTGGGTTTGGGATACAATACCAATGTATCCCCAACCCGAAAATTTGCCAATTGAATTTCCTGGCCTTCTTCGCGTAGTTCCAAAATGGGGAAATCATTTAATGGGGTAGTAATCTGCTGTATTTTTAGATCCGTGATCAAACCAAATTGTCGTCGTTTTTCTTCATCCGATAATAACCATAATGATGCCATCCCTTCCGTGTATTGTGTTTGAAAACGACCGGTCTTGGTGATGATTTGTTCTCTTGCAATAAATCCGCAAAACTCTTTAAAATAATCTTTTTCTATACTTGACAGAGTTTGGTAGATTTGAATCAGTGAATTGCCATCCCTTCGGGTGAATTGCTCGGTTCCTTGAAAATGTTCGGGTTTAATGACATCCAATAAAAAACTTTCCGATTTTGGATGAAATGCCAAATGTAACTGAAGGACCAATAAAGCATTTCTGATTTCAAGCAGTTGCAGAATTTTATGTGGATCGGGGGGAGCCAATCTTAATCCTTGCTCCTCTTGGCTGGAATACAATACGAAAGCAGAACAGTCCTGAATTTGACCATAAACGGACTGGATCATCAAATAGTACAAAATTGTCTGTGCATAGTGATCTTCGTTAATGCCATGTTGGTTAGGATGATATGGCTTTCCACTTTTTAATTCAAAAATCTTTTTGAGTTTTGCTTCTCGATAGAATACGTCCAACCTCCCCTGAATTCCAAAATCAACAGAGTAGAAGCTGGGTTCCAGAATACAATTGGATAACGCTTCAACTTCCTGGTTGAATCTTCCCTGAATAATCGGAAGCAAATTATGGTAATGCAATTTAACGGTTTCTGAAAACTGATGAAGTTGAACGTTGTCCATTTTACAAAAAGTCAAAGGATTTTGACAAAAAACTTGTTTGAGGATTTCCCGATAATCTGCTTTTTGATCGATGATGAGTTCATCCATTAAGTAATTTACAGAATTGCCTATTAGTGCCGGTAGACCCATAGGCCGATCAATAAACTGTTGAACGATCATCTTAATAGGGTAGGAATGCATACCATGGCAGCATGCGGCAACGGTAGTTACATCCAATAAATAGTCGGGCATGAGAATCAATGCATCGGCCTCATAACCACGCGATCCAGACCTGAGATTCCAAGCCATAGCATCAAACGGCAACTTCAGGTAATGGATGCATTGCTTTATATGCTTTTGGAGTTTGTTTCCCAGGAGGTCCCAATCAAAAGCATAAACATTACCAGGATCTTCCGATAGAATAAAATTTAAACAACCATCCTCCGTAGATAAATCCAAAATACTAATCCGCATGCAGGTTTGGTGATGAAAGGATTGTTCTTGCTGGGTAGCTTGTTCTACGGGTATGTCCAAATAAACTTTACACTGTTCGGGAATAGGTATTCCAGTTTCAATGTGAATACAATTCACCCAAAGCCCGATGCCCAGGTCAAAAACCCAATGGGGAATTTCCGATTCCTTTCGGCAGAATTCATGAAACGTCACCAGTTTGTGGAATTCGTCACGTCCTACTTTACCTTTTGAAAACAAGTAATTGAGCCGACTGCGTGACGAACTAAAGAGATGATACTCATCCTGAGCTAAGATAATCAGCTCTTCTTCCAGGTGTTCTTGAAGCACATATAAAGCGCCGTCATCGGTTGATGACCAGGTTTTTAGAAAAAGCTCAACGGCTAAATATGCATTTATGACACTTTCCATCAGCAAGTTCAAAGTTAAGGGCTTGCCAGGGCTACCCAATGAATGGTATACCCAAATTCTTTCAGATGGGCTAGATTTTTATTCAAGTAAGCTACAGGTTGATTGTCTGAATCGTTTTAATAGTAATCTATGAAATACACTCTTTGGCATCTTCGGACAAAGCCAGGAGGCTATTATCCAAAATTTAAAAATAATTTTCTGTGTAAATGCCTTTTTCGTAATAAATATTTTAAATTATTGTTAATATGATGATTTATTTGGAACAATATTCTGTCCTTTGCGTTTTCTTTCGGTATGGAATTACACAGTTATTCGACAGAAACATCTGCTAGGCAATGGGTACTCCGATTGGGCATTATCCAGTTCGTAGTAGCGTTAACCCTTCTTTTGTTATTTATCCGGTGCACATCCGGTGGACAAGATAAGACTAAGGCTACCCCTGAAATTGCTGCGGGATCATCCACAGGAGATACCTCCAGCCAGGTATTTTTAGTGGATACAGATTACGTGCATATCGCGGGCCATCATCCAGAACACGTAAAAGCAACCTTAAAAACGCTGGAGGGTAAAAATTTTGAGAAAGGAACACTGGGGCATCAATTATTGGATTATCTGAAGCGAGGTGAGAATGACCTTGGGGTTGAATTTAAATTTATTGACCTTCAATTTGTTGGTAGAACTGCAGAACTGAACCCAAAGTTCGACCATGAGCTGATGGACCTTTTCGATGTTATGACTGCGTTTCCTAATCTGAAAATTAAAATCATGGCTTACACGGATAATGTCGGCAGCGACAAGGAAAATGAAAAACTTTCTGAAAATCGGGTAACGCATATCAAAGAATCGTTGATTCAAAAAGGATTGACCACTGACCGAATTGAAGCATTTGGGTATGGTGAAAAATTTCCAGTAGGAGATAATAATACAATGGAAGGAAGGTTGATCAACAATCGCGTTGAATTGATGGTAACCCAAAAATGAGATTCTTGTAATAGCACAATAGAATTTTACCTACTACTTTAAAAGACCGGTGTTTAAATGTATTCACCGGTTTTTTTATTTTTTGGATTAGGCCAGATCCAAAAGGTATAATGGATCGATTGAACGGATCGGACGTAATATTTTTTTTTTTAGACCATGATGATCTCAGCAATTCCTGACGAAGTTTAAAGAAAGGGATGGTTCAAATTTCGAATGAGCTAAAATTTAGAGTTCTTTGTTTGGAAGTTCCTTAATATAAGTTCTGGTCACAGCTATGCATTGAGGCCCACATAATTTCTCTAAATAATATGCACTGTTGATGTGAGTTTTACCATTATTGTAATCTCTCCGTATGGAGTTTGCTGTGTTTATTACCATATAGAAAATAAATCAGCAATCCGAGGAATAACCATGAAATAAACCATGCCCAGTTAGAGGCAGTCATTCCGGTGAGTAAATACGAACAACAACTAACGCCTAATAATGGAATCAGGGATAGTTT
>CAZMSE010000007.1:62002-121759 GCA_964568865.1 uncultured Saprospiraceae bacterium
ACAAATGCAAACAAGGTTGCAATACTGGTGAAATCCAGGACAAAAGTTTTGTCTGTAAAGAAGATGGGAATTCCAACCAACAAGCCTGTCACAATGGAGGAAAAGGAAGGAGTTTTATACTTTGGATGAATGCGTTGAAAGGCTGGAGGTAATAATCCGTCACGGCTCATGCTCATCCAGATTCTGGGTTGACCGAGTTGAAACACAAGCAAAACACTGGTCATGGCGATCACAGCAACAAATGCAACGATCACTTGCATCCAATAAATCCCTTTCATTTCAAAAATATATGCCAAAGGATCCCCAATACCATCAAATTGTTTGTAATTCAAAGTCCCAGTTAAGATCAATGCCAAAATGATGTAAATGGCGGTACAGATGATCAGACTGTAAATCATCCCTTTGGGTAAATCATTTTGAGGATCTTTACTTTCCTCTGCAAATACACTTATGGCATCAAATCCGATGTAAGCAAAAAAAACTCCACTGACTGCAGCCATGACCCCGGCGAAACCATTAGGCATGAAAGATTTTGTTCCTAATTCATTGATGGGTAACCAGTTTTCAGGCTGAATCAAGAAAAATCCAACCAGGATAACCAAAAGAATGATGGAAAGCTTTAACACCACCATGATATTGCTCATATTCCTGGATTCCCGGATTCCTATATATATTAAAATCGTTATGAAGATGTTGATCATTACTGCGGGTAAATCGAAAATGATCCTCAAACCTCCAAATTGGGGAGCAGAATTCCAGGCAAGGATAAGATCCTGGTTCAGACTTTGGTTAAGGACGGCCTTATGCGCTTCCATATAAGAGCAGGTCAACCAATGGGGAAAATGAATGTGAAACCTTTCTAGTAAAGAAGTAAAATAATCACTCCACGAAAATGCCACATAAATGTTCCCAATGGAATACTCCATGAGCAATGCCCATCCGATAATCCAGGCAGCCAATTCACCAAATGATGCATACGCATAAGTATAAGCTGAACCGGCAACAGGAATCCGACTGGCGAATTCTGCATAACATAGAGCCGTAAATCCACAGGCTATACCTGTAATGACAAAGAGGATCACTACACCAGGCCCCGCTTTAAAACAAGCTTCCCCAAGGCTAGAAAAACTACCCGCACCTATGATGGCAGCTATACCGAGGGCAGTCAAATCCTTTGCAGACAGTACCTTGTGGAGGGACTCATGTTGCGTAGCATTTTGGTAGGATTCAATGGTTTTACGGCGGCGTATGGATTTGAACATATTAAACATTTATATAATATAAAAATTGCTGTGGTAAACTTAAGCAAATTTTAGAGTTTGCCATTCAGCGATCAAAGATCATTGGATCATAACTTCTAAAAACTGTTTGATCCCATAACAAGACCCATTGAATTTGTGGATGTTTTTCGAAGGCGTTAAAGGAGGCAAGTCCGCGTACCCGGAATGCTGAAATCTGTATCGAAGTGATTGTTTTCCAATATATTTGTCCCTCATTTTGCAACCGGGTAAATACTATGGAAAATAAGTATTTTGACTTGATTGATCAAACCTACTACTTCCCTCAGGAAGGCTTTGATTTGGAAAAGGATAATCTCATTTTCAATGGTATTCCATTGATGGTGTTGATCGAAAAATATGGTACGCCATTTAAATTGACTTACCTACCGAAAATAGCAGACCAGATTAAAAAGGCTAAGAATCTTTTCAATAAGTCTATCCGGTCTTTGGATTATGAAGGCAAATACTACTATTGTTATTGTACCAAATGTTGTCATTTTTCCTATGTGTTGAAGGAGGTACTGCAGCACGATGTTCAACTTGAAACCTCCTCTGCTTTTGATATCGATTTGGTATTAAACTTATATAAAAACGGTTTAATTACCAGGGATCACATCATTGTAAACAATGGATTCAAGCCTTTACACTATTTACAAAACATTGCCAACTTGGTAAATTCCGGTTTCAAAAATATCATACCCGTATTTGATAACATTTACGAGGCAGACCAGTTGGAACCATTACTTCAGAAAAAATGTAAGGTTGGCATCCGTGTAGCTACAGAAGAGGAACCTCAATTTGAATTTTATACCAGCCGTCTGGGCATAAGAGCTTCCCAAGTATTGGAGTTTGCTAAAACCAAACTTAAAAAGAATAAAAAGTTTGAATTGCACATGTTGCATTTTTTTGTGGACACGGGGATCAAGGATACCGTTTATTATTGGGGTGAACTCAAAAAAGGCATCACCACTTATATAGAATTAAAGAAACTGTTTCCTTCGATCAAAGCCATTAATATTGGTGGGGGTCTTCCCATTCGAAACTCGCTGGGGGTTGAATTTGACTATAAGTACATGATTCACCAAATTGTTAAAATGATCAAGGAAGCATGTGATGAAGCAGGTGTAAAGCATCCGGATATTTTTACAGAGTTTGGAAAGTATACGGTTGGGGAAAGTGGAGCTACTGTATTTTCAGTCTTGGAACAAAAACAACAAAATGACTCCGAGGTGTGGTATATGGTGGATAATTCCCTGATGAACACCTTACCGGACAGCTGGGGAATTGCTGAACGATTTATCCTGTTGCCTATCAATAAATGGTTTAATGATTATTGCAGGGTCAACATTGGCGGACTGAGTTGCGATAATTCGGATTTTTACAATACCGAAGCACAAAATCAACAACTCTTTATGCCAAAGTATAATCGAACCGATAAAGAGCCCTTATTTCTAGGTTTCTTTCATACAGGAGCTTATCAGGATGCGCTGTCAGGTTATGGTGGCATCAAGCATTGTTTACTGCCTTCACCCAAACATGTTTTGGTGGACCGCGATGAAAATGGAAACCTTGTCGATTGGATTTATAATGATGAGCAAAACTCCCGTGATATGCTCAGAATATTAGGCTACAATTGAGTCTACAGAAAAAGAACACCATATGAAACAAACTAAATCTTTTGCAGGAATTCCCGACAAATACGGGAAATTTGAAAAAGCCAAGGTCATGTTAACCTCCTTGCCTTATGATGGCACCAGTACCTGGGGTAAAGGCGCCGATAAAGGTTATGATGCGTTTATGGATGCGTTGGAAAACATGGAACTGTATGATATCGAAACCGACACCGAACCCTATAAAAACGGAGTCTTCGTGGAAAAGCCGTTGAAACTTAAAGACCTGACTCCAGAAGAAATGGTGGATAAGATTTACCGTAAAGTGACCAAGCACTTGTCTTATGGCAAGTTATTGACCTATTTTGGGGGGGAGCACAGTGTGAGTATTGGGATTCTAAGGGCATTTGCAAAAAAGTATAAAAATCTTACGGTGGTGCAATTGGATGCACACACGGATCTTCGGCAAACCTATCACGGCTCACCCTACAACCATGCATGTGCGGTGGCTGAAGCCCAACGCGATACCAACCTCATTCAGGTGGGGATACGTAGTATGGATGTTTCTGAGAAAAAATATTTGAAAAAAGATAAAGTTTATTTTGCCCACCAAATCATGGACAATGATTATTGGATGGAGGAAGCCATCCGAAAAATGACCGATCCGGTTTACATAACGCTTGATCTGGATGTTTTCGATAGTTCTTTGATGCCAAGTACCGGAACACCTGAACCAGGTGGTATGCACTGGTATCAAGTCCTTCAGTTCCTGCGCATGATCTTTTTGCGAAAGCAGGTGGTTGGATTTGATATTGTTGAGTTGGCCCCAATCCAGGGATTTGATGCACCACAGTTCCTGGCTGCTAAATTGTATTATAAAATGTTGGCCTATTATTTTACGCGTAAAATCAAAAGTCAATCGTGAAGTCTATTGTAAAGGTTTTAAATAAATCCGTCAAAGAATAAACTAATCCATATGAATAAAGGTCCTGTTTCTCAATTTATCCAACACCATTACAGGCACTTCAATGCAGCTGCATTAGTCGATGCTGCAAAAGGGTATGAGTCACACTTATTGGAAGGTGGTAAAATGATGGTAACCTTGGCAGGAGCCATGAGCACAGCAGAATTAGGCGTTTCACTTGCTGAGATGATACGACAGGGAAAAGTGGATATCATATCGTGTACGGGCGCAAACCTGGAAGAAGATTTGATGAACCTCGTGGCACACCATTCCTATCAAAGGATTCCTCATTACAGAGATCTTACACCCTCTGATGAATGGGATCTGCTGGAAAAGGGATTGAACAGAGTCACAGATACTTGCATTCCTGAAGAAGAAGCATTCCGCAGATTGCAAAAACACATCCATGAACTGTGGAAAAATGCAGAGGAGAAAGAGGAACGGTATTTTCCTCACGAATACATGTATCAAATGCTTTTGAGTGGTGTATTGGAACAATATTATGAAATAGATCCAAAACATTCATGGATGCTCGCAGCTGCTGAAAAAAATATACCGATCATCGTTCCGGGATGGGAAGATTCTACCATGGGCAACATCTTTGCCTCTTATGTCATAAAAGGCGAATTGAAAGCTTCCACAATGAAAAGTGGAATTGAATACATGGTGTGGCTAAGCGACTGGTATCGCAAAAATTCCGGAGGAAAAGGAGTAGGATTTTTTCAAATAGGAGGAGGAATTGCTGGTGATTTTCCAATTTGTGTAGTCCCCATGATGTACCAGGATTTGGAATGGCATGATGTACCTTTCTGGTCATATTTCTGCCAGATTTCCGATTCTACTACCTCATATGGCTCATACTCTGGTGCGGTACCCAATGAAAAAATAACCTGGGGAAAACTAGATATTCAAACTCCAAAATTTGTCATAGAAAGCGACGCCACGATTGTCGCGCCTTTGGTATTTGCTTGGGTATTGGGTTGGTAAAATCTGATGATGAAGTCGCTAATCCAATGGTGGATTGTCTTCATCTTCTGAAAACATAGGGGTCTCAGGTCTGGAATCCATGGAAGCAGAGCTGGGTTTCTCATTTTCTTTGGCCTTGACACTTTTCGTAGCATGTGGCACCAGTAACAAACGTTGTTTTTCTATCAACTCACCCGTTACTGTGCAAATTCCGTAAGATTTGTTTTTAATGCGTACCAAAGCCATTTCAAGGTTTTGAATAAACTGTTTTTGCCGTTCAGCCATCTTGGTCAGAAATTCAATTTCTGTGTGGATCGAACTGTCATCAAACCAATCTCCACCTTGTTCGTCAGCCATGTTGTCTCGCAATTCCATCATTTGCTGTTCGATACCGGTTAACTCGCTTTTAGCAAGTTCCAGTTTCTCATCGATGACTTTTTTAAATTCCATCAATTCTTCATCAGAATACCGGGTCTTAGTCATTTTTAGAAAATTTGGGCAAAATTAGATATATATTTTTTTACGATGTGATTTTTTTAATTAACTGTGTAAAAATTAATTAAATATCACTTTTATAATTATTTATAGATTAAATTAATATTATATATATAAAATTCTATATGCATCGTACGGAAGATCAGCCGTTAAAAAAGCTTCAAATGTCATGGTAACATCATTTACCCATTAAAAGGTTCCCGCTTAGGTTCCGCTGAATAAATTGAAAGCTGTTCATTGTAAAAGGGGTAAATGTTAAAGTTTCCCTTATACTTTGGAAATCAAATGGTTTTGTAATATTTTTGCTTTGAAAAGAATGGTGAATAGTGAATTGTTTCATCGTCTTTTTGACCTCTCTTCAAACAATTTAGATTACTGAACTTTAAGGTTGGCCTACTTAGGCATAAGGGTTTCTTGCAATAGTTTGCTGTGATATCAATTTTAAATATTGTAATTAAACATTATTTATAAATAATTGATAAAACACAACTAACGTATGGAGTTTTTATTGCTATATTTGATTTAGGAATCCATTGAACATATCATTTTACTGGCTATGAAGAATATTTTTAAAAGAAAGGAGAAAAAGGTCTTGCCAAAAGACAGTTTGGAAACAAAAAAATCCAACATCATCGAATTGCACGACGAACCGAAAGATTCGTTAGAATTGCAATCCAGGCTTGAATTCCTGGAATCTGATGAAGATTTGGGATATTGCTAATTGTTGAAGGATTGAATTTCTTGAGCTTATGTTGCAGATTGCCCGTCTTGACTTGTGCTTAAAGCATTTTGGGGTAAAACAGTTTTATGCTCTTTAAGCTGATCTAACATTCTTTCAAATACACCTTCCCAACCTTTCCATTCGCCTTCAAAATCGAAACTACTGTTGTGCCATACCACATGGAACACTCCACGGTATCGATGGCAGATGCTCATCAGCTGAAATAAATTTTCCAGGCTTTCTTTTGGGCCTTTGTTCAAATAACTCAGGTATGTGCGGTCCATAGCCACAAATGGATGAACCAACAAAGCAGTTTCCCGATCTTCTTCCAAATCATACCAACGAAAAGTTTTGGTAGTTCCGGCACGGAATCCGGGAATTTCAGGGTATCCCATGCTGTAATCATGGTGAATTCCTGCTTTTTCCAGCAAACGGTAAGTACCCGGTAGACTGATGCGTATGTAATGTTGCCTGCTGAGTTCTGGTTTTCTTCCAATAACCGAACCCCACACCAGACACTCTTCTAGTAAAACGGATTCATTCATTCCTCCTGCATAGGAAGGATGGATGGCCAATGTTGAATCCTTATCCAGTTTTGTCAGAAGTTTACTGACCACCGGTGTTTTCAGGGGATGATTTTTATCAAAGGAAGTCGACCCTCCTGACAATAAAAAGAAAATGAGTTGCTTTCGGGGTATGCCCATCTGTAGCAGTTTCTCAAAACAATCAAAGGGGTCCTTTTTAAAACCAAAATAAATTGCCAAACGCTGCCGGACTTCCGTCCATCGACCTTTACAGATTTCAAGAAGACTGCCTATAGATTGCTTGAAAAAGGGTTTGTAGGCATGCTTATAAAACTGATCTACGTCTACTCCAACCGACCAAGCTAAGCTTTCTGGTTTTATTTCATATTGTAATGAAGTTTTTTCCTTTAAAAGCTCAATGAAATGGTCAATCCAATGATCGACTACAGGAAACTTCAATTGCCCATGACGATACAACATTGATGCAACCGCTGGATACCGTTGATGCTTGTCCTTTTCAATTGAAAAATATTCCTCCATTCTTGATAATTGCCAAAAAACTTGCGCAAACAGATCAACCGATAGAGGTGTTTCGAGGGCTTTGAGGAACTCAGTTTCAATGGATGGTAAGTGTTGGCCTAATTCGATATAGGGAACTTTAAATGATGCTGAAAGGGGAATTCTCAACTCGTCAACTTTTAAAGATTCCTGCCCATGCTGCACGCTAGGTCCTTGATGATCGAGGTAAACGCTTAGGTCGGATACCTCAATAAAAGTCAAATCCTGGTAAACATGCTGCAGATAATTCAAGACATACCTAAGCCTTGGCCCTGGGTGTCGGGTGAAAACAAGTACCCTCTTTATTTCGTTATTAAACTGTTGCTTAATTTTTTTACTTTTAGCGGGTGAATTATACGATGAGGAGACAAACGCTAAGATACTACCTGGATTTTCAAGTTGTTTCGTACAGAAAATCACTTTGGGTAGTCTTGGGTCTATGGGCTATCCTATGGTTTTTATTTGCCATGGAAGCAAAATCCCAGGTCGGTGAGGAAACCGTGCTGTCTACCGTTCGAAAGGGAATCATTTATAAATCGGAATGGTCCGTTGATGCAGGGTTACACACCAATGGTTTTTATTTTGGTTTTAATCGTGGAACGATAGCCGCTTACCATACTACCAGGACCTATCATTTCGATTTGGGGATCTTGTATCATCCCAGAGAATCGGGAACTTCCAAACCCAATAATTTATCGTTCAGGTCATTCGATTCTTATAAATATGGTAAGAAGAACCATTTAATCAATCTTAGGGTTGGCAAAGGAATTATTAAAACCTATAGTGAAAAAGCACGTAAAAAAGGGGTTGCGCTAGGAGTCCAATGGCAAGGTGGGTTGTTGTTGGGAATCCAAAAACCCTATTATTTGAAAGTTAGATATGAACAAGATGGTCGAATCATCATCCGGGATATACGTTATCAGGAAGATCCGGAAGCTTTTCTGGATTCGGAACGAATCATGGGACGCTCCAGTTTTTTCAATGGATTTGGACACCTGTCCGTCGTGCCAGGCTTATTTGGAAGGGTCGCACTTCGCATCGATCCGGGAGCGTTTGAGAAATTGGTCAGATGTTTTGAAATGGGACTTCAGCTGGATCTTTATGCTAAAAGTCCTGACTTATTGATCATCAATCAAAATCCTAATCATTACCTGAATTTCTTTCTGAATCTTCAGCTGGGCTCCCGGAAATCAGCTACTGCGAACTAAATTAACACCCATAAGCACTATGATAGAATTAGATGTTATCCAATCCCCGGAATCAAGACCCAGGAGGCCTGAGTGGCTTCGTGTCAAACTTCCCATTGGAGAAAACTACCGGCATGTTCGCGCATTAGTTGATCAGTATAAACTTCATACCATTTGCCAAAGCGGCAATTGTCCCAATATGGGAGAATGCTGGGGGGAAGGAACGGCTACATTTATGATTTTAGGCAATGTGTGTACCCGTTCATGCAGTTTTTGTGCGGTTAAAACGGGAAAACCTCCAGAGTACGATACTGACGAACCGCAACGTGTAGCCGAAGCCATCCGGCTTATGAAGGTTAAACATGCCGTTATTACCAGTGTCAATCGGGATGAATTACCAGATCGTGGAGCAGAAATCTGGTATCAGACGGTGCGAGCTGTGAAAACAAAATGCCCGGAAACCACCATTGAAACCCTGATCCCGGATGTAAAGGCAAGCTGGACAGCATTAGAACGTATGATTAGCGCGGGCCAGGAGGTGGTTTCTCATAATATGGAAACCGTGGAACGTCTGTACCGGATGGTAAGACCGCAAGCCAAGTATTCAAGAAGCCTCGAACAAATCAAACGAACTCAAGCTTTTGGCAAGAGGACAAAAACAGGCATTATGCTGGGTTTGGGTGAGACACGGGACGAGGTGCTTCAAGCCATGGAGGATTTGCTCCAACATCGGTGTGAAATTCTCACCCTTGGGCAATACTTGCAGCCTACCAAGAATCATTTACCCGTCCATGAATATGTGCATCCTGATCAATTTGCCCATTATCGCGAACTTGGATTAAAAATGGGTTTTCTCTATGTGGAAAGCGGCCCTATGGTTCGATCCAGTTACCATGCAGAAAGGCATGTTTTTTGAAGGAAAAATCGTTTTAATCGGAAGATTCAGTATTTACCCTGATGATATATTAGTAAAATTAGCTTCCCTTTGCAGTTGAAATAAAATGAGTATGTCTAAAAAGTTTTGTCTAAACCTCGGATTTTGGTTGTGTAGCCTTGGACTTTCAGCACAGGTTTATACGGTTAATTCCAGTTCGGATACAGATGATGGTACCTGTGACGGAGTACATTGCAGCTTCCGGGAAGCTGTGAAAGCAGCTGAGGCAGATGGTGTAAACAGCACTATTCTATTCAATATCCCTGGTGCAGGACCGCATACCATTTCTCCTTCCTCCAGTTTTCCTACGATTGCACAAGGTAACCTTGATATCATCGGGGATTCTCAACCTGGCGGACCCGGGTCTATCATTATTGATTTTAATTTTCTCAATCTGGCGGGTGTTCCTTTTCTTTCAATACTGTCCAATGCCGTTTCAGTCAGCGGGATCAGCTTTACCGATTTTAGATTTGAAAATCCGGGCGATTGTATTTTTGAATTGAATAATGCAGCCAATTGTACCATCAGAGGGTGTGCATTTATTGCAGACAATAATCTGATACCGGTTACTGAAAAAGTGTTTATCCGAATAAAAAATGCAGATCTTTTCAGATTGGTAACCAGTCATTTTGGAACGGATCTACTTAAATCTTCCATTGTTCAAACGGAAGGGGTGGTAAAAATTGAAAGCACACAAGGTATCAGAACGGTTACCATTGATTCCAACATCTTTGCTGCAAAGGTGCCTTTGATTGAAATTCACTCTGGGGCGGTCATTATACGCAAAAACCTTTTTGGGGCATTGGACACCAATAAATCAGTCAATTTTTTGGATCCAACCATAGGATTAATTGCACCCATTACAGCCGAACGACTGTTAGTTGAAGATAATTTCTTTTATGGGTTTAAAACAGCAGCCGCCCAAATTTCAGGCCTGAATCAAACAGCGGTATTTTCAAAGAACAGGTTCTATAATAATGTGCAGGATATTTTGGTCAATGGATCCGTAAATGGAATATTGGCAGTAACGGACAATTTTGCAAGGAATGGAACTTATTTTGTAACCGCATCTAATTTGGGAGAATTGTATGTTGAGCGAAACAGTGTAAGCGTTTATAACCAAATGATACGTGCAGGAACTCCCGGTTCATTTAAAGTGTCACGATATATGGATAACCGATTTACTTGTATGACAGGGAATCCGGTTTCAATGCCTCCCCGGGCTGTTCCGGTACTCACCACCGTTAACCGGAATCAAGTAACAGGTACGGCTATTCCAAATGATAGCGTTGTGGTGTATGTAAAAAGTAGTTTGTTGTGTCCTGCCAATGATTGCCGCGGGGGTTCCGAACTTGGAAGAACGCTTGCAGACGCCACTGGTAATTGGACTTTGAATGCAGCTTATCCAAACAGAAGTCAAGTTTCGGCATACTCCTTCGATGCCAATCCTATCGTCACTCCTAGAATTCATTCCGAAATAAGTAATTGTTATACTTGTTTGGGTCCCGTTCGCATTGTTTTCAGCCCAGCCTTATGCGCTGGACAGACGGTGACTTACCGTGGTAAAGTGTATTCAGATCAAAATCCGAAAGATTCGACTTTTATTAGAGGAGATGGGGTGAGTATTTGTGATTCTACAATTTTGGTGGATGTACAGATAGCTAGCGCTTATCGGCAGAATTTAAATGTTTCTATTTGTTTTGGAGATACCTTGTTTTTTGGGGGTGTTGCAATTCACAAAAATCATTTGGTGGATTCCCTTAATTTGACCACCGCGAACGGTTGTGACAGCATTGTCTATATCACCGGTAAAGAAGTCGGAGTGAGCAATTACAGCAGAACCATATGCGACAATGCGTTTGTGGACATTGGAGGAATTCGTTTTGATAAAAACAACACCAATGGAGTGGCTACCATTCAAGGCGAAGCTCAGGCTGGATGTGATAGCGTCATCTTTGTACAGTTAAACATCAATAATTTTTCTGAATCTTTTATCGATGAGGTAAAATGTCCCGGGGATTCATTGGTGATTAATAACCGCGTATTTAATGCGGCTAATCCAAAAGGAGATGTTACATTGGTCAATGGCTCCAGTACGGGTTGCGACAGCATTATTCATGTCAACTTACTCTATCCCAATAACCGAGGCAGTTTTACTACCACCATTTGTCAAGGGGACAGCGTATTTGTGGTAGACCGATATTTTTCAAGCAGAATTCCTTCCGGAGTTATTCGATTGCCAGGGGGTTCATCTTTTGGGTGTGATACCATAATCGATGTTTCTCTAAACATATTGCCAAATGCGCAAGGTGCGTTTTCTGCAGAAATTTGCCGTTCCGATACTTTGCGTTTGCATGGTGAGCTTTTTTTCTCAGGTAAGCCAAATGGAACCATCTTGTTGGTAAATTCTGCAGCCAACGGATGCGATAGTTTGGTCAATGTATCTGTAAGCATTATTATGGATGCCATTGGCCGGTTGGATACCGTGTTGTGTGAAGATGAATCACTGACCTATTATGGACAAACATTTTCCATTTCAAAACCCAACGGTAGTTTTAAGATTCCAATGGGAACTTTCAGGATGTGCGATAGCTTTGTGAACGTAACGGTTCGGTTTAATCCCAACGTAAGCTCCAATTTCAATCCAACGCTTTGCCATAAGGACAGCGTTCGTGTTGGAAATACCATTTTCTCAGCCAATAATCCGAGTGGTATGGTTACTCTATTTGGAGGTTCATCTAAAGGATGCGACAGCACCATTGTGGTCAATGTCTTGTTTAATCCACCGTTACAAGTCAATTATGATGCATTCGGTTTAAAATGCAATCGTGCCAATTCGGGTGAATTGGTAATCAATGGAGTCACAGGTGGTAGTGGTAATTATCAAATCGCCATCGATAATGGGGCCAATCAACCGGTGACACCTAATTTAACGATAACAGGATTGTCCCAGGGGAATCATAGTATTCGGATCACAGATCAATTGGGTTGTGACTCAATTTTTAATTTCAACATTGACGTTTCACAAAGTTTATTCCTGAATTTGCCAAATGACACAACCATAAAATTAGGCGGAGTGGTCAACATAGTTCCTGGAATTAATTTTAATTATGGCTCCATCATGTGGGACCCGATTGATTTTCTGAGTTGCGATACTTGCCTCGCGACTCAAGCCAGACCCAATCAAACTACAACCTATACACTGGTGGTTACCGATCAGTTAGGTTGCAGCGTATCTGATCAAATGACCATTACCGTTTTGATTGATGAGGCCGATATTTATATTCCAAATGTTTTTTCTCCAAACGGGGACAACATCAACGATAGTTTTAAACCGGTATTCAAATTCCCGGAAAAAACCAGTATTCGGGTATTTAGGATCTTCGACCGTTGGGGAATGTTGCTTTTCGAAAGATTGAATGGTGCACCAGCTCAGGTACTTGAATGGGATGGTGCCTACCGAGGAGAAAAAATGAATCCCGGGGTTTATACTTATACCATTTTGTTTGTCGGAGAAGACAATATTGAAAAGTGGAAGTCAGGTGATGTCACGCTTATCCGATGAGAGGATTCAGCGTTGTTTAAGGTAAATTAAGAATACCGACTTTCTTGATGAATAATCTGGATTTGAAGGACTTAACGGCCAATGAGTTTTTTTAACTTATGGTAGATTTCAGTATTCTCATAAATGCCTGAAAATTGTTCAGAGCCAGGCCCCATCGCAAAAACCGGAATTAAATCAGCGGAATGTTTGGTGGTTGAAAATGAGGTAACCAATTCACCGAATTTCTTACCCGAATTGATGGCATATCCTCCTGTTTCATGATCTGCTGTAATGACCACCAAAGTGTTTTGGTCCTTTTCTGCAAAATCCAATACTTTACCAATGGCAGAATTAAAATCCAGCATTTCAGAAATGATGTACCTGGAATCATTGGCATGACCTCCCCAATCAATTTGTGAGCCTTCCACCATCAGAAAGAAACCGTTTGTGTTTTTTTGTTGAAGGAACTGCATGGCATCCTGTGTAGCTTTCGGCAAATAAGTTCGGCCATTAGAAACGGGTAAAGGATCTCCATCTGCAGAAAAGTAAACAAGTTTTTTAACTTCAGGAATTGTCCAGTTATTATAATCCTGCTCAAAATAATCGCTTACGAAATATCCTTTTTCCCGCAGTGATGCAACAAGATCTAAGGAGTCTTTTAATCTTCTGTCGAAATATTTTTTTCCACCTCCCACCACAAATTCTATATCTACATTGAGCATATCTATTGCAATGTCCTCATAGGCATCGCGATCGGTTTGATAGGCAAAAAATGCAGCAGGTGTTGCATGAACAATGGTTGAAGTGACCACAAGACCTGTTGACATTTGTAAGTTTTCTGCATATTCCAATAAGCTGGGATGTTTATTTCCATTGGCATCCAGGCCAAGATATCCATTGTTGGTTTTGACACCAGAAGCAAAAGCAGTTGCACCGGCAGCAGAATCGGTGATCAGGTTGTTGGCTGCATAAGGTTTATGAATGCCAACTACCGGGCATCGCTCTATTTCCAAGTGGTTGTTGTTTTCGTACATTCCGGCAGTAATTTGCGTCAGACCCATGCCATCACCGATCATCAGGATGATGTTTTTTGGTTTAGCTTTTCGGATGCCGGCTTCAGGCAATGCCTGAGCAGTGATTTGATTCTTGTAAATACGATGTGTGCAGGATTCCATACCTATAGCACAAATAAACATCATGGTGATCCAGAAACTGCATTTCATGGTGAAGTGTAAATTTTTATGGTGTTAATGTATATCTTTTTCCTGGTTGGGTTCTAATGATTCCTTTCATTTCAAGATTTAATAACAAACTGGCTAACTGGGATGGTGAGAAATTCAAAGATTGGTGAAGCGCGTCAATGGCCACAGGTTGATCATGATAGAGCATATGGACGATTTGCTTTTCATCATCAACAAGCTCATCAAATAGGTGCATTTGTATATGCTTTTTGGGTTTATGAGATAGATCCCATTGCATTGCCTTGATGAGATCGTTCGGGTGTGTAATGAGCTGCGCTTTGAGGTCCCTAATCAGATGATGACAGCCGCGTGAAGAGTCAGAAAATACATTTCCAGGGAAAGCAAATACTTCCCGGTGATATGAATTAGCGATTTCTGCTGAGATAATGCTACCACCCGATTCTTTGGTTTCCACGACTACCAAGGCATCGCAGAGTCCTGCAATGATGCGGTTGCGCATGGGAAAGTTTTCGCGGTCCGGCAATGTACCTTTGCCAAACTCCGTAATCAATCCCCCATGTTCAATAATGCGTTCTGCCAAATTCCGATTTGAAAATGGATATGTTCTGTCCAGCCCATGACCTAAAACGGCTATCGTTTCAATGCCATATTGTACACAATACCGGTGTGCAGCAGTATCCACACCATAGGCAAGGCCGCTGATTACCTGGACCTTATCTGATTGAAAATGTTCCAATAGATTTTCGACCAGCTGTTGACCATATTCGGTCATATTTCGTGTACCTACGACGGCAATCGCTCGTTCAGGATTGGTCCTAAAGTGACCTCTTGAATACAACAACACAGGGGAATCTTCATGCATATTTAACCTCCAGGGAAAATCTGAATCCTGGAAAAAATGCAAACGGATATTGTGCTTATCCACATAATTCAATTCCGATTCTGCAGCCCTAAGAAGGGCAGGGTCTTCCAAAGAATTCCAAACCGCGGGCTTTATGCGGAAATTCTTTTTTTCTTTTAAGCTACGTTTTTCAAATAATTTCTCAGGACTACCGAATATCCGCATCAACAGCCGGGCCGTAGACGGACCAACATGATGAAGTTTGGTAAGAGCAATTTGGTAGATGGCATTTTCATTGTACATATTTAGGGTCAAGTGTTGATGCTTGCTGATAAAATTCTTTTGCCTTCATTTCATATTCCTGAATTTTTGAAGCATTGACTTTACCAAATTTTGCGAAGTCGGAATAAACTTTCGAGATATAGAAACATAATTCCGCATCTTCTTTTTTCAAATTGTAGGCCATGCCTAAAAAATGCAGCGCAAAACTGTAATTCTGCTCCTCTTTGTACAAGATTTCATAACCAACCCTTTTAAAATAAGGAAACATGAATGAAATATTCTCAGGATCTTTTGATAGGTATTCCATGTATTTGGTAACAAAATCCAAATCGGGTTTAACCCGAATGATGCTTTCAAGTTTGCTTAGGAATGTTTTTACGTCATTGTCCTTTTTTAACCATTCTGCCAAAATACCGGCCTTCATGTTTAATGCTTGCCCATATTGCGGGAATATTTGCAAAGAACGGTCAATATAATGTTCGGCTACTTTTAAATATTTTTTAGCGTTTTCAGGATTGCTTTCTGATTGTGATTTTTGAAAATAGGACACTCCGGTAAATAGATTGATACGGGCGCTGTTTTTAGAAACCTTAACGGCGGAAAGATTTAAAGTAAAACCATCTTTCCAATCCGGTACCCGGGTAATTGTTTTGAATGAATATCCCACAAGTATTACGAGCAAACAACCAGTGGCGAATAAGTTTCCGGAAAACCATTTGATTCCATTGAGTTTCTTTATCCATAAAGCAGTCATTAAACTAAATGCAACGGAAGGCATAAACATAAATCGTTCATTCATAAAGGTGCCTACAGGGAATACCACATTAGAAACAATTGAAAAACTTAAAAAATAAAAGAAAAGACTATAACTAATGGCAGGCCATTTCTTTTTATATTTAAAAGCCAGATAAATTAATCCTGCAGTTAGAATAAAGGAAATCCATGGGATAATGTCAGTCCAATCTGATTTTGGTACATGATAAGGGTAATAATCATGCGTAAGAGGATGAGGAAAAAACAGCAATTTATAATACCACACATAAGTATAAAACAGAGTGGCTGATTTTTCTGATAAATTCATGTAAACAAATGGATTGTTCATGAGGTCAGTAATGACAACACCGCTACTGAGAAAATAACCAATCACCATTCTACGGACTATGATAAACACGAGGGCACTGACCATTAAAGGCCAAACAGAAAGCACACTTTTCTTAAAAGTCTGTCCCCTGAAGAAATAAACAGTTATTGGTATGATCGCTACAAATGTGATGGCATTTTCCTTGGAGAATAGGGCAAGTAAAAACATGAGACAGCTTAACCATTGGTTTAGGCGATTGGAAGTATCCACATAACGCAGCCAATGGATGGTAGCGGCCAGCGAAAACAACAAGCACAGAATTTCATCTCTACCTTTTATGTTTGCCACGGCTTCAGAATGGATGGGATGTGCGATAAACAGGAATGCACCCACCACTGGTACAGCAAGATACCAGGGTTTAGTCGACGCGGTGTTAAATAGTTGTTTAAACAAGATATACACCAAGAAACCTGTGAAACCATAGAATAATATGTTCAATAAATGGCTATAAAAAGGCTTATTTCCGTAACATTCAAACTCTAAAGCAAAGCTTACGATAGACAGTGGGCGATAACGCGCTCCTGCAACCAGGTCTTTTTGTTCGCCGAAATACCCAGTAAAGCTTTCTTTCGAAAATATGTCCCAGACACCTTTTAATCCTTTTTGGACAAAACTGTTTTCGGAATACACAATGATATCATCAAGTACATAACCAAACTGAAGGGATTCATGGTAAAGGACCAGTGAAAGGATCAGGCAACCCAATACCATACCTATGTTATCCATTCGATTGATCAATTGACTTTTAAGTTGAGCTATCATAATCGTTTTGAGCTTTTAAGAAATGCACCACCGGCTTCTTGTATATTACCCTTTGAAATAAAATTCCATAGAACCAAAGACCCAATTCCATTATATAATTTTTATTCCTTGATCAAAATGGGTTTTATAATATTCAGAAAATCAGTATTCTTTTATTTAAATCAGCCTTTCGGCAACAACAATAACATCCTCGGTTAACCACCTATTGCTTCATATCCGCTACACGCTCTTGGATGCAATTGTTACCGCAAGATATTAAACACCCCGGTTTCTTAAACCGAATTTTAGTAAGATTGGCAATTGACTTATTCAAATTGGCAAATTTGAAATTGCATTTACAGTTAACCGAACCTCTTTGAAAGCAACAAGGGACCTTTTAAAATTCCAACCCGATTTACTGTTTAATTGCCGGTTCAACAAATTTTCAAGAATTAATTATCATATTATCAAATAAGTTAATATGTTTGCAGGCTAAAGGACTCAAAATATTGAAAGTGAATACCCCCCGGTTTTTCTTGTGGTTTGTATTGCTCTTCCTGCGCACAAGCCTATGGTCTCAGGTGAATGTACAAGTTGGCTACGGTATTTCTTCTTTGCAATCCGACGCAAACCAGAGAATATTCGACCAATTTAAGGCAGAAAATCCCTGGCTGGTCAGCGGAAGTAAAGATTTAGGGCTGCTGCATGGTCTGGATTTAGGATTGCGGTATGGAATGTCTCAGGTGTTGACGGGTATACAATGGAAAAACAGGTTGAGCTCCTGGACATTTGATGGAGTCTCTCCAACGACACAGTCTAGTTTTAAACATGAATTTTTTTATAACCTCAGTGCATTCAGCTTTTTTTTAGAGGCTGGAAGATCTTTTCTTGGATTCGGTGCCAGTTTGGACTACAATGATTTCACCATTAAAGAACGGCAGACCGGATTCGATTCAAAAATTGCCATTTTCAGCCAAAATTTCTGGTCAAATCGCTTTTATGTTAATCTAAATTTCCCTGCAGGAAGCACTGCCCAAGTTACGCTTCAGTGTTATTATGACATGCCCTGGGGCAATGTTGACCTTGGCGAATTGGGTGAAAATGTACTTCATCAGGACAAACCCAAGGAATTGAGCGATCCTTTACGGCATTTCGGAATCAGTTTAATCATCAACAACGGTCCTCAAGGGGATTGATTATGATTGAATTTGGGACAGCTTCTTTACCAAAAATCAGAAAAATGATAGACAAAAGAGGATTTCCTGATGATTTATTCAAATTTTCAATAATGTGGCATATTTTATGAAGTATTTTGTACAGAAATTATAGTACCTTTGTACCCATTCTATGTAACATTAATATAATTCCCCACCATACTTTTCATCATCAGTAAATTTTTTTTCATTTTTTAAATATTTTCACAATGAATCTTTATGTAGGAAACCTTGACTACACGGTTAAGGAACCACAACTTGAAGCTATGTTTGCCGAATTCGGTGAAGTATCTTCTGTAAAAATCATCACCGACAAAATGACCGGAAAGAGCAAAGGTTTTGGTTTTGTCGAAATGCCAAATGACGATGAAGCTCAGGAGGCTATTGCCAATTTGGATCAAAAATCCATCAAGGATCGTTCTATTTCAGTGTCTGAAGCACGCCCACCTCAACCTAAGGAGCGTCGTCCTTTTAGACCTTCCAATCGCGATTCAAACGATCGTTTTAAAAGAAGATATTGATTGACATGCCATTAAGGGAGTGTTGCGGTTCTACTGTTAACATTCTTGTCATCAGAAATGCCTGAATATTGGCTGTCTTGATAAAAGACTGACGAAAACTCTTGCTTTGCAGGAGTTTTCGTCGGATTTTCGGTTGCAGAAATTTTTTAGTAATTAGCTGCGTTTGGCTTGGGTTCAAGCCTTATTCTTTCAGGTGATTCATCTTGGCATCCCGGCTGTACCTTTTCTTTCAAGTTTAATAAGACGTTTTACAAGATTTTGGAGTGAGTATTCAGACTTCCGCTTCTGAACAATAATTTTCCTGTAGGACGCATAGGTGTATTTAGAAGTATCCTTAATTTATTCACAGTATTTATCAATAAAGGTCCTCAATCCATTGGCTTACATAAGCTTCTCTGGAGCACTTGTTTTCTCCATGTGATTCGGTGGCTTTTCAAACATTATTTTATCAACAAAACATGATTGGATTTAATCAATTAGGCATTCGCGAAGACGTAGTTGAAAACTTACGCGAATTAGGAATCATTGAACCTACCGAAATTCAGCAAAAAGCCATACCCATTTTATTATCATCGCAAAATGATATCATCGGACTGGCTCAAACGGGAACGGGTAAAACTGCAGCATTTGGATTACCCTCCATTCAGTCTATCCAAATTCAACATTATCGACCTCAGGTCTTAATTATAGCTCCGACCCGAGAACTCTGTGTCCAAATATCTGAAGACCTCAAAAAATATGCAAAGCCTGTTAAAGGATTGCACATCGTACCCGTTTATGGGGGATCCAGTATTGGGGTCCAAATTAAATCACTCCGGGCGGGTGCACATATCGTGGTGGCTACACCCGGTCGACTAAAAGACCTGATCGACCGGAATGCCGTCCATCTGGATATGATCCAACGGGTAATTCTCGATGAAGCGGATGAAATGCTCAATATGGGATTTAGAGAGGACATGGAATACATTCTGGCGGCCACTCCAGAGGAAAAATGTACGGCACTTTTTTCGGCAACCATGTCAAAGGAAATTCGTGAAATCGCTAGCCGATTTTTGCACCAACCAACTGAAATTACCGCCGGAAAGAAGAACATAGGACACCCAAATATCACACACCAATACGCAGTGGTACACGCAAAAGATAAACTCACTGCACTCAAGCGTATCATCGATTTCCATCCTGAATTTTACGGTATTGTATTTTGTAATACCAAATTGGAAACTCAGGAATCCAATGATGCATTACTCAAAGAAGGTTATAAAGTTGATTGTATACATGGTGACCTGGAACAAGCTCAGCGTGAAAAAGTAATGCATAAATTCAGAAACAAATACGTTTCTGTGCTCTTTGCCACGGATGTTGCAGCGCGTGGTATTGACGTGAAAAGTCTGACCCATATCATCCATTTTCATTTACCAGATGATATCGAAAATTATACTCATCGCAGCGGTCGTACCGCGCGTGCAGGTCAGAAAGGTTATTCTATTGCTTTATTACACATTAAAGAAGCGTATAAGTTGCACCGGATAGAAAAAATGGCCAACTTAACCTTTGCACGATACCGGATACCTACGGCAGGAGAAGTTGCTGAAAAGAGAATCCAGGATTATGTTCAACATCTGGTGGGTGCAGCAGAACAATCAGAATCACGAAAACCTGCCAAAAATGAATGGATTTGGCCGTTAATGCAGTTATCTAAAGAGCAATTGGTGGATCTGTTGTTGGATTCAGCTTTACAGAAATACAATAACGCATATTTAAATAGTCCTGACATCAATGTTGAAGAAAAAGTTAAGGATACTCACGTACCCAATGAAGCATTCAAGAGCAGTAAAGCCCGTAAAAGGGATGGTAAACACTCTGGAAAAGATATCAGAATGTACGTTGGGCTAGGTAAAATGGATCAGTTAAGGTATGATGCCTTGAGGGAATTGATTTTCAAGTTGACCAAGGTCAGTGGAAGAGCCATCCGAGATATAGATATGTACAACAGCTATTCGTTTTTTCAAACGGATTCACAATATGCAGATCAACTGGTTTCTTGTTCTGGTGTAAAATGGAAAAGTAGGAGTATCCAATTCAAACGGGCTGATTCCAGCCATAAAGGGAGGGATGAATCGAACCGCTGAACTGTTCAAGGCCATTAGATTCCTAAGCTTAATCATTTTGTCATCAAAACAAAATTCTATTTTCGTCCGTTAGTTTCACAATATTTCAATTATGGAGTTACTCATCAAAGTCAGTCAACTTTTACTTTGCCTGACCATATTGGTGGTCATTCACGAATTTGGCCACTTCCTACCGGCACGCTGGTTTAAAACCAGAGTAGAAAAATTTTACTTGTTTTTTAATCCCTGGTTTTCCCTTTTTAAGAAAAAAATAGGGGAAACTGAATGGGGATTGGGTTGGTTGCCTTTAGGAGGTTATGTCAAAATTTCCGGAATGGTGGATGAAAGTTTTGATATGAATCAGTTGAATGCTGATCCTCAACCATGGGAGTTCCGATCTAAACCGGCATGGCAAAGGTTGATTATCATGATTGGCGGTGTTACGGTCAATTTCGTTTTTGGATTTTTTTTGTTTTCCATGCTTTTATGGAAAAATGGCGAAGATTTTATCCTGACCAAAGACTTAACCTATGGTATTTCTGTAGATAGTACAGCGCATCAAATGGGGTTGAGGGATGGCGACAAAATATTGAAAGTATCTAACCAACCGCTAGAGCGTTTCGATAAAGCTCAGATTTTAAAAAAATTAATTCTTGAGTCTGACAAATCTATCTTGGTTGAACGGGATGGCGCTGAACTTCAGATCCATCCGGACCCTTCAATGGTAGCTCTGCTGACTAAGCCTGAGATGAAAAAAATTGATTTTATTGCTCCACGAATTCCTGCTATCATCGATAGCTTGGCCGACGCCTCGGAAGCCAAGAAAGCTGGTTTGGCTAAAGGGGATCGCTTTCTGAGTCTAAACGGTATACAGGCCAGTTATTTACACGAAGTTTCCCGAACAGTCAATCGCCAACCGAATCAAACTTTTGAAGCTGAAATATTAAGAAACAATGATACTTTGCGTCTAAGTTTAAAAACTGATGATAAAGGTTATTTGGGGGTTTTTTGGCCGCCTTTAGGGGAATTGATGCAAATACAAAAACAACATTTTAGTTTTTTTGCAGCCATTCCTAAAGGTATTCAGCAAGGCTGTGATTTATTGATCAGTCAGTTAAAGGCATTTTCAAAAATGTTTAGCGGAGAAATTAAAGCTAAAGATTCGTTGGGAGGCTTTGGTACCATTACCAGTATGTTTCCGGATCACTGGAATTGGGATGCGTTTTGGAGAATGACGGCAATCCTGAGCATTATCTTGGGATTTATGAATTTATTGCCCATACCTGCTTTAGATGGTGGTTATGTCCTGTTTCTTCTCATTGAGGTGGTGACTGGAAAAAAAGTACCGGATAAAGTGATCGAAAAGGCAACCATGATAGGCTTTATCTTATTGATTGCCTTAATGATCTATGCAAATGGTTTGGATGTGGTAAGGAAATTTAGCAAATAAATGAACTTCTACGGGTTTTACCATCTTCAACCTGTTTTCAATATTGACTTCAAGGAACTTCGAAAACGTTATTACGAAAAAAGTAAAGCCTTACATCCGGATGGAAATACCCATCAGGATGCTGACCAAGAAGATTTGGTTTACCTGACCGCCTTGAATAACCAGGCATTTCAAACTTTATCTGATCCGGCATTGAGATTGAAATATTTACTGGATAACGAATTTTTGAACCAAAATCCAGAACATTTACGAGATGAACCAAAGTTTATCATTGAAATGATTGAGTTGCACGAACAGATTGAAGAGGCCATATTGAATGACGACCAAGATCGATTGGATGAAGCAAAGATGAAGTTGGAGAAATGGAAAGAATGGGCTAGTGAAAAGGCTAGTGATTCTTTAAAATTATTTGATAAAGGGGAGAGAACTCAGGAAATTCAATCTGGCATGCTTGGCTATTACAATCAGCTAAAATATTTTTCCAGACTACAACAGATTTTGGATCAAGCCATTCCTGATTTATAGTAAAATCCTGGAGACCGAACTGGTAAAAGTCCTTATGGCCCGAGGGTATATCATCTTGCATAAAGGAGGACAAATATTTCTTTTTGAAGAACCAGGCGTTATTTTTTTTATAATTTACGAACGTTCGTTAGTGTGGTTACCTGTGCAAGCAATAGCAAAGGCTGCGAATATCCAGTAGTGTCTGAAATTCATTACGTCCATTGAAACAGATTCAAATAATATGATTGAAGTTAGCAAAAACAAATAGTTTCTTATTTTAAGCTTTGATTGATTTACTGCAAATTGAATTTTTCTTAAGAACAAAAACCAAATCAAACAGAATAAGATTCCACCAGCTAAACCAAGCGTGGCAAGCGCTCCTAAAAAACTGCAGTGTGGATCATATGAAGCTAAGTGTAACGGATATTGGCCCGCGGCTTTCAATTGGTCTACAGCCTTGTTGTACTGACCCGGCCCAATGCCCACCCAGGGATGATTTTTGAAGATTTTCCAAGCAGTTTGTTTAAAACTGTAGTATCCACTCCCCAGCAAGCTATGATGTTCACCTTTCCAGATGACTTCATCTGAAGAGTATGGACTGTTTGAAAAATCGCTGTGGAGCAAGGTCTCGTTGGATACCCATAGGAAATGCGTAAAGAACAAGTGAATTAAAAATAATGCAAAGGCTAAAAACCAAATCAAAATGGTCTTCCTGTTAAATGGATGAATTATCCAAACCAACCATACCCACCCAAGGAAAATCATGGATTTTGAAAAACTCAGTGTTGCTACAGCGGTGAAAAAGAGGGCAGACCACACGAGTCCATTTCCACCCTTCATTTGGCGGTGGTACCAAAGGCAAGTGGCAATGGGTACTGTGATGATGGAGACATACATTGCAGGAGTGGTGGTAAATCCTTGTAAGCGTAACACATCACCAAAATAGGGATAGCCAAAGAATACCTGAGCAGTGAGATTTGACGAGAATAACCACGAAAAAACATAACCGATTAAGGCGGTAATGCTCATGAGCCACCCTAAAGATAATTGACAATTAAACCAGAATTCAATTCGATTAGAGAAATCCATGGAGCTTAAAAGCAACAATATGGTAATTAGAACCATCAATAGATAAAATACCCCAATGCATTCCAGCCAGCCTTCCAGCGACTGATTAAAGATCAACGAACCGATGTGTATGAATAACCAAAACAAAGGCAAAATCCACAAGGAGGTCTGATCTTTGAATCGTTTTACTTTTTGTAAAAATTCCAAACCCTGTTGACGCAAAATAACCATTAGGAGCGCGACGAAAATCATTTCGGGAATTTGTATTTTATCTCCAACGAAGGGCAATACCAGAATCGACTGAAACCCACATGCAACAAGGTAAAGGGCTAACCATACACGGACAGCACCCTGTAGTTTCATGTAATGATAAATACGCATGAGACCTTAAAGGTAAGGGACTGCGAAAAATGCAATAACGTATTTTAAAGGAAACTCAAAACGATCAACCTGTGATTACCGATTGAAGGGAAAATCTCATTACAAAATTATACCGCAAAACTTTCACCACATCCGCAGGTTCGTGATGCGTTGGGATTCATAAAATAAAACCCTTTGCCCTCCAGACCTCCAGAAAATTCAAGGGTTGAGTTGAATAAGTACAAGAAGGATTTTAAGTCGGTGACCACTTTTTCTCCATTGTCCTCAAATACCTGATCATTGGGATGGGTCTCGTTATCAAAATCCATTTTGTAACTTAAGCCACTGCATCCCCCACTGGTAACGGAGACGCGAATAAAGAAGGATGGGTCCAAACCGGATTCTTTCCGGATTTCGGAAATCTTGGTTTTAGCAGATTCACCTACAAAGATCATCAGGCTTCCAATTGATTTTTTTGTTTATAATCTTTGATGGCACTTTTAATGGCATCTTCAGCAAGCACACTGCAATGAATTTTTACCGGAGGCAGGGCAAGTTCTTCTACAATCGCCATATTGTCAATGCTCATAGCCTCTTCTAGGTTTTTACCCTTGAGCCACTCAGTGGCCAGAGAGGATGAGGCAATGGCAGAACCGCAACCAAACGTTTTGAATTTTGCTTCTTCAATTATACCGGATTCTGGATTTACCTTGATCTGCAGACGCATGACATCACCGCATTCAGGAGCTCCCACCAATCCCGTGCCGACATTGGGATCTCCCTTATCCAAAGTTCCGACATTTTTTGGATGCTTAAAATGATCTAAAACTTTTTCTGAATAGGCCATATTGTGATTGTGTTGTGTATTATATAATAACTAAAAGAGAAGCATCAAAGTTCATGATCAATGCTCCGTCCATACAATTTTACTTAAATCAATTCCCTCTTTATACATCTCCCATATAGGAGATAAATCGCGCATGTGCTGAACCCCTTTTTTAATTGCTTCTATCGCAAAGTCGACATCCTCTTCAGTGTTAAACCGACCCAATGAAAATCTGAGGGAAGAATGAGCAAGATCATCTCCAAGTCCCAGTGCTACTAAAACATAACTGGGTTCAAGTGACGCAGAAGTACAAGCAGAGCCTGAAGACAAGGCAATATGCTGATTAAATGTCATCATCAATCCTTCACCCTCCACATGTTTGAAGGACATATTGGTGACATGAGGCATGCGATGCTCCTGGTTTCCATTGATGTAAACTTCTTCAATCGCCTTCAAACCGGATTCCAGGCGGTCTCTCAACTGACTTAACCGTTTGGCTTCAGTAGCCATCTCCTGCTGTGCAATTTCCGCGGCTTTTCCAAAACCTACAATTCCGGGTACATTTAATGTCCCTGAGCGCATCCCTCGCTCGTGACCCCCACCATCCATTTGGGCGGTGACCTTGACACGAGGATTTTTTCTGCTTACGTAAAGTGCACCCACGCCTTTTGGACCATACATTTTATGTGCACTGAATGCCATTAAGTGTACACCGCAGGCTCGAGGATCGACTGGAATTTTTCCAACGGCCTGAGTCGCATCGCTCATAAACAAAACACCATGCTTGGCACAGATGTCTCCGATTTCTTTAATGGGTTGGATCACTCCGGTTTCATTGTTAGCCCACATGACGGAAACCAGAACCGTGTCCGGTCGTATGGCCGCTTCAAGCTTGTTAAGATCAAGTAAACCGTCAGATTCCACGTCGAGAAAAGTAACTTCAGCACCTTTCTTTTCCAAAGCGTGGCAAGTATCCAGTACTGCTTTATGCTCTGTTTTGGTAGTGATCAAATGCTTCCCTTTGCGGGTATACATTTCAAATACACCTTTTATGGCAAGATTATCCGCTTCCGTTGCACCAGATGTGAAAATGATTTCTTTTTCGTCAGCACCAATTAAAGCGGCTACCCGTTGGCGACCTAAGTCGACTGCAGCTTCTGCTTCCCACCCAAACGGGTGACTGCGACTCGCTGCGTTTCCGGGATGCTCATAAAAATAAGGCAACATGGCTTCAACGACCCGTGGATCACAAGGTGTCGTGGCATTATTGTCGAGATAAATGTGTTGTTTAGACATTAAAGGCTTGATTGATAAAGGCTTAATCGAACACAAAAGTAACACCTTGGGTCAAGCATTGTTGACCAAAAGATCAAAAAAACTCACGCCTTATTCAAAATTATCAATCCATCGTATATCAACACTGAAGCAAAGCATAATTCTTAATTTTCTTGTAGCGATAGAATATTTACAGGTCTGCCTACAGCCAATTCAGGAGAATTGCTTGTGTTGATGAAGTGTCATTCGAGGGGCTGTAAACGCCAACCATGGACGATGAAACCAACTGTGTTGATGACCGAGCGATTGAATAATCTGGGTCACATCTTTAGAAAATCTAATTGCGTCATGATTTTGGTAGATCACAAAATACCGTCCAGAAAGGATAATCTTACCTCCTGATGTTCGACAGGGGTTCTAGGAATCTAAGGTAACACCCATCCAGGATAGGCCCACGAAGTAATACAAACCTCAGGTTAATTCAAAAATTTTTCTAATTTTGGTCTGAAATATAGAATTTTATATATTATAATTTATTGTATTGTCTGGGATTCAATTAACGGAAGAATTTATCCAAAAGCTTATGAATGGCGACCGGCAATGCCTGTCAAAAGCCATTACATTGGTAGAAAGTCATCAGGAAAATGACCGTAGTTTGGCTAAACAGCTGATGTCCCGGATTCAGGCCGTAGGCACCTCCATGCGAATTGGCATTACCGGGCCGCCTGGGGTTGGAAAAAGTAGTTTGATAGAAGCCCTTGGACTGGAAATGATTCATGAAAACCAACAGCGGTTAGCGGTTCTAAGCATCGATCCCAGTTCGGCTCAAACTCAGGGAAGTATCCTGGGTGATAAAACCAGGATGATTCAGTTGAGTCAGTCCGATTTGGTATTTATTCGTCCAAGTCCTTCGGGCACACAATTGGGTGGAATTGCTAAAAATACCCGGGAGACCATTCGACTATGTGAAGCAGCGGGTTATCGTTATATTTTGGTAGAGACTGCAGGAATTGGCCAAACCGAATATCTGGTCTCCACGATGACTGACCTGACCATATTAATGCATTTACCAGGTTCAGGTGATGATGTACAAGGTATCAAAAGGGGAGTTATGGAGTGGGCAGACCTGATGGTGGTGAATAAGGCCGACCAGCCCGAAGATCAAAGGGTGATCAATACCTTAAAAGATTTGCATTCGGTCCTTCATTTTTTACCGTCTAGAGGGCATGGTTATACACCCAAGGTTTTATCTGTAAGTGCCCTAAACAGGAAAGGAATCCCTGAATTATGGGGGGAAATTAAGGCATTTGAAAAACATATTAATGAAAATGGTTATATATTAATCAATAGAAAGCAACAACTCGTAAATAGTTTCAGGCAACAATTGCCACTACGTTTATGGGAATCCATGTTGGTTATGCCAGGAGTAAAGCAGAATTTGGAAGATACCGAAGAAAAAATTCTTTCTGAGGATTTAAGCCCGGAAGAAGCGGTGGATTTGTTACAGGATTTTATTTTTGCATCCTTAAGGACGAAGTAGGTATGAAAAGAATGTTATGGGTCATTCTTTGGGTGAGTTTTGCTTTTACCATTGATGATCATCCAGTTTCTATAGTGCCAGGATCCATCCGTTTGGCATCTCCGGTTCGGAATAAGCTATCCATTTCGGGTAGTTTTGGCGAACTAAGACACAACCATTTCCATCATGGCATTGATATTCGTTCTATAGGCCCCGGCGGTGACGAAATTCTTTCCATAGCCGACGGTTACATTTCCAAAATTATCATTGACGCAGAAGACCTTGGCAAAACCCTATTCATTACTCACCCGAATGGATTGGTGTCCGTTTATGCCCATTTGAATGGCTTTCGACAGGACCTCGAAAACAGGATTCGAGAACGTCAGTATGCAGACAAATTGTATCAGGTTCAATTGGATTTTTCGGCAGATGAAATTCCGGTACAGCAAGGAGAATTAGTGGCCTATATGGGTAACACCGGGGCGAGCCGAGGCAAACATTTGCACTTGGAATTGCGAGATAGGAATGGCGAAGAAGTTTGGGATCCATTGTTGTTTGGCTTTCCGGTAGAAGATAATAAATCCCCTTCCATCCAACGAATAAAAGTAGCCGGTTACGATCTTGAAGGAAATGAAGTGTATCACCAGGTATACAATATGCGTATGCTCGGGCAAAAGAATTTCAAATTGAGGGTTCCAGGGGAATCGTTTAGTTTAAGTGTTGATGCAAACGACGTCACGGATCATTCACGATTCAGGACAGGTATTAAAACCATTTCAATGCAGGTGAATGGGGAAGACTATTATCAATTTGTTGCGGAAAAATGGAAACGTGCGGATACCAAATACATTAATGCACACATCGATCACGGCGGTTCTGGGCGCCATGCCAAAGGAAAGTTCCACCGATGTTATTTACTCCGTGGCAACTGTTTGGGATTGTACAATGCCAATGAATGCAGGGGGTATATACCCATGAAAGATTCAAGTGAGCATCAGGTTCGATTGGTCGTAGCGGATGGAAGTGGTAATTCGGACGAACTGGAATTTACCGTTGAGAAAACCGGATTTGTATCCCGATCTTCAAAAAAAACATATCGGGATGATTTGTTTTATGATCGTGAAAAATCCTTTGAAGGAAGTTTTTCTAAATTGAGCTTTCAGGCTGGGTCTGTGTACGAAGATTTAAGCTGTCAATTTAAAGAAACAGCAAATGCCCAAAAAAATACTTACAGCGGATGGGCAGGAGTCTTACCCTATCATGCTCAGTTACATTTTCCAGTAGACATACAATTAAAACCCCAAAAGGAAATTCCCGAGTCATTGAAATCCAAATGCTTTATAGCCCAGAGATTGGGCAAAACTTTTAAAAATCTAGGAGGCGTTTGGGATGGTGACTGGATGAAAACTACCAGCCGTTCTATGGGACCATTTACCATTATGGTGGATACAGTAGCTCCCACATTAACCTGGTTGAAACCTAAACGGAAAAAAGCAGTTTTGAGGGATTTGAAATTCAGATTGCATGACAATTACATCAGTGCAAAGGAAATTCCAGATCTGCATTATGAAGCCTATATAGATGGACTATGGGTTATTATGGAATACGATAAGAAGTCTTCCTTGTTGCGTTATCCATTTGAATCATGGATTGGAAAAGGGAAGCATCAATACCGAATTCTGGTTAGAGATCAGTTGGGAAATGAACGAAACTATACAGGTGAATTTAGCTTGTAAACATGGAAAAAAAAGCAAAGCCTAAAGTCTATTTACCCAAATTTAACTTTCACCCGGGAGACCGATTTCCGCAAACGCAATTAAAATTACAGGATGATGAATGGGCAGACCTTACAAAGTTGGAAGCTCAGTGGTTGGTTCTGTTTTTTTATCCGCAAGATCTTTCTCCAACCTGTACTAAGCAAGCGTGTAATTTGCAACAAGCTTACGCAAAACTGAAGAAGAAGCATATTACCATAATAGGCATAAGCCCGGATGATGCCAGTAAACATCAACGTTTTATAGCCAAATATCATCTAAACTTCCCACTGGCCATTGACCGGGACGCCCAATTAGCCAGGCAGTTGGGGGTATTCAGTTTAAAAAAATTCATGGGCCGGGTTTATGATGGAATACACCGGAGCAGCTTTATACTGGATCATGAACTGATCATTCGCTACATCATTTATCCGGTTGAATCAGGGCGACATGACGAACAAATCCTCGAGGCCATCAAAATTTTGGAAAACCGATAGGGAATTTTTATGGAATGAGATACAGGAATTGAAAAACCTTCCATAAAGGTTTACAAATCCTGGCGTCCGGCATGTACCTTTGCAAAAAGTAAATCGTATGTTCAATAATTTCAAATATGCTCTTTTGTGCTGTTTTTGCTTTGGAATGCTTTTGATTCAATGTAAGCCCAAAGAAACTGCCGAACAACCAGCTGATAAAATTGAAAAGGTAGATACTTCAGGTCCGGAGTACACCAGTAAATACATTTGTCCAATGTTTTGTAAAGGAAGTGGTTCAGACCAACCAGGAGTTTGCCCAGCATGTGGAATGGACTATGTGCTCAACGAGAATCTGGATGAACCGGATAACCAGGAATCCAACCAGGAAGGAGGGCATGAGCACGAACATGGCGATACCAGCCACAGCCACTGATTCTGCTGTTTGAATAGTTTTCGCTCAATTCAATTGAGATAGCCACTTACCCCGAACGAAAGATCGGTTTTGACCTCATGGAATAATACTATTTGAAGTCACCTTTTGTTTTTCTACTGACTTTTAGGTTCTCTACATCGCGGGGATTTTTCCGCGAGCATTATTTCTAATATTATCTATATCACATATTTATACATTGTAAAAATAAATATATTAAAAAAATTATATGTATAATTTGCATATTTTAAGATAACATACATATATTTGCAACATATATAAGACTTTCTTATATATATACCTACCTGAAGAATCTCCGATTTTCGGAGTGGATGCATATTTCCAGTTAATAGTCCTCAAAAGAATGATTCGCTATGCAATATTCTGAAGCCTTTGCATGGTGAAGAAAAATTTAAAACTGTAATTGATTTGACCCTGCCGCCACACTGAGTGGCTAACGGGTGTTCATTTAAACCTAAAAGCAATGCGACCGAAAACAGTAACTGGTTTCGGAGTGAGAAAACTACGCCCTTCGGGGTACTCCTCCGTATTTCTGGGATTCATATGCATCATGACGGCAATGCTAACAACTGTTAGCACTTCATTAAATGCTCAGTGTCAACTGGCCTGCCGAGGTAAAGTCAATATTTCATTGGGAGATTCCTGTAAAGCTGAAGTTTTTCCGGAAATGCTGCTTACCGGCGGAACTAACAATTGCCCTGGTGCAAAGTTTCGTGTGGATATTCTCGATCACTACATGCAAAAATTACCTACCAGCCCATTCGTTACGGGAGACTACCACTTGAAGGAAATCATCGGAATGGTTTATGATTCCGTCAGCCGTAATTCCTGCTGGAGCAAATTATACATTGAGGACAAATTCGGTCCGGTCATCGAGTGCAGGAGGGATACGATCAATTGTAACGATACCATGGCCCTAAGCACTCCTGTGTTTTATGACAATTGTGATCCTAATCCCACCATCAGTTTTTTGGGTGAGGAAGTTGAACATTTCACCTGTGACTCTAAGTTTATCAAAAAGGTTACACGGTACTGGCAGGGGAGAGATAATCTGGGCAACCTGGGCAAAATCTGTACCAGTATGTTTTGGTTAAAGCGCATTCCGATCGACTCGGTCTGGTATCCCAAAAATTTTACAAAAGCTAACGACTGTTCGCTGGAGTGTAATTCAGGTTTTCTGACAGATGCCAATGGAAATCCACACCCATATGTTACCGGAGTTCCTCATGTCGACAGTTTGTCCCTTTGGCCATCGTACTTGTTTTATTGCAATCTTTCCACCTCATATGAAGATGTGGTGGTCGTAGATCTACCTTGCAAGAAGAAAATACTTCGCCTATGGAAAGTCGTCGAATGGTGGTGCAACACTGCGGTAATCCGCACACATCCGCAAACTATTGAAATAGCGGATACTCAACCGCCTCATTTACATTGTCCATATGATTTTACCGTGACCACTTCCGGAGGGTACCAATGCGAAGCGAATGTTCGCATGCCGGAAATAGAAGTGAAGGATGATTGTCAGGACTCAGTAATTGTAGATATTGCCTATCCGGGAGGCATCTTATCCAATTCAAATGGTGGATTTATTCAGTTAAAACCAGGACTCAATGATGTGGTGTACATTGCTAAGGATAGATGTTACAATACGGATACCTGCCATGTTCTCATTGAAGTGTTTGATAAAACACCTCCGGTGGCCGTTTGTCAGCAGAACACTGTTGTGACCTTGACACGAGACGATCTTGTGCATGTTCCCGCGAGTGTTTTTGATGACGGATCTTATGATGATTGTCACCTGGACAGCTTTTTGGTAAGAAGAATGGACAATGGTGAACCTTGCCAGATCAACAGTACGGTTTTTAAACCTTATGTAGAATTTTGTTGTGCAGATGCGGGCGAAGAAGTCATGGTGATCTTCCGAGCAGTTGACCAGCATGGCAATTATAATGATTGCATGGTAAGGGTTGAAGTTCAGGATAAAACGCCTCCGGTCATTAATTGCCCTCACGATTACCGAATCAGTTGTTCGAAACATAACGATACCATTGACCTGCAACACCGTTTTGGAGTCGCTGATTATTACGACAATTGTGTGGTGCATATGCATGAATATGTGGATTCGTTTTTGAATCAATGTGGCTTAGGATACATCGAACGGGTATTTGTGGTCAGAGATAATATGAATCGTTACGATTCTTGCAGACAACGCATAGACATTTATGATGCAGACACATTTAATCTTTCAGACATTACATGGCCATTGGACTATCACATGGATGGTTGTGGTGCAGAATTGGATCCTTCAAATTTTGAACCTGAGTATGGATATCCGCGCTTTGCGGATAACGAGTGTTCGTTGATTGGTGTGACTTATGAGGACCATCAATTCAATTACGTTCAGGACACTGCATTGTGCTTTAAAGTACTCCGTAAATGGAAAGTAATTGACTGGTGTCAGTGTTATTATGACACTCAATTGGGACAAACCGTTTGTCCTAGCTGGCACCATGAACAAGTGATCAAAGTGCATAATACGAGGCCACCTAAAATTCTGGACGATTGTGATACCATTCGGCGCTGTATTTCCGATCAGGAGTGTCTTAAGGAACTGGTCGACTTGCGTCATGAAGCCAAAGACGATTGTACACCTGATGATTTATTGCGCGGAACCTATAAAATTGATTTATTCAATGATGGTTACTTTGACAGTGTACATGTATCACTGGGTCATCAGCAACGATTTTATGGTGAGTTACCGGTTGGACATCACCGTTTCTTGTGGATTTGGGAAGACCAATGTGGAAATCAGGAAGTGTGTACACAATTTGTCGATATTCTCAATTGTAAAATTCCTACGGCATATTGCCTGAGTGGTATCAACGTCAACATTATGGCAGTCGATACCAATCAGGATGGTCGACTCGAAAAATTCATTGACATTTGGGCCAATGATGTGGATAAAGGAAGTTATCAATTTTGCGGCAATCCAGTAACCTTGTCATTCAGTCGTGATACTTTTCACCGGTATTTGCGATATACCTGTGATAGTCTGGGAATGCATCGTGTTTCGTTGTGGGTCACCGATCAAATCACTGGAAATCAGGATCATTGCTTTACGACCATTACCATTCAGGACAACAATAATCTTTGTGGTTCGGGTAATTTTACAGCCGACGTTGGAGGTGCTGTTTACACGCCATACGACCAGCTGATTCCTAACATTCGCATGAAATTGGAATCTCCTGCTGGTACAGTCATTAAAGATTTCAACGGTGGTAAATTTTTGTTTGAGAATTTACCAATTGGTGATTGGTATAAAGTTTCACCGTTGATGGATATGGATTACATTGATGGTGTAACTACACTCGACATTGTGAAAATCCAACGCCATATTCTGGGGATTGAGCCTTTCACTTCTCCGTGGCATTACCTTGCTGGAGATGCCAATGGAGATAAGCGTGTGACATCTGCAGATATTGCAACGATAAGGAAACTGGTGTTGGGCATTGACGCTAAATTTAAATCCAACATGAGTTGGAAAGTACTCGATGCCAATTACAAATTTCCTGTCATCGATGACCCCTGGTACGAGAAATTTTCTGAAGAGTACAGTGTAAGTGGATTGGCTGGAGATATGATGTACATGGATTTCAGAGGTGTAAAAGTGGGAGATGTCAGTCAAACCACCTGGAATGGTTTCAACCGCTTGGAAGTACGAAATGGAAAAACCTTGACTTATCAATTCATTGAAGAAGGTAATCGCGTCGCAGTTGTTTCGAATCAGGATGCCACATTGTCTGGATTTCAAATGAGTGTACGTTACAATCCAAGGTTTTCGGCCATGCAGGGCATTTCATCTGCGGTCATACCCATTCGCTCCGAACATTTAGGTTGGAAATATGCCAACAATGGATATCTCATGGTATCATGGAACAGTGAGGAGGCTATTTCGGTGGAAACTGGAGATGTCTTGTTTTATTTGGAATTTGACCAACCTATGACGAGCGTTTCATTGAAAGACATTGAATTCAATTCAGATGTGTTGGCATCAGAAATATATACAGGAGCTTCAGAAATCTGGTCCTGGCAGAAATCATCTAGCATCGAAACCGGAAACCATGGATTTGACTGTACTGAACCAGTACCGAACCCCTTCACAGCAGAAACCAACATTCAGCTAAAATTGCCATCGGCAATGAAAGTTGAATGCCTGATCTCAGACATCAGTGGAAATAGTATTTATCACTTTACTGAAAGTTGCCGGGAAGGTCAAAACGTCCTTCGTATTCAGAAGGAAAAGTTGCCTGGACCTGGAGTATATTTCCTGAAAATAGAAGCTGGAGAATACACTAAAAGCATGAAATTGGTGATGATTGGAAATTAGGCTTCAGGTTTAACTATCATATTACAGTGCCCCTGCCGTTGATCGCGGCGGGGGTTTTTGTTTAGGTAGGGAGGACGTAGGAATATAGGTTTTTGGGGTTTAAGAATGTAGGTTTGTAAGGTTAAAGTGGTTTCGGAATTTAGGTGTTTCGGTATTTAGTATCATAGGAGGAATTTAGGAATGTAGACCTGGAGGTCCGAAGGAATGTAAATTCGAAGGTTTTGATAAATCCTATTAAGAAATACTATTACCTAATCCCCTTAATCCCTTAGCCCCTAAACCCTTAAATTCCTCCTATGATAGTATCTGGAGAAATGTTTGTCTGCCTCAATCCGATGATTGACCCTGTACTCTTTTTTTGCTCGATCTTTCCGTACTTTTGTATCAAATAAATCATCATATGAGTTACCAAATCAACGGAAAGCTGATCAAGAAAATGGAGATCGAAAGCAAGACAGCCAGTTTTCAAACCAGGGAATTTGTTATCGTTACCCAGGAACAATATCCTCAATACATCAAATTTCAGTTGGTCCAAGATCGGGTCAATGCCATCGATAAGTTTAATGAAAACGACGAACTGACCATACATTTTGATCTCCGGGGTCGGGAATGGCAGGGGAAGTATTTTACGAATTTACAGGCATGGAAAGTGGAAGCGGCATCAGGAAATTCTGCTGCAGCAGGGCAGGACCTGATAGCAGACCGTGAAGCTCCGGATCCATTTGCTTCCGGTGAAACCAATTTTGATGATTTGCCATTCTGATGTTGCGCGGGTTTCTTTTTTGGATTTTGTTTTCTCATGCGCTTTCAGGACAAAACATTCAATTCTTTCAAACTTCAATTAACGGAGACCTGCGGGAATGGAATTTTCTCGATGATCAGGAAGAATACCTGGGAAACCTGAGAGCGAGATGGCCCTATGAAAAGTTGCCCACCCAGTGGGACTTGCGATTAGGAGAACGTTCGGGGACTATTCAGTTGCGATGGCCAAATCAGCCGCATGATTGGGAAATCCGGCTTCACAATGATTTTATTATGGCTCAACCGGTTTGGCCCAGGCAATTGGATACCTGGAGATTGCAGTTCAAAGACAAGATTTATACATTTTCACTGGATTATGATCCGGAAGGAAGTCTTTGGAAACTGAGCACGGATGACATTGACCTATTCGTTATTTACAATACTTATTTATATAGTTATTCAGACTGGACTTTAGATTACTTTTCCGATGTAGATGAGCCCATTCTGGTAGCCGCTGTCTGTTATTTGGCTGCCGTCTATTCCAACTTTCGTTGAGGCATGATGTTAATTTTGAGTTTATTGTAAATTTGGAATTCTGAACAATGAATTTATGATACCCTTGAATAGCTACAAAACAAAAATCTTTTTGGCAGTGGCTCTGATTTTTACATTCAATCAATTGAACGCACAAACTATGAAACCAGGAGTTTATACCTTACGCGGTATCCATGATATGGCTGCCGCTTTTCGAATTGATGCAGATGGCAACTTTGAATTTCGTTATTTCTATGGAGTGTCAGACCGATATGCTAAGGGCAAATACACCATTGAAGGTGATACCCTGCGCTTCATCAGTGATAAAGCTCATGGAAAGGACTTTAAAGTTAAATCTGAAACTAACGATTGTTCGGGTTATGAAATACGCATAGATCATCCCAATCCTAATTTGCGTTCAGCCGTTCATGCCATTGGTGTTACAGGTTCAAATCGTGTGGATGCAGATGCTGATTCCGAAGGAATTATCCGATTTGATGAAAAACATATTGACAAAATATACATGCTTCATGTGTATTATCCTGATATTGTTACCTTGATTAAGGATGAGGTAAATTTAAATCGTTGCTTTACTCTTGAGCTCCTTCCAAGCTTAGAACAAGTCAGTTTTCATGCCATCGATTTTTTGATCAAGGAGGATTATATTACCTGCAATATGAATTATTTTTTACCATTTGAGGATATAAAGTTTTATTGGGAGGGGGATTAGGGGGGAAGGGATGGAGGAGTGGAGTTAATGGAGATATGGAGGTAATGGAGATATGGAGGAGTGGAGGGAAGGGAAATATGAGAAGGTAAAAGCTCTTTGTGGGCTATTTTTGGGCCTTTTAATCTTGGAATTGACTTATTAAATAAATTTATCCTTCTCTTTAATGGATTTCAATATTCGAAAGACATCAAGTATGTATTATTGAATTTGTTGAAAATAATTCAATAAAGCACTATGAGGGTTACACTAAGATTAAAGCATTTGTATTGGCAGATGAACTTGTTATCACCATTTATCAGAAGACAAAAAATTTTCCAGCAGATGAACAATTTGGATTAGTTCAACAAATCAGGAGATCTGCGGTGTCAGTCCCTTCCAATATTGTTGAAGGATGTTATCGTCAAAGTCAAAAAGAGTTTATTCGATTTCTTGAAATTGCGTATTCTTCCCTTAAGGAGTGCCATTATCAAATAAACATTTCCGGACGATTGGGATATTTGGACTCACAAACTCATGATTTGCTTGATCATAAAATAACGGAAGCTGAAAAAGTATTGATTGCTTTTTACAAATTCCAGAAAAAAAATATCCAATAATAAATTCTTACGCTTCTTTCAATCTCCCTCTACCAAGTCTCCAAACCTCCACACCTCCAAGTTTCCACAGATCCAAGTCTCCCCGCCTCCATACCTCCAAGTCTCCACACCTTCCTCCCTAATACGCCTTCGCAAACAACACCCTTCTCATAGACGGTTTTCCTGTAAGGATGCATTTTCCATCTTCCTCTTGAGCATCTAATGGAATACAGCGGATGGTCGCTTTGGTGAGTTCTTTGATTTTTTCTTCCGTTTCGGTAGTGCCATCCCAGTGGGCATAGATAAACCCGGGTTGTTTTTCAAGTGATTCAACAAATTCTTCCCAATGATCGACCGAACGACTGTTAGTTTTTCGAAAATCCAAAGCCTTTTGGAATAAGTTATTTTGAATATCCTCGAGCAATTCACTGATGTGTTCTGCCGCTTGTTCAATGGGGACCTGAGTTTTTTCTTTTGTGTCCCTGCGGGCAATTTCTACAACTCCTAATTCAAGATCGCGGGCTCCAATTCCAATTCTGACAGGAACTCCTTTCATTTCATGCTCCGCGAATTTAAAACCTGGGCGATTTTTTTCGTCTTTATCGTAAACGCAACGAATGCTCTTGGCTTGCAATTCCTTCATCAAACGACCTGCCGCTTCAGCCAGTTCAGGTGCTGGTTTAGGAATAGGGACCAGAACCACTTGAGTAGGTGCTATGCGTGGTGGCAAAATCAGACCGTCATCATCACTGTGAGCCATGACCAAAGCCCCTATTAAACGCGTACTAACTCCCCATGAAGTTGCCCAGACAAACTCTTCCTTATTTTGGTCGGTAAGGTATTTCACTTCAAAGGCCTTGGCGAAGTTTTGTCCGAGGAAATGGGAAGTTCCAGCTTGTAAAGCCTTACCATCCTGCATCATGGCTTCAATGGTGTAAGTTTCATCAGCACCAGCAAATCTTTCGTTTGCCGTTTTGTAACCTTTAATGACCGGAATGGCCATGTAATCCTCTGCAAATCGTGCATAAATCTCGTGCATTTGTTCTGCTTCCCGAATGGCTTCTTCAGCGGTAGCATGTGCAGTATGTCCTTCCTGCCAGAGAAATTCTGTAGTTCTTAAAAAAGGACGGGTGCGCATTTCCCAACGTACCACGTTGGCCCATTGGTTAATGAGTATGGGGAGATCCCGGTAAGATTGAATCCAATCCCTGTAGGTGTTCCAGATGACTGCTTCCGAAGTTGGCCTTACCACCAATTCTTCTTCGAGCTTTGCTTCGGGGTCCACCATGAGTTTACCTTTTTGTGAAGGATCATTCTTCAAACGGTAATGGGTAACCACTGCACATTCTTTTGCAAACCCCTCGGCATTTTTTTCTTCTGCTTCAAAAAGACTTTTAGGAACGAACAAAGGAAAATATGCATTCACATGGCCAGTGTCTTTAAACATCTGGTCCAGAACATTGCGCATGTTTTCCCATAAAGCATAACCCAGAGGCTTAATGACCATGCATCCTCTGACAGCACTTTGATCAGCCAATCCCGATTTATACACAATATCATTGTACCACTGTGAGTAATCTTCCACCCTTGAGGTAATTGCTTTTGCCATTTTATTGAATTAAACGATAAGACGAAATATCGGTCAAAATGTTATGAAAACCAGCATGTTAAAATAGTTTAACGCAATGATTGCAAAAATTAAATGGATTTTAACGAAGCTGGGAGGCAAATGTAATAATTTGCAAGGGTTATTCAGGTGATACCTTAAAGAGGGTGGTTGCAAGATAACAAAGTTGTAAAGTCGGCAGGATTTCGTTGGAGGATGGAATTTTTTCGTCTTTGGCGATGTTCTTCCAGATATTCATTGGATTTTGTTTAAATGCTAATTTAGATGAAAAACTTATCAAATCATTTAGTGCTGGCCTTATTCCTAGCCTTCATATCGCAGAGCATTCAAGCTCAATTTGACGACATTTATTATGATCCGGATCGGGATGCAGCCCCTTACAATACCCAAGTTTCACCAACACCAACCAGAGATGATTTAAAGGATTCAGGTGATGAATACCGTTCATACAATCCACAGGAATCATCTTATGATGATGAATATGGCGAATGGGAAAATCAGGATTACTATTACACTTCACGCATTAAGCGTTTTCACAGACCGGTTTATGGTTTTGGTTTTTACGATCCTTTCTATACAGATTATTATTATTACGACCCTTATGAATTTAATCCGTGGTACTACGACAGGGATATTTATTCCAGTTCATGGAGATTTTATGCATCAACAGGACCTGTTTTCTGGTCTTTTCGTCCTTATTGGTCTTATTGGGATTATTGTAATGGTTGGTATGGTTGGCCCTATAGCCGATGGAATTATTATTCTTATTATCAACCTTATTACCATTATGGCGGATATTACCATGGTCATGATCACCATGATAGATGGTACGATAGACCGGACAACGATAGATATCATTATGGGAGCCGAAAATTCGGTTTAACGAATACTTCAAAAAGGGGGCCCGTGCGACTTTCCAACCCTTCCCCCCGAGTGATTACTGAAACAACCGGAGTTCATGCGGACCCAGGTCGTACTTCTTTAACCCCCAGAAGAACGGTTCGCTCAGCGGATGGATCGCCTTCCAATGAAATACAACCGGACAGAGGTACCAATCGGCCAAGTCCCTATCAGCCAAAAACTAAAACGGATTCAGCACCTTCCGGTGAAAAGAATAGCGGCGGACGTTCTGGAAAAGCACCACGGCGAAATTATTCAGATTATAGTCCGGATGGTCCGGCCCCCAATGATGAATTCAAAGAGGGAGAAAACAGAAACTTTGATCGATTTCGTCCACATCGATCATCACGGGAATATCCTAACTCAAGTTACCAAAATCCTCCCCGCGAACGGTCATACCAAACACCCTCTATGGATGACCAGAAGCCGAGGTTACAAGAATCTTCCCGGAATAGGCCTTCCGATCAGGGTGGATTTAAACTACAGGATCTTTTTAAATCTGAAGGATCCAAATCCTCCTCCGGAGACAAATCATCTAAATCAGAACGTAGGGAATCCTCAAGAAAATCTTCGCGTTAAAGCTTCATGAAACGCTTGGGGGTTTACATCCTCTTAAGCTTAATCATAAACAGAACCAGGACTCTTGAATTAGAAATCGAATTTGTGATTATGATATTATGGTATAGAAAACGAATTGACTATGCCCACGAATATTAAATTCATTAAAGCTTGAAAGTTATTATATGCAATTTTTCAATTAACTAACAAATGTTTGTATATTGAAATAATGATATTCAAACACAGTATATATTTCAAACTAAACAAACCTTATGAAGATTTCAGTTTCAATAATTTTTTTCATAAATATCTGCCTTGTAGGAGAGACATTATCGGCCCAAACAGCTTCTGAAGCCTTGCGTTATACAATAACCAGACCTTATGCTACGGCACGTTCTGCTGGTTGTGGAGATGGCATTACAGCATTGGGTGCTGAGTTTACAGCCAGTAGCATCAATCCGGCAGGCATAGGATTGTTTCGAAAGTCAGATGCCTACATCAGTCTAAAAACACAATACGATGAGGTTTCTTCCCAATTGGAGAATGTTGGAGCACTCAATAATTCATTTGAAGAGAATACGAGTAAGCTCTCACTGAATGGTGTGGGTGTTGTTGGTGTAACGGCACCGGCTAATGCATTGGATTGGAAAAACGTAAACTGGCTGATTAACATTTCTCGCATTGCGGATTTCAGGCGAGATTTTTATTTTGAAGGCAGAAGCAAAGGATCTATTACTGACCGGTTTTTGGAGCTATCGCTGGATCCTTTACAAGGAGGCTTAGTGGGACTTCATCCCGACGACCTGGATGATTTTGAAGCAGGGCTTGCTTATGAAACCGGCGCTGTGTATGACAATGGATTGGATTCTTTGAATTACTTATACATCACGGATTTTTTGGCACATCCCGGTTATGCACCAAAAAAAGAACAAACCGTAAAACAATACGGAGGTTTGCATGAATTCTCTTTCGGACTGGGCGGTAATTTTCAGGAATGGATGGCCTTGGGTTTGAGCTTACATGTTCCCTTTGGATATTTTGAGAACAAATCGGTATATCGTGAGTCAGAAGAAATCCGGGATGAATATTTGCCTTTCAGACGATTGAGTTTCGAAAGCAATTTAAAAACTCGGGTATCTGGGGTAGGGGCAAAATTAGGGGTGATTTTAAAGCCTGTGAAGTTTTTAAGATTGGGTGCTGTGATTCAATCGCCTTACTTGTATGAATTAAAAGATGAATACGACACAGAATTACAATACACTTTTTTTAATGGCAGACGCGATACCAGTTTTATGGCCAGATCACCAAAAGGTGAATTTGAATACCAAATGATCACCCCCATACGAGGAACTTTTTCTGCAGCTTTGATCAGTCCGCTTGGTTTTATTTCTGCTGATGTAGATTGGATTAATCCGCACTATACACAATACAATTTGACGGAACACAGTGAAGATCCGGGGGATGCTGCCTTCGAACAGGAATTGAATCAGGAAATCAAGAAGCAGTACCAATCGGTTTTGCAATACCGAATCGGCGGTGAATTGGCATTGAGTAAGTTTCGTTTACGCGCTGGTTATCAATACCTCGCTCAGCCTTATGCCGATTCAGATGATTTCAACACGGCTTTAAGTTTTGGGTTAGGGTACCGCGGTGATCGACATTATTTTGACCTAAGTTTTACACAGAGCAAGAGTCGTGAAGGTTACGCACCCTACTATACAGGAAATTCCGATTTTAATGGAGACGGACAGGTAGATGCAATAACCCCTTTGGTGTTGCAGGAATTTAACCGTTCGGAAATCATGATCACCATGGGTGTTAAATTTTAAAAGAAGGTAAGCTTCACCCGGTCCGTTTATTTCGGAAACGGAAGTGCTGTCTTGTTTACAATAAGTAGATCATTAAAGAGTGTTTGCTGAGATTCCATCCTGAATACGGGTGGAAAACTTTGCTATGAGAAAAAAATAAATTATCTATGTACCTCATTCGACTTCATGATTGCTGTCATTTCGCCTTCTAAAGATCTGGACTTCAAAACTTCATATCCTGAAATCCCTGAAAGTTTGCCAGAATGTATGGAACACACGTTGCCGTTGGTAGAACTTATGCAGAAAAAATCGGCGAACCAATTGAAAAAACTGATGGACATTTCGGATAAACTGGCTTCTGAAAATGTGCAACGTTATAAGGACTTTGATCCTGCGTTTGGTGTTCATCGGTCTCAACCGGCCATCTTTGCTTTTGCTGGTGATGTTTACCGAGGCTTGGATGCTCGTTCAATGGATATTCGCACTTTAGAATATTGCAATGCTCATATTCGCATATTATCGGGATTATATGGTTTATTGAAACCTTTCGATCGAATACAAGCGTATCGCCTTGAAATGGGGATATCCTTAAAAGTAGGAAAATGCAAAAACCTATCCAATTATTGGAAACCAGTTTTAGGGAAATTGCTAAATCGGGATTTGCAAGAGACAAAATCAAAATATTTGATCAACCTTGCATCACAGGAATATTTTGATGCAGTTCATTTACCGGATATCGAGTTGCCGGTCATCTCAGTACATTTTCGTGAAAAGCGAAATGGTAAGTGGGCCTTTCTCAGTTTTAATGCAAAAAAAGCAAGAGGCTTGATGGTGAGATTTATGGCGGATCAGAATTGTCAAACTTCTAATGATTTAAAGGCATTTGACCTCGAGCAATATGCCTTCAACAAATCTTTGTCTTCAGAAAATGATTGGTATTTTACACGATAATTGTTAATGAGTTATTTAAAGTCAATTTTTCAACTCCTACTGGCTGCCGGGTGGATGTATTTCGCAGGAAATGAATTCAATATTGGTGGTAATTTCATCCCGCCTCCGGGAAAATTTTTAAGTTTTTCGGAAGGGGTCTGGTGGAATATAAGGAATGTAAATCAGGACGAACCGAATGAAATTAAAACAGGTTTTGCCAGAGGCCATGTAGTACTCGACGAACGAAAAGTCTCTCACATTTTTGCTGAAAACGATCAGGATGCATTCTTTATGCAAGGATACATGCATGCCATGCATCGTTTATGGCAAATGGATTTTTCTGCACGAGCAGCTGAAGGTCGGATTAGTGAAATTGTTGGACCGGTAGCTTATTCCTTTGATCAGAATAAACGTCGCAAAGGATTGCATTTGGCAGCAAGGATGAGCGTTGAACATTGGAAGATGGACAGTTTTGTATTGCCAAGGGTACAAGCCTATGTTGATGGAGTCAATGCTTACATGATGCAATTAACTGAACGGGAATTACCCGTTGAATTTAAATTGCTTAATTATCATCCGGAGGCTTGGTCTTTGTATCGTTCAGCCTTATTTCATAAAAGTATGGCAGAGATTTTATGTGGCCGCGATAAGGATTTTGAATTGACGCAAGCAAAAATGTTTTTTAAAAATGATTTTAAATTTCTTTATCCGGAAACTGATCCTTTGACCGATCCCGTTATTCCAAAGGGCGTTTCTTATGCAAACATTCCTTTTAAAGCAAAAGATTATTCAGAGGATTCCGCTGATCTTGGCTTCAATGTGATTGAGCGTGATCATGGTATTTCAGGATTGGGGAGTAACAACTGGGCTGTGAGCGGAAATAAATCAGTCAATGGTAATCCAATCTTGTGCAATGATCCACATTTACATCTGACTTTACCTTCGATATGGTATGAACAGCAAATCCACACCCCCGAATATTCCGTATACGGCGTTGGATTTCCAGGAGTTCCTGGTGTTGTGGTTGGATTTAATGAACATATTGCCTGGGGAGTGACCAATGCCGGTTGGGATGTACTGGATTGGTACCAGATAGAATGGAAGGATTCTACCATGCAGTCCTATCGTTTGGGTGAACAATGGATGGATACGAACGTTCGTTTGGACACCATTCACATAAGGGGTTCCAAGCCTGTCGTTGATACAGTAAAGATCACCCATTGGGGTCCTGTGGTCTATACAGATTCAAAACGCAAGAAGTTCGGTTTGGCCATGCATTGGATTTTACACGAACCATACGAGCAACAGGAGTTTAAAACTTTTTTGGCCTTGAACCGTGCCAGGAATTACGAGGACTATCGCTTTGCTTGTACCCAATTTCCTTATCCGGCACAAAACATAGCTTTCGCTTCGCGATCTGGAGAAATTGCGCTGACGGTATCGGGCAACATGCCTTTGAAAAATTCACAGGAAGGGAGGTTTGTACGCGATGGTTCCAATCCAGCTAACCAATGGCATGGATACCTTGATCCAATGTTGAATCCCTCCTGTAAAAATCCGACAAGAGGTTTTGTATCTTCTGCCAACCAGCGCTCAACAGATGTTGATTTTCCGGTTTATTTCAATGATGGCGATTTCAGGTCCTACCGTGGTGCAATGGTAAACAGGATACTTGCTTCTCGTGATAAATGGGACATTGATGCAATGAAAACATTGCAATACAACAGCTACAGCCTTAAAGCAGAACTTGCTTTACCTTTTCTGCTAAAATCAGTCAAAGAGAAAAAGAAAAATGAATTGGAAGAAGAACTCTATCAAGAATTATCACAATGGAATTTTGAATATGATTCCAATAGCATTGCACCGGTTTATTTTGAAATTTGGTTTGAACGTTTTTTTCATATGGTATGGGATGAAATTCAAAGCACAGGAAATAAGGATATTGCATTTCCTAATGAATGGGCTACAATGAAACTTGCGGACAGTTTGCCGCAACACCATTATTTTGATTATCAGTCCACCAAGGAGAAAGAAGATGCATTTCAAATTGCGAGGATGTCATTTGACAGTCTGGTCGATATAGCCCAGCGTAATAGGACCTGGCAGGATTGGGCAAATTATCGGCAGGCAGAAATCGTGCATCTGTCCAGAATTCCGGCATTCGGTCGCTATAACATCCGAAGTTCCGGAAATGAAGACATCATCAATGCGCATGCTAAAATATTTGGGCCTTCCTGGCGCATGATTGTCGAAATGGGAAAGGACTCAGTCATTGCGTACGGAATTTATCCCGGAGGTCAGGTAGGAAATCCCGGTAGCAGTTATTATGATCATATGATTGATCCCTGGTCACAGGGAAAATATTATCGCCTGAATTTTTGGAAAATTAGTCCTGAATCAAGTGATTATAAAAGAATTTCTTTCGTGCCATGAAATCAAAAAGATTCATTATAATGTGTTGTGTAGCCGCACTGTTCTGTTTGTGGATACCTTATTGGTATGCACCCTTCCTGTTGTGTTGTCTGCTGGCTTATTTCTTTAACCATTCGGTCCGGTTTCAATGGATGTATTGCGGTAGCATTTTTTTTGCGATAGGATGTTTATATGGTATTTACTCCCAGAAAACAGGAAGCGAGGATCTTGTTCATAAGCTTTCCATTTTATTCGGAAACATCAGTCCGATTGGATTTATTTTGATTTCAGCTTTGATGTTTGGGATGACCGCTATGATGGGCTCGGTGGCCGGTTCTACAATCATGAATGGGCTTGTTAAAAAATCTCAGTAAAAAAATTAGATCACCTCTTTTATCAGGTGGGAATCAGGAATATAGACGCGTGACAACATGCAGTTCAAAACATAATTCAGAAAATTTACTATCTGACCACCTCAAAAGAATGGCCGAGTAAAGTTTCCTGATTGATCAATGCATACACGCGGTACCAACCTGAAGGATATGAACCTGTATGAATTTTTATTTCGTTGGAATCATGATCAAAACGAAATTCATTTGAATAAAGCATCCTGCCTTCTAGGTTTTGAACCCATAGGTTTATCTTGTGAAGATTGTTTATACCATTAAACTGAAGTGTTATGTAATCCTGCGAAGGATGATCATTGAGTTTAAGAGATACTGTGGATTTGATATTCTGCAAGTCTTTTGAATGGGTTGAGGACTTCTTGCAATAACTGATTTTTAAGACATAGGGATTGGCGATGGTCAAATGAGCACTGTCATTCTGCCATGGATTGCGATCTGGCCCTGGATTATAAATTCCACCAAAGACGTATCCAAGAAAAGTAGTATCCTCCGTTACTCGATCCCAATCAATGATTTCTTCGTGAATCATCGGCAAATCCTTGTTGTATAAAAACTCCGCATTACAACCGAAGTATCCTGGCATTTCCTCGCTTCGTAAGACTTCACTAAATCTGCCGTTTTCATTCCGACTGACAATGCTGATGGATTTTACAAAAGGCACATAACTATCAACTGTTAGTTGTCCTGCAGAATCACGGAAATGCTCAGCTAGTCCGCCGAAGAAAACCTGATGAAAGCGGTTGTTTTTCTTTTCGAATAATCCCAATCTGGAACAATTGTAAGCGCAAAATTTATGGTCAAAATCAAATATTTCTTCAACCTGTTGTCCATCCAGCAAGGCAGTATTCATAAACGGTTTGTTGAGATTGTATTGAAATACCCCTGAATACACCATTAGTTTTTCCAATCCGTCCTCATCGATGATGGTATTGAGATTGAAATCCCGGCGGTGAAAATTATATTCATCGCGTTTGCTAAAAACCACTCTGTGATAAAAGCTATCGGGAGTGTTGATCCATTGGATGTGGTACATGGCATCCGTATAAAACTGGTGGGTGAAGGAAGAATTGCTGGAATATTTGCCCTCAAAATAATTTCCTCCCACTATGACTAAGGTTGAATCCTTTATCCGCATTTGGGCGCCAGCAATAGCAAACAGAGAATCCCTGATGATTTTGATACCGGGCCAGGGACTTTGGTTAGTGCTTAAAGCGTTTAAGCAGTATGGCAAATCAATTCTCGCCAGGAATGGATAAGTGTGAAACATGCCATTTGTCTTTTGCCCGTATCCCCCTAAAACAAAAAGGTATTGTCCTGATTGTGCGAATGCTGAATTGGCAGCGCTGAAGAAACCCTCCAAATCTTCATCAGGAGCTTGGAGGGGATATTCATTTACTTGCATTTTGACAACATCCCATATATACCATGAAGTATTCGCGCTTTTTTTATCGAAGCCTGTTTCTTTCCCATGGATACCGTCAATCCGGCCACCTAAAAGAAGTACCTGGTCATTTAATGATCCAAATGCAAAAGAATGAATGGAAGGCCAGGATGAGATTCTTAGGGTGTCTATCAGAAAACTTCCGTTGAGTTGAGCCTGTAAATTCTTGACAGTCCCCAAAAAAAGCAAGCTTACCAACAGGAACTGCAATTTTTGCGCAAGATGCTGATTTACCATTTTTCTTTTGGGAGTTTTGTTACCCCGAAAAAACGACGGACCGAATATTTACCGGTACCGTAGACCAATACATGTATCATCCCACCAATAAAGGCGATATTTTTCATGAAGTGAACGGCTTGAACATTTCTTATTTCCGGAGGGTCATTCCAGAAGGGGAATACGATAAAAGTAACTGGAATCCAATAAAGTAACAATAAAGTGACGGCAAATCCTGGGCGGTATCCGATCAGTAAAAAAATTCCTCCAATAAAGAGTGCGATTGCAGTAAAATAAATCAAAAATTCGGGATACCAACTCAAACCATAGGCCAATAAGGTTGCTTTAGTTCGGCCAATAAACTGCAAGGTCGTAAATGATTCGTACAGCGAGATCGCTGCAATCATGGTACGTGCCAGCAAATCAAAACTGTCTTTCAATGGATTGGAATTGAATGGTCATGGAGATTGGTGGGCAGCCATCAGGCATTAAAAGACTGTCCACATCCACAAGTATCCTTTGCATTTGGGTTAATAAAGGAAAAGCCACGATTATTAAGTCCTTCAACCCAGTCAATTTCCATACCGGCCAGATAAAGGGAATGGGCTTTGTCCATGTAGATGGTAATTCCGCCAGAAGTAAAAATCATATCTTTTTCTTGTGGCAAATCAAATCCCATTTGGTAGCTGAACCCCGAACAACCCCCTCCTTTAACTCCAATTCTAAGTCCATGATTATCAGGTATTTGCTGTTCAGTTTTGATGCGATGAAGGGCCTTGATAGCAGATTCTGTCAACTTAACAGGCGCTTCTTGTAAAGTATCAATTGCCATAGTCTTTTCGAATTAAAACGTAAAATTAGGCTTTTTTGTTCGACTGGTTGCTAAGATGCAGGTCATGCTGAATGTGTAAATTTGCGGCAAATCAGTAAAACATGGAATTCTTGTTTGATCTTTTGAAATATACTCTGCCTTCATTAGTGGTTTTTCTTACAGCATATATGCTGATCCGGCAATTTATGGACCAAGACCAACGTAATTTTCTGATCCGGCAAAACAAAGAAATGTTACAACACAGTTTGCCTTTGAAACTACAAGCCTATGAGCGATTGGCTTTGTTTCTGGAAAGAATACGGATTCCGGCTCTAATGATGCGGTTTGCAACTCCGGACGGTGATTCTTCATCAACCTGTAAACTTCTAATGCTGGGTGTACAGCAAGAGTTTGAACACAATATGGTACAGCAGATTTACATCAGTGACAAACTCTGGGAAATCATATTATTGGCAAAAAATGAAACCCTTCATGCATTCGAGGAAGCTTTACAGGAATATGCAAATCATGATGTCACCACCCTACGAAACCATTTGAATTCAAAAGTAAACCTGGAGACTTCCCGTATCATTGACGCTGCTTTGGAAGGAATCCGTAAGGAAGTCCGGCTGGTGATGTAGTTGATAGGAGATAGTTGATAGGTGATAGTTGATAGGTGATAGGTGATAGTTGGTTGTTGATAGATGATAGGAGACAGTTGTAAGAGGAATGTGGCTATCCTTAAAAATCTTCACGCCAACGGTTCTTTATTCAAGTTATCCATACTAACATTTGTTAGTTAAAGATTAAAATTTTAAATATATAAATACCTAAGCACCTAAATACCTAAACACCTTAATACCCACATACCTATATTCTCCCACTCCTCCATTCATCCCTGCCTACCCAGCTTCCGCATCATCCTGATAAATGCCATGGATATTGCCATCTGGATCTTTAAAATAAGCTAACCAGCCTACTCCAGGAATGGGCATCTTAGGAACCACAATGGTTCCACCTGCGGCTTCAATCAATTTAGAATGTTGTTCAACGTCTTCCACCTGAAGGGTATTGACAATGGGTTGGTTAGGATCTCTTTTGCGCATCAGGCCACCGTCAATGCCAGGAGTCGATGGGTCTCCGGTATAGGTCATCCAGTAGTCTTCTGTTCCAAATTGGGTAAACTTCCAACCAAAAACTTCGGTAAAAAACTTCATGACTTTTTCGGGGTGATCGCAAGGAATTTCAAAATGTACAATCCGGTGATTCATAATTTTTTATTATAGTTTAATGAATTTAACCATTTCTTGTTGGTTATCAAAAAAAATTAATGCATAGTAACTACCACTTGCTAATGAGGAAATGTCCATTATTGGATTTGAATGTAAATGGTTGAATTGTTTAACCAGGATTCCATCGGCGCTGAAGATTTTTAAGTTCAGTCTATGGATACTCATTGCCTTACTTGAAATAATCATCAGATGATTTTCTGCCGGTATTGGATATATCTCAAACAAACGTTCGTTAGCTAGTTCAATATTATTGGTTAAACAATCATTCCATTTTGGATCATCAGGAAGCAGACATTGTCCACAGGAATCTATTCGATGATCCCCATAGGCCAATCCTTTGCAATCACAAATTTCTTTGAACCGTTTTGGATCAACATTGCTGGCAATGAGTTCAACTTCACCAAGGGATGCAGCATTCCAGTGATATATCCCTCCGCTAACATCTAAAAACTCGATACGCATGGATTGAATTTTAATATTTGGATCCAGCGTGATGTGTGTTCCCCGGTTGCTTAACTTTTGGGAAAGGTCAAAATCATATACCTTGTCGATGAAATGATCGTCGGCATACACCTTCACCCGACAATGGTTGACACGAAGCCGGTTAGTGTCAGGAATATTGTGCAATACAATTTCTTTAGCATAAAGGGGGACGAGCCACTGATAGCTTAACCACTGTCCATTTGGAGTAACTCCTTCAGGTGTAAACCAATGTTGCTGAGCAGTATAATTTTTTTTGTCAATGGTATATCCAGGAGAAGACATTGAACTTGAGGCAAGCACTTTTGCACCAGGCGCCAGGTTAGTAAAAAATAATTCGTTCGGATCGGACGGTACAGGTATTACAGAATGACCTGCATGACAACCCACGCATGTTACCCGTTGACCAGGTCGGCCGTAATTAAAACCGGTGACATGTGCTGCGCCATCCATGATGCCTCCACCGGTACGTGGGATTCGGTAACCTTGTGTTGAGGATGACCGCCCTTGTTCAAACAATGGAATATTGGCCGGAGCTTTTTCTTCCAATACCCGATTGAAGTCATCTGTCAGGATTTCGTTGTAGAGTATTGGAAAATCAAGAGCTTCCACTGAACCAAATTGCTTATCTTGCATAGGAGCTGCAAAAAAACGAACGCTTGATAGTTGGCCTACTGCCGGAGCAGCAAGGATACCATCATCTACCGGTCCATTGTAAAAGATATTGCGGCAATCAAAACGAAATTCCCCTTCCTGCCTAAGATTTTGAAGTCCGATAGGCGGCAGCTTACCAGGACGTTGATGGATTTTATCTGGGATAACAGGAGGAATGGGCCGTGATTCCACCAATTGTGCATTTAATTCAGTGGAACCGGGATGGTCAAATATGATTTGTTGGCCGTTTCCATTTGAATCCATCATCCAGATTCCGTAATCCTGTGAAGGATTTTCAGCCCTTGAATACAATATATTACCCTCTAGGCTGACGGACGGCTCTGTGGCATAGTTTCCTTTAAATATTCCATAAGAGGGTGGATCTGTAACATAATAGTCAAAGTTGCCGTATCCGGTAGTGCCTGCAAGAGGTTTAGGCCGTTTAGCCGTACCTCTGAAATAGCGTTTTATACCTCCAAAGCCAGAAGATTCACTGATGTGTTCGATTGGAAACCAATTGCCGACCAGGTCTCCGTTTGCATCGAAGCTCCCACCATAGGCTGAGTTAGATGAAACATCGCGATAATGAGCAGAAAACAATCGCATATTACTGCCATCGGGATTGATTTCGGTCAATAAAAATGCATTGTTGTTGAACATGAATTGTTGTTGGTCAATGACACTGTCTAAATTACTGGTCAAACCGTCTTTGAATATCCAACCATCCGTATAACGGTTGCTCGGGGTTTGCGTCATAGGATCATAAGGCCAGTAAAAATTTCTCCACCATCTGGCAAAAACGATTTTTCCGGAGACTGGATCAATCAAGGGTTTATCAGCACCATTTTTTTCGCTGGTAATTCGATGGAGGTCGGTTCCATCTTCATTGACCACAAACAAATTACTGGTTCGCACGACATTGTACATACCAATTCCCGGAAACCGTGTACTACTAAAACATATACGGCCATCAGGTAGCCAAACGGGATGGGTATCATCAAATCCTTTAAGGACACCTCTTGCCAAAGGACTAAATTGAGAAAAATCAGGATCCGGTTCAGAAAATGTGATTTGTTTCAGATTTTTTCCATCGATTCCTATGGAGTATATTCTCCATGCATTGTGTTCAAATGGCAAATAATTATTGTTTCCCAATACATAATTTCCGTTGGGAAGACCTGCAAAAACAATTTTCTGAGCATCCCATGAGAGGCAAGGACTGCTGATATCAATGAGTTTAAAAACATTCAATTCAGGTTTAGAGCCATCGATTAAGGTATCTATGCTATTGTCCGGATTGAGTATACATAAGTATGCTGGTGCAGCAACCTGGTATTTTGAAAAACCACCAATACCCGGCAATGCCTTGGCAGATGCCATATATACAGATCCACAGCAGGGAATATTTCGCGAAACAAATAAGACGGGTTTTGAGAGCTTACCGGATGGAAGGTAATGACTCTGTAAAAGGAAAAGCATCAATAGGCAAGCAAGGAAGGCAATCAGAAATCGATTAATTTTCATGCAACTGGTTTTTGTTTTATGTAAAAATTGGGCGATTAATTGATTTTCGAAATGTATTGCCTAAAAACCCGGCATGTGAATGACTTGTAAATATACAAAATGTTGACTTTCCCTATTCTTAAGAAACCCTAAACTGAACTTACCTTTGTGGCTAAAATAACAGTTAGTATGATTGCTGCAGTTAATGTAAGCCTATCTTATGGAAAACGAACATTATTTGATGAAGTAAATCTTCATTTTACCAAAGGCAATTGTTATGGAATTATAGGCGCTAATGGTGCAGGCAAAAGTACGTTTCTTAAAATTCTGAGTGGAGAGATAAATCCCACCAAAGGCCACATTGAAATTACACCAGGTGAGCGGTTGGCCGTATTAAAGCAAAACCAATTTGAATTTGACAATCACAGCGTTCTGAATACCGTGCTAATGGGCCACCACAAATTATGGAAACTGATTCGGGATCGGGAAGAGTTGTATGCCAAAGCTGATTTTTCAGAAGCCGATGGAAATCTGGCTGCCCAACTCGAAGAAGAATTTGGTGAAGCCGGTGGTTACATGGCAGAGAGCGATGCAGCATCACTGTTAAGTGCTTTGGGTGTGTCAGAGGAATTGCATGGAGTCTTTATGAGCGATATCCCTGCCGTCCTAAAAGTGCGAGTTTTATTGGCGCAAGCACTCTTTGGGAATCCAGATATTTTATTGCTGGATGAGCCTACCAACGGATTGGACGTAGATACCATTAACTGGCTTGAAAATTTTCTGGCGGATTATGAGAATATTGTAATCGTCGTCAGTCATGATAGGCATTTTCTGGATGCAGTGTGTACACATGTGGTGGATGTTGACCGACAGCGTCTAAACATTTATACAGGAAATTATACATTTTGGTATGAATCCAGCCAATTAATGTCTCGTCAAATTTCAGATAAGAATAAGAAAATTGAAGATAGACGAAAAGAATTAATGGAATTCATTGCGCGATTTTCAGCGAATGCTTCTAAAAGTAAACAGGCAACCTCGCGTAAGAAAGCTTTGGAGAAACTTAACGTTGAACATATACAACCTTCCAACAGGAAATATCCGGGAATTGTCTTTAAGCCAGAACGAGAAGTTGGAGACCAAATTTTAAAAGTGGACCAGTTATCCCTTGAAGTAGAAGGAAACGTTTTGTTCCAAAATGTTAGTTTTACCGTCAACAAAGGCGATAAAATTGGTTTATTGGCAAAAGACCAAATGTTGGTTCACGCATTATTTGACTGCATGGCGGGCATTAAAAAACCAAGTGCAGGTTCGATTGAATGGGGAACCACTATTTCAAAAGCTTATTTACCCGTTGATATTGGATCCTATTTCGAAAAAGACGAACCTTTATTGGACTGGTTGAGAAATTATGTGCCCCCAGGGACGCCTGATGTAGATGAAATTTTCTTAAGAGGCTATCTTGGTCGTATGCTATTTAGTGGTGATGAAGTGATGAAGAGGTGTAAAGTGTTAAGCGGAGGAGAAAAAGTCAGGGCCATGTTGAGCATGATGATGCTGCAAAATCCAAATGCATTACTTTTGGATGAACCTACCAATCATCTTGACCTGGAGAGCATTCAGGCGTTTAATGAAAACATGGTGGATTTTCCAGGAATCCTGTTCATCAGTTCGCACGATCATACTTTTATGCAATCAGTCTGCAACCGTATGATAGAAATTACCCCTAATGGATGTATTGACAAACTGATGAATTTTGATGAGTACTTAGCGAATGAAACAATTGCTAAATTGCGAGAGACGATATATAATTAAAGGATTCAAATTTGAATCAGAATTTTTTGGATTATCAATTTATCTGAACTGTCAGTTATTTTTAGTAATAGTGTTTTGAAGTTGAAATCTTGTAAAGACTGGCAAATCATCGAGACGTTTACCTGGTCATGAAATACCAATTTGCCATTTAGGTCAAATATTTCAATTTTAAATGGAGGCTTAAAGATATAAGGTATAAATATTCTAATTTCATCTATGAATGGATTTGGGTAAATGATAATGTCATCGTAGGTGTTTGTCGGATCTCTATATTTTTGGCTTGAAAATTTAGAAAGAAAAATGCGGTTTGGTGTTTCGTAATCTGTAAGATTGGCAACACCAGCTATAATGATATTCTGGAACTTATCGAGAGTCATCGCGAAGACTGCATCGTTTTCATATCCAAGATCAGTCTGTATCTCCCAAATTAAATCACCTTTTTTGGAATACTTTGAAATGATGTGTTTACCAAAATGTCCAACATTAATTGAGCCAGTGGTTCCTCCGAAAATAAGTTCTTCATGAGGAGTTTCGACCATTGTTACATGATATTTAAAAGGAATGTTAAAAGGCGACCCAGAATGTTCAGGTATTTGATAGAATGACCATATAATATTTCCGGTGGGATCCAGTCTAACCGTACGGGAATAAATTTTCGAAGCTGAAACAATTTGATAGAAAAGGATAACATCGCCGGAATTAGTTTCATAAGTAGTGATGGGATTTTCGTATGGACTTAAACTATCCAGAGAAATTGAAAACAGGTATTTCTTATTCGGAGGCGTGAATTTTTCAATGATGGTAGTTCTCTGAGTTGATCTGGCAGTAAGAATACTTCTATCTTTAAGAATTGCAATAATATTATTAAATGGATACGGGGTGCAGGGTTCACAATAAGTAAAGGTCTTGTATTGGGTATTGTATCGAATCTCAAACATACAATTACTTTTTAGGTGTCTGCCCACTATCATTAGATTTTGCTTATTTTTAAAAGCTTGGCTTATGCTGTATTCTTTGTCCAATAGACAATTTAACATGTTGGGAAAACTGCTATCAACTTTGAAGGTTTGAGTATGGATAGATAGAAGTTTTCCATTTTCATAAAGTAAAAACAAAAGACTGTCCTGGAGTAAAGATTGAAAATTAATAATGGGTTTATCAAATCTTGAACTTTCCCAGATTATTTGATGAATCAATTTTCCATCTAATGAGTAGAATTCTGTAAATGTTTTCCACCCAGATGGAAGAGAAAACTGCGATCCTGATAGGGCGAGTGTATTCTCATTGATTTTTGTAAGGAGGGGATTATTTGAGGTCTCGGGATATAGGTGAGTCCAAATTTGTTCTTGGCACCAAAGTTTAGATGGTAAGCCCAGATTATAAAACACAAATAGAAAAAGGATCCTAGCCAGTTGATTCATAATGCAGCATTAAGAGTAAAACGATTTTGGATAAGAATTGCTGATTGCTTTTAATAAAAAATAGGACAGTAATCATTGGATAAAGAGCCCTTGCTATTCCTGAAAACACAAAAAGGCATCGGTTTCGGGCGAGTGAAGTAAAAATTTCAATTCGATTTAACTTCCAAAGCCATTATATTTAAGACTTTTTAGAATCCTATGTTCCATGGTTTAAATAAGGATGAAAGGTTACTGGCTTTTCTGGGGTTAGTGGTGATGTTGATTTGTGCAGTATTCAGCAATGGGAGATTTCATGCTGATGAACATTTTCAAATTCTCGAATTTGCCCATTATAAAATGGGTAAAATGTCTGCAGAGGATTTGCCATGGGAGTTTGCAGAGCGTATGAGGCCCTCACTACAAGTTGGATTAGGATTTGGTGTGATTCATTTTCTTTCATGGTGTGGCCTGACCAGTCCTTTTGACCAGGTGATGGTATTGAGAATATTATCTGGTTTATTGAGCTGGTTGCTTTTAGTTCATTGTTATCGTTTATTTAAAGAAGAGGGAACGCATAAAAGAGAAAATTTCTGGTTGTTAGGTATGTTGCTCTTCAGTTGGTTTGTACCACTTTTATCTGTTCGTTATTCTTCAGAAAATTGGTCAGCGATTAGTTTTTTTATGGCAATGACGTGCATGGTCCAATTTGAAAAACAACGTATCAAAAGGATCATTTGGCTTGAAATAATGGCAGGAATACTTTTAGGATTTGCGTTTTATTTTCGTTTTCAAATGGCTTTTGCGATCTTGGGTCTGATGGCTTGGTGGATATGGAGAAAGCAATTGATGTCTTGGACAAGTTTTTACATAATTGTTGGAGTTTGTATTTCATTTTTGTTCTGTGGCTTAGTAGATCGTTGGTTTTATGGGACATGGGTTTTTACCCCTTTCCAATACTTCAGAGCAAACATACTGGAACATAAGGCGGCCGGTTTTGGGGTAAGTCCCTGGTGGTATTATTTTACTATATACCTTGAAAAAGGTATTCCTCCTTTGAGTATTTTATCTTTTGTCTTTCTGATAATTGGTATAGTTTTTAACCGAAGTAGTGTTCTTGTTTGGATTTTTATTTCTTTTTTGATTGGTCACTTGATGGTGGGACACAAAGAACTTAGGTTTATGTTTCCGATGATGATACCATTTTTGGTATTAACGGCCAGGGGTATCCAATGGGGTCAACATCAAATAAAGACTAACCGATGGTTGAGATGGAGCAGATCAACGATTGTGGTCTTTAACTGTTTGATTTTGTTGGGAGTAATATTTAGTCCGGCCCAACCATCGGTCAACATGTATAAGTATTTGTATGATCATGCAAATACGAATAAAGCATTGATGTTAAGTTTACAACAAGGACCTTATGATTGCGGGATATTAAATATTCATTTTTATAGGGCAGATTCACTTGAGACCTTGGTTTTTAATAGTGATTCGACATTGCTGCAATATATAGAACAAAAGCAGCCTAAAACTTTTTGGATGTTAAGTGAGAATATTATTGCTGAAGGTAAATATCCAGCCTATGAATCCAGACAATTATATAGTACAATCCCTTTGTGGATTGCCAAATTTGATTTCAATGGGTGGGTAAGTCGAAGTGGGATTTGGATATTATACGAATTTCAAAAGAAAAAGTAAGAGAGGTTAACTTACTGTTTTGGTTAGAGTAAACCGGGCAAAGGCCGGTTAATGAAAGTGTTGGGCAGATTTGAGAAACCGGAAATAAGCTATTTTGAATAAAACAAAAAATCTGTAGGCATAGAAGTAATCCATAAACAATTATGTATATTTGCCGTCCCTCCGTAAATGACGGAGGTATTAATTGCATGATTATATATTAATTGATTGCAAATCAATTATTTGTATATTAAAAAATAATGCAATATCAATTTATTTCCGGTTTAATCAAAATCACATTTTGGCTCCAATGAAATAAGTTGATAACTTGAATGGTAAAAATAATTATTGCGGGAGTAGCTCAGTTGGTAGAGCACAACCTTGCCAAGGTTGGGGTCGCGGGTTCGAGTCTCGTCTCCCGCTCAAAAGAATCCACTGCATAGTGGATTTTTTTTTGCCCAGGTGGTGGAATTGGTAGACACGCAGTCCCGCTTTGAAGTATTGAGAAAGAATAAATAATCATAATCAAAGCGGGATTAAAATCCTGTGGCCAGAGACAATAGAAATAAGGAAAACAAACAAAAGTGTTTGTACGAAAAGAGATAAATCAAAAATATCTTTCAATAATGTGAAAGATATTCGCCCAGGTGGTGGAATTGGTAGACACGCAGTCCCGCTTTGAAGTATTGAGAAAGAATAAATAATCATAATCAAAGCGGGATTAAAATCCTGTGGCCAGAGACAATAGAAATAAGGAAAACAAACAAAAGTGTTTGTACGAAAAGAGATAAATCAAAAATATCTTTCAATAATGTGAAAGATATTCGCCCAGGTGGTGGAATTGGTAGACACGCAGGACTTAAAATCCTGTGGCCAGAAATGGCCGTGCGGGTTCAAGTCCCGCCCCGGGTACAGGTTTCAGCGAAATCGTAGGTCTTTAAAAAATCATCAGGTAGAACATAGGTAGAGCAAACTGCCTCAATTTTGCCTCCCCAGTAAGATTTTGTAATTTTGGTTCATGGAAGTCATTTGCCTGGAAGATGAAGCGTTTTACGCCCTTGTTGATAAGGTAGTAACCCGGATCAAGGACAAGGAAGGCAAAAAAGAGGATAAATGGATTTCAACCGAGGAAGCCATGAACAAGCTTCGGATTAAAAGCAAAACCACCCTTCAAAAACTCCGTGATGAGGGTGCAATCCGGTTTTCCCATCCAGAAAAAAGAATTATTCTGTATGATACTGATTCAATCAATGAGTATTTAAATAAACATTCAAGCGATAGTTTATGATGGAACTAAACGAAAAACAATTTATATCCGGCTTTAATAGTGGATATCTTTTAGCTCAATACGAACCAGAAATGCTTACTTCATTGCTAACCCAGATAAGACCGGAAAATTCATATATCTCCGGAATGACTTTTGGTAAAAGGGAGTATGAACTTGAACTTCAAACAAATCAATTAGACGATTTGGGAAATATTAGAATTAAAGGAAAAGACAGTAGAGAAGCCGAATTGGAATAGCATTTTAAAATCCCTGAATCCAATACCATGTCATAGCCATAGACAAAGCATCAAATACAGCCATATTTCTATCCTCACTTGTCCAAAGTTTACGCTCTCTTGGTTTTCGATTTTCAAGTTCTTTAAATTCAGTTAGAAGCCATTGGGATATTTCAAATTTTGTACTGACTCCAAAATTCTCAAAGACATCACGGATTTGATCTCTGGAAATTTGGGAAATCTGTAGATTTTCGCTTTGTGCGTAAACTGAAATTTTATCAATAAGTTTTTTTATTCGATTACCGGTTCTTGAAGATTTACTTTCTGGATCAAGAAGTATCAGAATGGCTGGTTTAAAATAACTGATTGAGCTTTTTATTTTTTCAAGAATCCGATAATTACAAATCGGATTTATCCGGACTACTCCGAAGTCGAGTAATTTTCTTGGACTATTCATATAAACAAATCCGAAGCCATTGGCATTTGGATAAATTGCATAAACGATTTTTGGTTTCTCACTTTGTGTATTCATAGTATTTTATTTTGTTAATCTTTTAATGGTTTCTTCGAGAAATCTAATTCTTTGGGTGCTCTTTAATGTTATTTGCTCTTTTTTTAATTCCGGAACTAATTGAATTATCCTTTGGATAAGTTTTAATTTAATAATTTCGGATTCCTGCTCGAATAAGGATTCAATCGGAACATCAAATAAGTGGTGATAAGTTAGAAGTAATTCAATAGTTGGCGTTCTTTGTCCTTTTTCATATCTTGAGATGTTGGAGTAATCCGGTAAATCCAAAATGAAAGCAATATCTTCCTGAATTAAACCGGAACGCTTTC